>JBGAHN010000103.1:0-12789 GCA_044226145.1 Labilithrix sp. | reverse complement strand
GGTCGTCGCCCAAGCGGGGTGTTGCTCGCCTTTGCCGTCCTGGTGGGCGTAGACGAAGGCGCCGAACTCGGCTTTGTCGAGGATCTCGGCGTCGGTGTAGCCACGTCCGCCGGAGACGTTCTTGACGGCGATGCAGTCGCCCGGCGCGGGGAGCGTGCCGGGGACGGAGAAGTCGCCGAGATCGGCGGGGACGTCGAAGTCGCTCAGGCCCATGACTCCGCCGGAGGCGTGGACCTTGACGATGGCCTTACCGGGCTGCGACGCGTTGACGAGCGCGAGCTCGCCCTGTCCCTCGAACATGTTCATCTTGCCCGTGAGTTGGATCACGTTGCCGAAGTCGGACACGTCCTTGGCCGCGGTCAGCACTTCTTGTTGCCGATCGGGATCCGCCAAGCAGGCGGTGACGCTGGCGTAGACGCGGGGTCCGGTGGTCGCCCAAGCGGGGTGTTGCTCGCCTTTGCCGTCCTGGTGGGCATAGACGAAGGCGCCGAACTCGGCCTTGTCGAGGATCTCGGCGTCGGTGTAGCCGCGCCCGCCGGAGACGTTCTTGACGGCGATGCAGTCGCCCGGCTCGGGGAGCGTGCCGGGGACGGAGAAGTCGCCGAGGTCGGCGGGAACGTCGAAGTCGCTCAGGCCCATGGAGCCGCCGGAGGCGTGGACCTTGACGATGGGCTTTCCGGGCTGCGACGCGTTGACGAGCGCGAGCTCGCCCTGTCCCTCGAACATGTTCATCTTGCCCGAGAGCTGGATCACGTTGCCGAAGTCGGACACGTCCTTGGCCGCCGTCAACACCTCGGCGTCCGTCGTCGTGATGTCGTTCGTGCTCGTCCCCTTCGATTCATCCACTTGCGCGGAACACGCCGCGGCCAAGGACGCGAGCACGGTGGCAACCATCTTCATTCCGGATTTCATCGCTATGCCTTTCGATCGAACGGCCGAATGGAGGGCATGCCATTCGGGACGTACACGTATGCTTTCGACGGCGACGCTTCGTGAGTCGCCGTGCCCCACCATTGATTTGGAAGTGACTGACCCCGTGCACCGAGAGGAAGCGCATGGCTTCGACGCGGCCGAACGTGGTCAGGGAGAAGCTCGTTTCGCCCAACGGCCGGAGCAAGCCCTGTGCCGAACGACATCTCCGCTTCTGAGCGCACACTCACCCCCTAGTTCATACACCAAATGATGCCATTATGCGGTGTAATGATTGGGGCCGATGGATGGTCCGCTCATCAAATGGGTGGATCGAACGTTCCCCCAGTGGGGATAGGAAGGTGCAGAGAACAACACGCTTTTCCGTGCGTTCGGTCATCGCCCATCGGGCGCCTGCCGCGTTGGCGTGTGCGGTGCGCGCGATGGGAGGCATCGGCCGCGGCCTCCCGCGTCCGGGGCCCCGTCTCTACGCGATGCCGCCTTTGGCCTTCGCGACGAGCGGCGTGGTCGACGTCGTCGCGCTCCCCGCGCTCCCCGTGCTCCCCGCCGCTCGCGTGGCCGCCGGTTGCCCTTCGACCGAGCTCGTCGGGGCGGCGTTCGGCGCGACGATCGTCCCGTCGTCGGCGAAGGCCTTCAGCTCTTCGCTCACGCGTCGCAGGTATTGCTGCTTGACGTGGAAAGGTAGGAACGCGCTCTTGAACCCGGAAAGGACGACGGCCTTCAAATCGGCCATCGTGAACCCGAGCTCTTTGCTGCAAAGCCAAAGCTCCTTCGAGACCGTCGTGTCCGTCACGAGCCGGTTGTCGGTGTTCACCGTCACGCGCAATCCCAGGTTCTTGTAAAGCTTGATGGGGTGGCTCGCGAGATCGCGGATCGCGCCGGTCTGCACGTTCGACGACGGGCAGCACTCGAGCGCGATGCGGTGGTCGTTGACGTAGTGCAGGAGGTCGCCGTCCTCGCGCAGCCGGCAGCCGTGGCCGATGCGGTGCGCCCCGCACACGTGGATGGCTTGATGGATCGACTCGGGGCCGTACGCCTCGCCGGCGTGGATCGTGACGTTGATGTTGTTGTCGCGCACGAGCTGGAACGCCGCGCGGTGATGCTTCGCCGGGTGGTCGTACTCGGCGCCCGCGAGATCGAAGCCGACGACGCCGCGGTTCTTGTACGCGACCGCGAGCTCCGCCATCTCGAGCGAGCTCTCCGACGAGACGTTGCGGATGCCGCAGAGGATGACGTTCGACTCGATGCCGTACTCGTCTTGCGCGGACCTTAGCCCTTCGAGCACCGCCTCGACGACCGCCGTGAGCTTCAGGCCGCGCCGCGTGTGGAGCATCGGCGAATAGCGGACCTCCATGTAGCGGACGTTCTCGCGCGCGGCGTCTTCGGCGAGCTCGTACGCCGTCCGCGTGAGCGCGTCGGCGGTCTGCAGGACGCGGAGCGTGACGTCGAACGCCTTGAGGTACTCGACGAGCGAGCCGCAATTTTGCCCGAGGTTCATGGCCTTCCGGAGGCCGTCTTCGTCGCGCGCGGGCAGCTCGATCCGCTGCTTGTCGGCGAGCTCGAGGATCGTCTTCAGCCGCAACGATCCATCGAGGTGGACGTGCAAATCGGTCTTCGGCAGCTTTTCGACGACGTCGAGCGGGATCGTGTGCGGCATGCCCGTGCTTACCACGACGTCGCGGGCCGTTCGTACTGAACGGATGGCATCGTCTCGGCGCGCCCGCGCGATGGGTGGCGCCCGCGCGATCCCTCGGCGTCTCTCAGGACGCTCGCGCGACCTCTTGATCGATCGCGCCGAAGATCGATCGGCCCGCGTCGTCGAGCATCTCGATGCGGACGCGGCTGCCGTAGCGGAGGAACGGCGTCTTCGGCGCGCCGTGGAGGAGCGTCTCGACGGTGCGGACTTCGGCGATGCACGAGTAGCCGACGCCGCCGTCGCGGATGGGTTTTCCGGGGCCGCCGTCGTCGCCGCGGTTCGACACCGTGCCCGAGCCGACGATGGTGCCGGCCACGAGGCTGCGCGTCTTCGCGGCGTGCGCCACGAGCGTCCCGAAGTCGAACGTCATGTCCGTCCCCGCGTCCGCGCGCCCGAAGGGCTCGCCGTCGAGCGACACGACGAGCCGTCGGTGCAGCTTGCCGTCCCGCCACGCGTCGCCGAGCGCGTCGGGCGTCACGGCGACCGGCGAGAACGCCGACGCCGGCTTCGACTGGAAGAAGCCGAACCCCTTGGCGAGCTCGTTCGGGATCAGGTTCCGGAGCGACACGTCGTTGACGAGCATCACGAGCCGGATCGCGTCGAGGGCCTCTTCGCGTGTCGCGCCTTGCCGGACGTCGCCCGTGATCACCGCGACCTCCCCTTCGAGATCGCAGCCCCACGCCTCGTCGGCGAGCGGGATGGGCGCGCGCGGCCCGAGAAATCCGTCCGAGCCGCCTTGGTACATGAGCGGATCCGTCCAGAAGCTCGCGGGCATCTCGGCGCCGCGGGCCTTGCGCACGAGCGCGACGTGGTTCACGTACGCCGAGCCGTCGGCCCATTGGTAGGCGCGCGGCAGTGGAGACGCGCACGCCGCCTCCGACAGCGGCTCGCCGAACGACGAATCCGTCGCGAGCTTCTTCGCGAGCTCGCGGAGGCGCGGTTCGCAGCGTGACCAATCGTCGAGCGCGCGCTGGAGCGTCGGCGCGACGTCCTTCGCGTCGACGTACCGCGCAAGATCGTCCGAGACCACGACCAAGCGGCCGTCGCGACCCGATGCGAGAGAGGCGAGCTTCATGATTTTCCGACTCCGGGCAATTGGGCTTTGTCGAAGCCCGACCAGCTCGCGTCGTAGTCGCGCTGGAGGGCTTTGGTCTCGAGCGCGAAGCGCGTGGGCGCGAAGACCCAGCGGCTCTCGAACATGAACGCGAGCGTGCGATCGATCTTGTGCGGCGCGAGCTCGGCGGCGACGGCGCGCTCGTAGGTCGCCTTGTCGGGGCCGTGCCCGTTCATGCAGTTGTGGAGCGACGCGCCGCCGGGAACGAAGCCCTCGGCCTTCGCGTCGTAGGCGCCGTGGACGAGCCCCATGAACTCGCTCATGACGTTCCGGTGGAACCACGGCGGGCGGAACGTGTCTTCGGCGACCATCCAGCGCGGCGGGAAGATCACGAAGTCGCCGTTCGCGACGCCGGGCGTGTCGCTCGGCGAGGTGAGCACGGTGAAGATGGACGGATCGGGGTGATCGAAGCTCACCGTCCCGATCGTGTTGAACCGCGCGAGGTCGTATTTGTACGGCGCGAGGTTGCCGTGCCACGCGACGACGTCGAGCGGCGAGTGGTCGATCTCGGTCGAGAAGAGCCGGCCCTGGAATTTCTGGACGACGCGCGTGGGGCGCTCGACGTCCTCGAAGGCCGCGATCGGCGTGAGGAAATCCCGCGGGTTGGCGAGGCCGTTCGAGCCGAGCGGCCCGAGCTCCGGCAATCGGAAGAGCGCGCCGTGGTTCTCGCAGACGTAGCCCCTGACCACCTCGCTCGCGTCGCCCGCGCCGCTCGCGTCGCCCGCGAGCTCCACGCGGAACCGCACGCCGCGCGGGATCACGACGACCTCGCCGGGTGAGACGTCGAGCACGCCGAGCTCGGTGACGAACCGAACGGCGCCCGATTGGGGCACGACGAGGAGCTCGCCGTCCGCGTCGAAGAAGACCTCGTCGACCATCGACCGGTTCGCCGCGTAGAGATGAACGGAGAGGCCCGCGCCGATCGCCGGCGCGCCGTTCCCGCACATCGTCACCAGGCCGTCGACGAACGACGTCGGCGCCGTCGGGACGGGCAGCGGATCCCAACGAAGCCGGTTGGGGTTCGGGGGCGCGTCGTCGAATGGTCCGCTTCGAAAGAGCGAAGGCTCCCGCAGGACGAACGGCGGATGCTCCGCGGCCGGGCGGAGCCGATAGAGCCAGCTCCGCCGATTCTCCCGGCGCGGCGCGGTGAACGCCGTCCCCGAGAGCTGCTCGGCGTAGAGCCCGAACGGCGCCTTCTGCGGCGAGTTGCGGCCGTCGGGCAACGCACCGGGCACGGCCTCGGTCGCGTGCTCGTTGCCGAAGCCCGTCATGTAGCCGCCTTTGACCATGCGCGCAGGGTACCTCAGCGTCCGCGCGTCCGTGAATGGGAACGCCGACGACGTCAATTTCGCAGGACGCGCAGATCCCTCAATCCCAGAGACAGCGAACGAGCCCCGAGGTGAGGATCCGTTCGTCGGCCGTGATGAGAGCCGCGTCGTGCGTACGCGCACTCGCGACGATGAATCGATCGGCCGGATCACGATGCGTCCACGAAAGCCGAACGGCTTCGAGGGAAATTCGCGGCAAGAGAGGCACGAGCTCGGTGCGAGGGTCTTCCGTGAGCGCTGCGTCGAGCCACACGTCGTAGGGGCGATCGAACTTCAACGTTCCGGCCTCCGCTTTCGTCGCGATCTCCCAGACGCTGATCGCCGAGACTCCGATGCGATCCGCTTTGTCGATCGCACGTGCGGCCTTTCGCCCGAGCTTGTGAGGTTTGGTGAGCCACCACACCCACGCGTGGGTATCGAGAACGATCACGAATGCTCCCAGTCGGCCTCGATGGGCGCGAGGAGATCTTCCTCGTGCAGAAGGCTCCCGAGCAGGGAGTTCGACTTGTCGACGGGCAAAGGAACGACGCGCGCAACGGATCGGCCGCGCTTCGTGACGACGACGGAGCGCCGCCGAGCTTCGACCTCGTCGAGGATCGCGAGGCACTTGGCCTTGAACTCTCCCGCGGCGATGACCCGCTCCTTGGTCTTCATGGTCATGAACGTAGCACTCGTGACCATATCTCGCCAGCGACCCTCGACGCGTCGCCGACGACGACCGCGGCGCGTCGATGCTCGGGAGTCACGACGACGCGCGGCCTTCGGAGCTCGGAGCCGAAGCTTCCCGGCCGGCGCGGCGCGCCACGTGAGCGTCGTGGCCGTCGCCCCCGTGCGGAGGATGCGCCGCGACGGTGACCTCGGCTCGCCCGTCGTGCTTCTCGTCGAGCCGTGCTGCGTCGTCCTCGACGTCTTCGTGCGCCGCCGTCGAATGCCAGTCGCGCGCCGCGTGATGAGGCGCGCTCCGCGCCGCGAGAAGACGTAGCTCCAGACCCACTGCAAGAACACCGAGATGCGGTTCTTGAAGCCGACGAGCGACAGCACGTGCACCACGAGCCAGGCCGCCCACGCGATCCAGCCGGTGAGCCGCATGCGTCCGGCGACGGCGATGGCCTTGTGCTTGCCGATGGTCGCCATGATGCCCTTGTCGCGGTAGCGGAACGGCACGGACACGCGCCCCTCGATGCGCGCGAGCACGTTGTCGGCCGCGAGCTCGCCTTCCTGGATCGCGGCGGGCGCGAGGCCGGGGATGAGCTCGCCTTCGATCTCGAGGTGCGCCGCGTCGCCGATGACGAACGCATCGCGGTGGCCCGGGATCGACAGGTCGCTCTCGATCACGACGCGACCGGCGCGATCGAGCGGGACGCCGAGGGTGCCCGTGATGCGGTCGGCCGCGACGCCCGCCGCCCAGAACACGCTCTTCGCCGGCACGCGCTCTTCGCCGATTTGCACGCCTCGGTCATCGACGTCGACGACGCGCGCGTTGGTCCGCACCTCGACGCCGATGGTCCGCAGATCTTCGGCGGCGTGCTGCGAGAGCTCCTCCGGGAAAGCCGGCAGGACGCGCGGCCCCGCCTCGACGAGCAAAACTCGCGCATCCGCGGGATTCACGCGCCGGAAGTCGTCGACGAGCACGGTGCGCGCGATGTCCGCGATGGCGCCCGCGAGCTCCACACCCGTCGGTCCTCCGCCGACGATGACGAAGTTCAACAAGGCGCGCTGCGCGATCGGGTCGGCTTCGTTCTCGGCGCGCTCGAACGCCGAGAGGATGCGCCGCCGGATCTCGGTCGCTTGCTCGACGGTCTTCAACCCCGGCGCGTCGTTCTCCCAGGCGTCGTGCCCGAAGTAGCTGTGCTGGGCGCCGCACGCCAGGATCAGGAAGTCGTAGTCGATGGCGCGTTCACCGTTGGTCTCGACGCGTCGCCTCTCGAGATCGATGCGCGACACGCGCCCCATGTGCACGGACACGTTCGGCATCCCGGAGAACTGCGACCGGATCGGCACCGCGATGTCCGACGGGTTCAGCCCGGCCGTCGCGACTTGGTAGAGCAGCGGCTGGAAGAGGTGGTAGTTTCGCTGATCGACGACGGTGACGCGCACCGCTCGTGATTTCGCGAGGCGCTTGGCGGCGGCGAGCCCTCCGAAGCCCGCTCCGACGATCACGACGTGTTTCGAGGACGAATCGACGGGCTCGCGGCTCCGTAGGTCGCGGTTCATGATGGTCTCCGACGCACGCAAAGGACTGGCCAAGCCGTGCGGATGAAACGGTTTTTCGTCGGCCGCACGCCCGGTTGATGAGGTTTCCGAGCGCGAAAAGCAAGGCGCGAAAAGCCACGCCCAGGTCAGCCGCGGAACGGCGCCGCGCCGCTTGGCCTTTCACGGTTCATTTCTTTGCAGCCTTTGCAGCGGCCACGTGCGCGAGGACGCGTTCTTGCGTCAGCGTGTGGTCGTAGAGGGCGACTTCGTCGAGCCAGCCCTTGAAATTCTGGCCGATGCGCAAGATGGCCGTCGTGTCGATCGGGCCACCGCTGCCGTTGTAGCAGTCACCGGTCGGCTTGCCGTTGACGTAGAGCTCGATGCCGCTCGCGAGATCGTACGTGACGATGGCGTGCAAATAGTCGTCGGCGGGGTATTTCGCCTGACATTGGCGGTTGTCGGTCGACCAATTGACTTCCGCTTGCAGGAAGGGACCAAGCCCGCCGTCGGTCTTGTCGTCGTAAAAGAAGACCGCGTAGCCGTTGAAGTGTTCGCCCGCGTCGTCGTTCGACGTCGACCTCTTGTAGAAGATGTTTTCGTACATCGTCGTGACGATCGGTTTCGCCCAGAACTCTGCGGCGAACGGCATCGTCCCGACGATGTCGAAGTTGTCCCCGAGCTGGAGCTCGCCGGACGTGAAACGCAAGCCTCGTCCGACGGCGCCTTGTTCGTCGAGGATTTCGTCATTCACAACGAGGTCAACAACAACGACTGGTTCGATGTCGGTTGTGGCCAAGGCGCGGCGTGCGACATCGGCCATTGGATCGACGTTTACTCGGCCAACTACGCGGCCGCGTACGATCGAATCGTCGCGGAGCAGAGCACGGCCAAAGTGCTCGTGTCGCTCGACCATTCTTTCGGACCGGACTTCGCCGACAAGCCGAGCGCGCAAAACCCGCTCATCGCGGGCACCACGCTGCTCACGGGATTGGCGGCCAGGGTCGCTCCGCGCGCCTGGCGTGTCGCCTTTCATCCCTACACGTCGCTCCTGTTTCTCCCCACTTTTTCGCCGGACGACGCGCCTTTGGTCACCTATGGAAACATCGGTGTCCTCCCGGGGTGGCTACGGCAAACGTTCCCCGACGTCCCGTCGTCGTGGGAAATTCAACTCACGGAGAGCGGCATCAACTCCCTCTTCCCCTCGTCCGCCGACGCCCAAGCGACGAGCATCTGCGACGGATTCCGAAACATCGTGGGGACCCCCGGGATCGAGAGCTACATCTACCATCGCATGGTCGACCACCCCACGGAGGTCGCTTCGCACTTGGGGCTCGGACTGCACGACGTGGACAAAAACCCGAAACCCGCGTGGCACGTATGGGCGTTCGCGAATCGTGACGATCTCACGCCGCCGCAGCTCTCGTGTGGATTCGAAGATCTCCCGTACACGCGGCTCGTGAGGAGTCATCATCCGATACGTGGTCATTGGGCATCGACGCGGATCGCGCCGAGCGGCTTCACCGCCGAGCAGAGCTACCGGCTGCTTCGCGAGGCGCCCGAAACCGCGTCGCCCGCGGCGATCATGCTGTACGAGTGCCGGGCCGGCCAAAGCAATTTCGTCACGCGCGATCCCAAGTGCGAGGGTCAACTCGCGCTCGGCCCGCTCGGATATGCGTACGACACCGGAGCGCCGGGGACCGTCGCGCTCTACCGATGCCTCGACGGGGCGGACCACTTCGTGAGCACGGACGCGACGTGCGAAGGTCGAACGACGGAGTCGCAGCTCGGCTTCGTGTTCTGATCGCGTCGAGACGGCGGCGGCGAGGCGGCCTCCGCGGTCCGTCCGGCGGGTCTATTCGACGACCTCGATCGCGCCGAACATCATCGAGGGGTGCACCTGGCACTGGAACCCGAAGGTGCCCGTGTTGGTCATCTTGACCGTGAGGATGCCGTTCGGCACGTCGGGCGTGGTCGGGATGGGCGTCGGCGTGTTGCCGCCGGCGGGCTCGAGGGGGTGCGCGCCGAAGTTGCCCTTGAAGGTGACCTCGGTGCCGAACTTCACCTTGATGCACCGATTCGTGTATTGTGCAGGTTGTGCGTCCGTCGGGAACGAGATCTCGACGGAGAGCTGGCCCGTGTAGTCGCCGCCGTTCGGGACGGACGCCGCTTGATCGAACTCGGCTTGCGTGCAGCGGATCGGGATCTCTTGGCTCGCGTCCCCCGCGTCTTCGTCGCCGCTGTCGGTGACGGGGGTCGCCGCGTCGCTGCCGGCGTCCGTGACGGGCGTGCCTCCCGCGTCCTTCGGACCTGCGTCGGCGGTCCCGGCGTCGGGCTCCACGGTCGTCCCTCCATCGTCGTCGTCGCTGCTGCACGCGTAGAGCGCGAGGGCCGCGATCATCGGCAACGTCATCCATCGAAGAGCGCGCATGGGCATGGTCTCCATGCGCGGTGCTCTAGCACGCGAAAAAGGGCGTCTTCGGCGGAGATGGGCCGCGCCTTCCAGCGATGCTCGAATTCGCTCGTGAGATTCGATGGATGGCGGCGTTCGTGCCGCGCCGAACGGTGCTCCGACGTCCACGCCTCGCCACGCGCGATCCGTTGTCGTACCGTTCGGGCGTGGCCATCGACCTCTCCCAATTCACGCCATGGCCGTCGCTCGTGGGCGGTCTCCTCATCGGCGCGAGCGCGGCCGCGATGTTCGTGCTCGAAGGTCGCATCGCGGGCATCAGCGGCATCGTCGGCGGTGTCGTTCGCCCACGCGCCGGTGACGTCTCCTGGCGCGCGACGTTCCTCGCGGGGCTCTTCGCCGGCGGACTCGTGCTCCGCTTCGCGATGCCGGCGTCGTTCGACGAGACACCGGCGTCGCTCCCCGTGCTCGTCGTCGCCGGGTTGCTCGTGGGCTTCGGCACGCGCCTCGGCAACGGGTGCACGAGCGGTCACGGCGTCTGCGGGCTCGGCCGGCGCTCGCCGCGCTCGCTCGCGGCGACGTTGACGTTCATGCTCACGGGCGCGCTCTCCGCGTTCGTCGTGCACCACCTCGTGCTCGGAGGCGCGCGATGAGCCCAGCGCGCAACGGCAAACTCTCCGCGTTCGCGATCGCCTTCGTCTCCGGCATCGTCTTCGCCGTCGGCCTCGGCGTCGCCGGCATGACGCGCCCCACGAAGGTCATCGGTTTCCTCGACGTCACGGGCGCCTGGGATCCGAGCCTCGCGTTCGTCATGATCGGCGCCATCGGTGTGTTCTTCTTCGCCGCCGAGCGCGCGCGCAAAGGCCGCGCGCCCTTGTTCGCGCCGAGCTACGCGCTGCCCGAAGCGAAGGGCATCGACGCGCCGCTCGTCTTCGGCGCCGTCCTCTTCGGCGTCGGGTGGGGCGCCTCGGGGTTCTGCCCCGGACCCGCGCTGGTTTCCGTCGCGACGTGCTCGTCGAAGGTCCTCGTGTTCGTCGCGGCCATGGTCGCGGGGATGGTCCTGTTCGACCGGTGGCAGGGCCGTCGGCAGCCGCGCGTATGACGAAAATCTATTATATATCAACGCGTTGAATGCATTCGCCAGTTCTGCTGGCGGGATGTGCGATTGAGTCGTACAACATGCGCTCATTCTTGGACGGAGGTTGCAGGATGCATGCATCACCGTCCGACGGACCTTGCAGATAGGGGTTTCCGTGTCGTCCTTTGCCGCCCGTACCGTCCTGGCGTGTCTCTCCGCGACGGACGTGCGTGCGCTGTTCGACGGGTCGATGGACGACGCGACGGTCGAGCAGGTCGATGCGCACGTCGCCGAGTGCGACGCGTGCCGCAAGCGCGTCGCCGACTTCGCCCGCCAGACCGTGTCGGTCGACGACCCGACGGAGCTGTCCGCGGAGACGAACGTGAGCGGGCTTCGTCCGTTCGCGTCGCTCTTGCCGATGGCCGAGGCGTTGGTCCGTCGCAAGTCGAAGCAACGGATCGGAACGGTCTTCGCCGGGAAATGGACGCTCGAAGGCCTGCTCGGGGAAGGGGGCATGGCGCGCGTCTACGCTGCCGTCCACGCGAACGGTCGGAAGGTCGCGATCAAAATCCTGAAGGCCGAGCTCGCCGAGGACGTGGAGGTCGTTCGGCGTTTCTTGCTGGAGGCCCACGCCGCCAACCGCGTCGATCATCCGAACGTCGTCGCGGTGCTCGACAACGACGTCGACGAGGACGGGACGCCCTATTTGGTGATGGAACGACTCGACGGCGAGACGCTGCGCGCGCGCCTCGACCGCGGGCCGGTCTCCGTGGACGAAGCGCGGACGATCGGATGCGATCTGCTCGACGCCCTCGAAGTCGCTCACGCGCGCGGCATCGTCCATCGGGACATCAAGCCCGAGAACGTCTTTCTGGTCCGAAACGGCGCCGCCAAGTTGCTCGATTTCGGCATCGCGCGGGTTCATAGCCTGGCGGCGCAGCGCGACGGGACGCGGAGCGGCGTGACGATCGGGACGCCGGCCTACATGGCGCCCGAACAGGCGCGAGGCGAGTCTTCGCGCATCGGTGTCCGCACGGATTTGTGGGCGCTCGGCGCCACGCTGTTCTCGGCCGTCACGCGGTCGACGGTGCACGCCTCCGCCCACGGGGAGAGCCTGCTCTTTCACGCGATGACCGCGAAGGCGCCGCCGCTTCGTAGCTTGCTCCCCGGCGCGCCGAAGGCCTTCGCGCTCGCGGTCGATCGCGCCCTCGCCTTCGAACCGGATGACCGCTTCGCCGACGCGGTGTCGATGCGCCAGGCGCTCCGAGACGAACCCACCGAACCGGCCGCGCGCGCCTCCGACCGGATTTCTTCACGGAAATCACGTTCGTCGGCGGCCCTCGCCGTGGCGGGCGTCGTCGCGCTCGGACTCGGGTACGCGAGCGTCGCGGCGCTCAACGGTCGGCGCGCGGAAGGGGCCGAGAGAGCGACCTCGTCGCTCGTCGAGACGTCGCCGTCGCTTGCCATCACCGAATCGCCCACGAGCGCGAAGCCGCTGGCGGCGGTAGGGTCGTCGTCGCCCGCCGCCGTGTTCGCCGCGTCGGCTGCGCCGCAGCAAGCCGTGAGTCCGTCGGATCCCGCGGCGGCGCTGGCTGCGTCGTCTTCGGAGGCCACGTCGAAGTCGTCTCCGGCCCCTACCTCACGACCGTCCCAGGCAACGTCGCCGTCGCCCGCTCGAGCCCGTTCGACTCCGGCCTCTGCGGCTTCCACGGCCTCGCGTCCGAGCGCGGCGAGCGAGCCGCTACCTTCCGTGGCGCCGCCTCCGGTGTCGCCGAGCAACGGCAACGACGATCCGATGCTTCGACGCCGTCATTGAAGGAACGCGCTCCGTCGGTCTCCTACTTCTTCTTTCGGAAGACCCCCGAATCGGTCGTCCAGTAGACGTACGCGTCGTCGAGGGCGATCACCGGCGCCGAGATCTCCACGTCGGAGACGAAGACGTCCGGGCCGGACGCCGTGCAGTCGGGGAGCTTGCATCGATAGATGCTCTTCGCGACCGGATCGTTCCAGTAGATGTGCGCGTCGTCGACGGCGGGGCACTCG
>JBGAHN010000276.1:0-3041 GCA_044226145.1 Labilithrix sp. | reverse complement strand
GATCCGGGAGCGCGTCACGCTCGAAGGGGGACCCCGTGGGTTGCGTTCGCTCTTCTCGTCGAAGGCGAGCGAAAAGGACGTGATCCGCGTGCGGAGGCTCGGCACCCTCGGCGCGCGCGTGCTCCGGGCGGTCTTCGCCGCCGACGGACCGCTCGACGCAGAGGAGAACCTGGACGTCGCGGCGTTCGTCGCGTCGCTCGGCCTCCCGGAGGACGTGACGCGGAGCCTCGAGACCGAGGAGCCCGTGCCGGTCGAGCAGCTCGACGTCTACGGTGACGTCGATTCGTCCGTCGCGCGCGCGCTCGTTCGGGGCGCGTGGCTCGCCGCGACCTCCGACGGGCTCGACCCGCGGGAAGACCTCGTCGTCCGCGTGCTCGCCAACAAGCTCTCGATCCCGGCGATGGACCTCGAGGTCGTGAAGAACCAAGTGCTCGAGATGCTCGACGCGCGCAAGCTCGCGGGGCTGGCCACGATCGACGCCGTCCGCTTCGTGCTGTCCGATCGCGCCGAAGAGGCCGCGACGCTCGCGAAGGGCCTCGTTCCCATCCTGTTCGCGCGCGCGCATCGGGACGAAGCGTTGGCCAACGTCGCGTCCGGGCCGACCGTCACGATGGCCAAGCGCTACCGCAAGCTCGACGACGGCCTGCGTCGCATGGCGCTCGGCGTCGCTTGGGCGCTCGCGATGCGGGACGACCCCTCGCTCACCCGGCGCGCGCTCCTGCGGGCGCGCCACGATCGCGTGGCCGAAGACGTGCGCGACGACGGGGCGCTCGGTCGGGCCGCGGTCGACGGGTGGTTGGACGCGATGCTGGCCCCGGCCGCGAAGGCGATGACCGCGCCGAGCACGAACGAAACACGCTGAGAAGCACGCGGAAGGGAAGCGCGATGAAGACGAAGACTCTCGGTTTCGTGGGCGGCGGAAACATGGCGAGCGCGCTCGTCAAAGGGATCCTCCACGCGAACGTCGTCCCCGCGGCGTCGATCGTGGTCAGCGACCTGAAAAAAGAGCGGCTCGCGCAGCTCCACGAAGAGCACGGCGTGCGCACGACGACGGACAACCACGAGCTCGTGCGCACGTCCGACGTCGTGGTCCTCGCGGTCAAGCCGCAGGTGATCGACAAGGTGCTCGAGGCCGTGGGCGGCGACGTCCGACCGGAGACGCTCGTCGTCTCCGTCGCCGCCGGGGTTCCCGTCGCCGCGATCGAGGCGCGGCTGCCGAAGGGGACGCGCGTCGTGCGCACGATGCCGAACACGCCAGCGACCGCGCTCGCGGGCGCGACGGCGATCGCCGCGGGCACGCACGCGACGGACGACGATCTCGAGACGGCGCGCGCGCTCTTCGCGGCGGTCGGACGCGTCGTGACGCTCGACGAATCGCTGCTCGACGCCGTCACCGGGCTCTCCGGGAGCGGGCCGGCGTACGTCATGCTGATGATCGAGGCGCTCGCGGACGGCGGCGTGAAGGTCGGGCTGCACCGCGACACGGCGCTCTTGCTCGCCGCGCAGACCGTCTACGGCTCGGCGAAGCTCCTGCTCGAGACGGGCGAGCACCCGGGCCGCCTCAAGGACATGGTGACGAGCCCCGGAGGCACCGCGATCGCCGGTCTGCACACGCTCGAATCGGGCGGTCTGCGGCGCACGCTCATCGACGCCGTCGAGGCCGCGACGATGCGCGCGCAGGCGCTCGGCGAGCAAATGGCGAAGAAAATGGGCCTCTGATCGCCGCCGAAACGCCGTGCGCCGCGGCGTTGGGTGGTGCACGGCGGCGTCAGTGCTTGCGGAAGATGTCGCCGTAGGTCACGAAGGCGATGAGCGTGAGGAACATGAGGATGCCGATCGCATGGATCGTGGCTTCCATCTTCGCGTCGGCGCGCCGTCGTGACGCCGCCTCGAACCCGAGGAACAAGAGGCGGCCGCCGTCGAGCGCGGGCACGGGCAGCAGGTTGAACGCGCCGAGGTAGGCGCTGAGCAGACCGAGGAGCTTGAGGTAGGTGTCGGGGCCGTCCTTGGCCGCGGCGGCCGTGTCGCGCACGATGCCGACGGGGCCGGTCAGGTTCGGCTTCTCCTTGAGCGTGATGATGCGCCCGAGGCCGCGGAGCAGCTCGACGACGACCTTCGGCGGCTCCGTCACGCTGAGCACGGCCGCTTCGCCGACCGACACGGGGACGATCTCGGAATAGTTCGCGACGAGGATCTTGCCCTTGTCTTCGCCCTCGCCGACGGGGACGGGCTTCACGTGGAGCTTCTCGCTGCCACGCTCGACCTCGACGTCGATGGGCGTCCCCGCGTGCGAGCCGACGACCTCGGCGAGCTGCTTCCAATCGCGGATCGCGACGCCGTCGACGGAGAGGACGCGGTCGCCCTTCTGCATGCCGGCCTGCGCGGCGGGACCGCTCGGGATGACGGTGATGCGCATGCTCGTCTCGTCCGCGATGGCGCGACCGCCGATGAGGAACCCGAAGAACATGAGCACGGACGCGAAGGCGTAGTTCGCGAGCGGGCCGGCCGCGATCGTGACGATGCGCGCCCAGAGCGAGGCGTTCGCGTAGCTCGCGGGATCCTTCGGGTCGGTCTCCTCGAAGGGGTTCATCCCGTCGATCTGCACGTAGGCGAGGAAGGGGATGATCGCGATCTGGAACGTCGTCGGCGATCCCTTCGGCTTGCGCTTCCAGAGCGTGGGGCCGAAGCCGATCGAGAACTTCGTCACGCGCATGCCGTAGCGCCGCGCCGCCAAGTAGTGGCCTCCTTCGTGGACGACCATGAGGACGGCGAGGCCAAGGATGCCGATCAGCACGAACGCAACGGACATGGAGAGAGCCTAGCTCAGTTGCGAAGCCGCGGAGAAGCTCGGCCATGGTAGAGCGACGTACATGCGCGGTCGGGTGCGTCCCCTTGCACCGAAGGCTCCGAACGGGGGGCTTCGTGCGGTCGCGGTCGTGGCGACGGCGCTGGCGACCGCCACCGGGGCGCGCGAGGCCCGGGCCGAGGGGCGCCCGGGCGGTGAGGTGGGCGGCGCGCGCGACGTCGATGGCGACAGGGGC
>JBGAHN010000102.1:0-20222 GCA_044226145.1 Labilithrix sp. | reverse complement strand
TCGGCGAAGGTGCGGTCGAGGAGGCTGCTCTCGTCGCCGAAATCGACGCTGCACTGCGCGCGGACGATGGAGCTCGCGCTCTCCGTCTCATCGAAGAACACGAACGTCGGTTTCCTCGGGGGCTCCTGGTCGACGAGCGCGAGGCTGCGCGCGTCCTCGTGCGTTGCGCTTCGGCGCCGGATCCCTCTGCGGCGGAGACCTTCTTGCTCGCTCATCCGCGTTCGCCGCTCCACGCCCGCATCGTTGCGGCGTGCGGTACGGGGGCGAAGCCTTCCGCGAGTCCCCGACCATGAACGATTCCAGGGCTTCGGTTCGCGTCTTCACGAGGTTCGCGTTTGCGCTTGCCGTCGTGCTGGCGGGCGCGGCGTCGTGCACCAAAGGCGATCGGATCGTAGGGGAGGACTTCGTCCCCGAAGACGCCGACGTTTCCGACGTTGGAGACGTCGACGATGCGGCCATCGACGCGGGGCTCGATGTCGGCGACGGTTCGATCGAGGCCGCGAGTGACGGTGCGGTCGAGCTCGACGCAGACGCCTCGACATGCAGCGGGACCTGCCTTCCTTCGGGGGCAGCGTGCTTCGAGATTTCCGCGACGGAGACGTGTCCGACGTCGCACGCTTGTTGCATCACGGAATGTCCGACGTTGAGTCTTCCATCCCCGACGTTCTGTGACGGCGGTCCCTATGCCGCGCTCTACGCGCCGTTGGGGTGCGTGGTGGGCTATGCGTGCGCTCCCGCCGACTGTGCCAGCGCCGGCGGGGCTTGCGTCGTCGCCGGGGCATGCGCGAACGGCAAGGTCGGAAACGAATCGAGCTACGCGTGCAGTGGGAACGGAACGGTTTGCTGTCTCCCATGAGGCAGCAGTTCGCACGAAACGACGTATGCTGGGAGCATGGGAGTCAAGGAACGAATCGGTGAGCTTGCGCGAAAAGCGCGGGAGCGGGCGACCGATGCGGCGGTCGACCAGGCGAAGCGTCGAGCGACCGACGCCGTCCACGGAGCGAGCAAGCTGCTCGGCGACCTGGTCTTCGGCAAGGTCGGTCCGGGGGAAGCAGGCTCGACCATGGATGAGAAAGAGCGCGAGCAGGCCCGGTCCAAGTGGGAGCGCGCAAAGGAGCGCCTCGAGCAACGAGAGCGCGAGGGAGACGAGAAAAAGGACGCCTGACGCTCAACGGCCGACGCGAGAACGGCGGCCCATTCATCAAGGTCGGGAGTTAAAGAAAAACGCGCGTTCCCCGTGAGGAACGCGCGTTTTTCATCGGGTTGGGTGGAATCAGCGCTGGCGGCGTCGCAAGCCGAACGCGCCGGCGATGGCACCGAACGCGAGGAGCAACGCTCCACCGGCCGCGCCACCGTTCGCATTCGACAACGAACACGAGACGCCGCCGCCGCCGAGATCGCCGGTCGACGAACCACCGCTCGTCGTCGACGTCCCGCCGTCACCGTCGTCCGCGCCGCCATCGCGACCCGTCGACGTCCCGCCGTCACCCTCTCCCGCGCCGCCGTCCGTACCGGCGCCGCCGTCCGCACCGGCGTCGCCGCCGTTCGTGGAGGTCGGATCGAGGTAGTCGGGGACGCCGTTTCCGTTCGAATCGCCCCGACCTTCGACACCGTCGGTGATCCCGTCACCGTCGGCATCGTTGTCGAGCCAGTTCTTCTTTCCATCGCCATCGACGTCGTCCGAGACGTGCGCGGCGTTCGTGTCGGCGATCTCGTCCTTCGTCAGGATCGTGTCGCCGTCGTCGTCGTCGTCGAGGTAGTCGGGCTTGCCGTCCCCGTCGGTGTCGCGCGCCGCGCCGCCGTCTTCGTTGCCGAGCTCGTCTTTCGTGAGGAGCCCGTCACCGTCGTCGTCGTTGTCGAGCGCGTCGATTTTGTCGTCGCCATCGGTGTTGCGCGGATGCGCGATGTCGGCGCCGATTTCGTCGCCGTCCTTGAGGCTGTCGCCATCGGTGTCGGCCTTCGTCGGGTCGGTACCGATGGTGGTCTCGTACTTGTTCGGCAGGCCGTCGTTGTCGTCGTCCGCCATGTCCGCGGCGTCGCTCGGATCGAGCGGATTGCCGCCCCATTTGATCTCGAAGCCGTCGTTGAAGCCGTCGCCATCGGTGTCGGCCTTCTTCGGATCGGTCTCACCCGCGTCGACCACGCCGTTGTGATTCTTGTCCTCGTCGCCGTCCTTGATGCCGTCACCGTCGGTGTCGGCCTTCGTCGGATCCGTTCCACCGACACGCTCGATGTAGTTCGACAGGCCATCGTTGTCCGGATCGGCCGGATCCGGCTCCGCCGTGCCCGCCAACGTGTTCACGAGGAGGCCTGCGGGGTTCTTGCCCGGGGGGTCGTTGTAGACACGGAATTGCAACGTGTTGACGCCCGCCAGCCATCCCGAGCTGATGGTGGCGGATGTCAACGTGGCGAAGGTCGTCGTCGAAATCCCGGTGTCGTTGCCGTTGAGCCAGACCGTGGCGCTGTTGTCCGCCGCGAAGTCGAAGGACAAGCTGGTCGTCGACGCGATGAAGCCCGTTAGATCGATCTTCGTTTCGTAGATCGTCGTGCTCGCCGCCGCGACGTTGGCATCGGTCGGCAGAAGCGTGAGCCACTGACCCGAGGTGGGGACGGCCCAGATGCCATTGTTCGGATAGGTGTTCGTCAGGAAGACGTAGACCGGCGTTGGATTGGTGAAATCCGGATCGTCCGTGGTCGCCGTCCAGTGCGTGTCCGTCGAGGTGGTCGTGAGGAGCGCCCCCGTATCGTCGACACCCGTCGGGTAGACGCCGATGAGAGCGGCAGGAGCCGCGAGGGCGGCGCTCGGAGCGGCGAGCCAAGTGGCTCCCGCGCCGAGCACCGTCGCGATGATGCGGGCCGTTGTGCGGCGACCGCTCGTAACAAGCAACGAGTCGAAGCGACGTGTAGCGTTCATTCGACGAAATCCTCGCGTTGAAGCCGAAGTCGTCATTGTATCCCTCAGTTGCCTTCGGCGCCTTGCGCGGCGGCTTCGATTCGGAACTCGACGCGTCGGTTGATGCGCCGGCCTTCCTCGGTCTTGTTGTCGCCGATCGGACGCTCTTGTCCGAAGCCCTCGCTGTCGAGGCGCGACTTGTCCACACCGTGCGCAACGAGCCACTTCACGACGCTTGCCGCGCGATCGCCGCTGAGCTTCTTGTTGTTGGCGGGCGATCCGACGTTGTCGGTGTGTCCTTCGACGTGGACCTTCTTGAGCTCGGGGTGGTCGGTCAGGATCTTGAGCACGGCCTGGAGCACCTCTTCGCTGTCCTTGCCGGGCAGGATCTGAGCGCTACCGGTCTTGAACTTCACCTGGTCGAGGATCTCGATCTTGCCTTCCTTGACGAAGGCCTTCGGGCAACCGTTGCGCTTCGGATCCTTGTCGGCCTTGCCGGGCTCGTCCGGGCACGCGTCGACGTCGTTGGGGATGCCGTCCTTGTCGCGATCGGGATCCGGGCAACCGTTCGTCTTCGGGTCGCTCGTCTTCAGACCCGCGACGTCGGGGCACGCATCCTCGGAGTCGATGACGCCGTCCTTGTCGCGATCGGCCGGGCAGCCGTTCGTCTTCGGATCGTCGGTCTTGACGCCGGGGACATCGGGGCATGCGTCGTCCGCGTCGAAGATGCCGTCCTTGTCGCTGTCGGCCGGGCAGCCGTTCGTCTTCGGGTCGCTGGTCTTGACGCCAGCAAGGTCGGGGCACGCGTCGACCGTGTCGTAGACGCCGTCCTTGTCGCGATCGGCCGGGCAGCCGTTCGTGGAGGGGTCGTCCGTGCGGACGCCCGGCTCGTCGACGCAGGCGTCGTCGCTGTCGTAGATGCCGTCCTGGTCACGATCGGCCGGACAGCCGTTGGTGCGAGGATCGTCGGTGCGCTCGCCGGGCGTGTTGACGCAGGCGTCTTCCGAGTCGTTCACGCCGTCGCCATCGGTGTCGTTGGCGGGCGAAGGGGCCCACTCGAGGCTCAAGAGGCCGCGCATCTCGGGGGCGCCGATGCCCTGGGTGAGGCCGCCGCCGAAGCCGGCGCCGACGCGAACGGCGTCGGCGATGAGGTAGTGGGCTCCGAGGATGCCTTCGACCGGGGTTGCGAATTTGCCGAACGCGTCGTCGAGGACCGTGGTCGTCCAGGCCTCGGGACCGATGGTCAGCTTCTTGTTGGCCAGGCGGAGACCGATGGCGCCGCCGAGCGAAAGCTGGTTACCGAGGTTGGTTCCGCTGACGCGCTCGTTGCGGCCCGTGTAGAAGAAACCGGCCTGCGCGGCGTACGTGAAGATGCCGATGTCGCCGGCGACCATGGCGCGCGGACGAATGCGGAACTCGCCGTCGCTGAGGTAGTTCTCCTGCTGCCCCGTGGGGAAGAAGACCTGGGCGCCGATGCCGAGGGTGAACGCGTCGCCGTATTCGCCGAGGAGGCGAAGGTCGAGCGCGGCTCGGAGGTCGCCGACCCCTTGCTCGTTCTTGGGCGAGAGGTAGCGGACCCCATTAAGGTCGGTGCTGTCACCCGTACCGTAGAGCTGGAACGGGATGGAGGCCGAGAGGCGCAGGCGATCGACGAAGACGAAGCTGGCGCCGACGTGGGTGAGCAGCGCGTGCTCGACGATGGAGTTCTTGATCGATCCGTCCGGGTTGTACGCGACCAAACCTCGGTACGAATAATCTCCGACCACGCCGATGGCGGGCCGGAATTTTCCGCGTAGGTCGAGTGATTCGTTGGCGAACCAGTCGCTTCCGCGCTCGGATGGTTCGAAGTGGCTTGCCGTGAAGCCCTGTTGCTGAGCTCGTGCATCGCTTGCTGCCGTCGCGACGATACCGAGCGTTATGCCGAATGAAGCCAAGTAGCGAGTCGATCGCATGATTCCTCCGAAAGGCGAGGGGCACTTGGAGTGCTGTGCGGCGAAAGTGCCTCAGAGGGTTGTCCAATGTCCAGAAAATCCCATTTTCATGAAGGAACGCCGCACCTTAGCTCCGAGCGAGCCCGATGAATTTCGCTGAATTTCGCAACGTCGGAAGCTGTCGGATCAACGGCTTTTGCGGCAAATGTCGGGCGTAAGGAGGTCCACGGGCAGGACGGGCGAGAGGCAACGGTGAGGGTCATTCTCTGCCCAACGTGTCGCCATGCTCGACGGCCTCTCCCCACGTGAGCGTGCCGGTGCACGGAACGACGAGTTCGAGGCCGCTTGCCTCTCTCGCTCGTCGTTCGCCGAGCTTGGTGCGCGTCGTGGCGAGATATCACTTAGCTCCTGGGCTCGCTCTTTCGTCGCAACCGAGGTGGGCTTGGTTGCTCGTCCGTCACTTCGACCGCGGTCGTCCGGGTAGGCGCTACGCCGAGCGCGCAAGGCCCGCGCGCGGGACCCGACGTTGATGCGTTGGCAGGACGTTTCGTCCTTGGTGGCCGGCACGAACCGGCCCGTGTCGGGCCCGGCCAGCGCTGGGCCATGCGCGTGAATGTCTAGATGGCCGAATTCATTGAGCGCGGGAATGGGTACGGTTTTGGCTTTCGTACGCCGGCATGAGGAAGAAAGCGTTGTCCGTCACGTTGCGAGGGGACCAATGACGGCACCTCGTCGAATCCTTCCAGGACGTGTGGCGATGATCACTCGACGCTGCACGCAGAGGCAGTTCCTCCTGAGGCCCGACAAGGAGACGAATGCCATCTTCGAATATTGTCTGGCGGAGGCTGCGAAGCGGTTCGATATCAGACTCATTGCTTGGGTTGCGATGTCCAATCACTACCACGCCATCGTTCATGATTCGCAGGGGCGACTGCCTGCGTTCCTCGAGCACTTTCACAAGATGTTGGCGAAGGTCTTCAACGTGCGATGGCGCCGCCGTGAAAACCTATGGGCTTCCGAAGAAACGTGCATCACGTACCTCCCGACGGCTCATGACGTATTTCGAAAGGTCGCCTATGTCCTGTCGAACCCCTTCGCCAATGACGTCGTCGATCGGGTGAGCGATTGGCCGGGCTCCAGCTCTTTCGACCATCTCGATGGTCGGCGCGTGAAACGTTTTCGGCCCAAACTCTTCTTCCGAGAACAAGGACGAATGCCGGCGGTTTCCGAATTGGGTATCGAGGTTCCTGATTTCGTTCTCGATGGGGAATCCATGGCAAGTTGGTCCGAACGAGTTCGGGCGGCAGTCAGCGAGAACGAGCGTCGGAGTCGCGCAGCGCGTATTTCGAAGGGACGGCCGGTGTTTGGACGTCGCGCCGTGCTCTCTTCATCGCCCTTCGATTCACCGACGACTTACGAGCCGCGAAGGATGCTAAGGCCCGTACTGGCTGCTCAAGAGCGGAATGTGCGAACGGAAGAAATGGGGAAGATTCTAGAATTTAGAGTCGCGTACCGAGAAGCTCGTCGCCTCTTCGCGCACGGGCAGTTGGATGTTTTATTTCCCATTGGTACTTATCGAATGCGCCTCCTGGGGGCGCGTTGTGCCCCATCGCCCGTGCCCGTTGCCGCGTGACGCGCGAATGCTCGTCAGGTCACTTTTTCGGCTTCGAAACCGCTTCGATGGCGCAAAGGACGGCGCGGGCCTTCGCGCGTGTCTCGTTGGCTTCGGCTCGGGGGTCGCTTGCGTCGACGATGCCCGCACCAGCGGTCACTTCGAACGTGTCGCCTTTCTCGATCATGGTGCGGATGGCAATTGCGAAATCCAAGTCGCCCGAATCCGAGATGTAACCGACGGCGCCGCCGTAGATGCCGCGGGGTCTCTCTTCGAGCTCTCGAATGATTTGCATTGCACGGACTTTGGGGGCACCCGATAGCGTTCCTGCTGGAAACGCAGAGTGAACCACGTCGAGAGGAGCAACCTCGGCGCTGACTTCGCCATGCACTTCGCTGACGATGTGCATGACGTGAGAGTAGCGTTCGATGTCCATGTGTCGGACGACTTTGACCGAACCGACACGGGCAACCCGGCCGACGTCATTTCGACCGAGGTCGATGAGCATGACGTGTTCGGCACGTTCTTTCTCGTCGCCGAGTAGCTCTCGCTCGAGGCGGAGATCCTCTTCTTCCGATTCGCCACGCGGTCGGGTTCCGGCCAGCGGTCGTACGGTCATTTTCCCTTGCTCGAGCCGCACCATCGTTTCGGGACTTGCTCCTGCGATCCGCAGACGCGAACTCGACCCATCGGAAGAGGGAAGATCGAGGAAGTACATGTACGTGGACGGGTTGAGTAGCCGCATCGCGCGATAGACATCGAACGCATCGCGCTCGCTTCGAGGAACCGAGAACGTTCGTGCGAGCACGATTTGAAAGGCATCACCGGCTGCGATGTATTCTTGAGCTTTCCGCACCCTTTTCTGGAAGTCGTCATCCTCAACATCGGTCGTAACGTCGGACGGAAGGCGCGTGCGGTCTGGGGGATCGATCTTCGAAAGGAGTGGTGGACGCGAGAGATCTGCGATGGCGCGCTCGACGTCTTCCTCGGTGCTTGCCGAGATGGTTACGGTTTGAGTCAGCGAGTCGAAGACGACGACGACGGAATTCCCGAGGAATCTCGCGAGGGGAACGTAGTGCTCGTCCCAGGTTTCGAGACTTCCTGGTGGCACCCTGTCGATCGCATGGACGATGTCCCATGCGAGATAACCCACATGAGCCGTTGCGAAACGCCGGGCGGTAGCGCTGGTCCGTAGGTCTACCGACCTTGCCATGGATTGAGGACGCAGGATGGCTGCAATCGATGCGAGTGGCGCCTTGAGATCGAATTTCGGCAACGTCGGTAGTGGATCGTCCTCGCGAGCGCCGGAGCCGGGGACGACCGACCACCCCTTTCGATCCAGAATCAATTCGTAGCGGGGACGGTACCCGAGGATGGAAAAGCGTCCCCATCGCTCCCCCGACGCGACGCTTTCCAATAAGAACGACGCTCCATTCGGAGCGGCCGCGCGCAGCGCCGCGTAGGCCAGCACCGGAGTCATCGTGTCGGCGACGATGGTCTTGGAGAAGGTCACGAGCTCTTTCCTAGCAGGAGGACGCGTGCGCGCTCGGGAGCCACCGGGATACGGCCGATGCGGGTGGCGAAGGCATGCGCGCGGGCGACGAGCGGCGCGCTCCCCTCCGAAAGAACGCCCTTCGACAGGTAGATGTTGTCCTCGAGTCCCACCCTCGCGTGTCCTCCCATGCGCATCGCGAGCTCGGTCAGTGGCTGCTGGAAGCGTCCGACGGCCGCGACGGCCCAGGTCGCATCCGCCGGGACACGCGAAACGAGGTAGCGAAGGTTTTCTTCGTTCGCACCGATCCCTCCAGGGACGCCCATCACGAACTGAAAGTGCAGGGGCTTGCGGACGACGTCCTTCTCGGCGAGCAACAAGGCCTCCTCGAGATGTCCGACCTCGTAGCATTCGAGTTCCGCGACGGCGCCCGCCGCGGCGAGGCGAGCCGCAAGGTCGCGAATTTGTGGGCGAGTATTGACGAAGACATCGTCACCGAAGTTGAGCGTCCCGCAGTTGAGGGTGGCCATTTCGGGGCGGCACGAAAGTGGCTGCGCTCGCTCGTCGATGGACATCCCGATGGCCCCACCGGTCGAAACTTGAACGATGCAATCCGTTTTCGCGCGGATTCGTTCGATGGCTTGGGCGAAACGATCGCGCGACTGGGTCGGACTCCCATCGTCGTTGCGGACATGGAGGTGAATGACCGCGGCCCCGGCTTCCCGGCACCGCGCGGCTTCGTCGGCGATCTCCTCGGCCGTGATGGGCAAGAAAGGCGTGTGTTCTCGCGTAATTTCGGCTCCGACGATAGCGGCCGTAAGGATGAGCTCGACGCCGTCCGACGTTGATTCTCCGCCCGAGGTTGGAGGGACGACGACCCCGGTGCCGACCGGGGCCATGGGGAGCGCGGGCAAGTAGAGCTCGCGTGGCTTCCGCTGGAGCGCCCTGGGCGTGACGCACGTACCGACGGCTCGGCAAACGATGACGGGTTCCGACAGAACGTCGGCGGCGCTCGGTGCCAATCCAGGCTGCCGCGCGTTCGTAACGACCTTGCGTGCTTCGAACCTCATCTGTCGGCTCGTGGTTCCGACGTTGATGAGTTCCGCGGTTGCTTCGATGTAGTCCCCGGCGAAGACAGGGGCGAGAAACTCCACGCTTTCGTACGCGCGGAACAATCCTTCGTCCCCGTCGATGCGAATGAGGAGCTCGGTCGCGACGTCGCCGAAGAGCGCCAGCATCCGCGCCCCGTCGACGAGCTCTCCCGCGTAATGGGCATCCTGCGCGCCCATCCGGACACGCAACGTCACCTTGGCTCCGATCATTGGCTTCTCCGTCGTCTTTCGCTCGCGTCGATGCAAAGGCCTCGCCCCACCGGAATTCGATCGCGCTGGCCGTCGTTCTTGGGCATGAAGCGAACGCCGTTACGCACCAGGCTCGGCCTGGCAGGACTCCCCAAAAGTAGCGTTTTTCGCAGGCATTTCCCACTTCCTGGAAGCAAGGTCGGTAGCTACGTTGGCCGGGATCTAGCGGGCTGCGTCAGGACGTCTTTGCCGGCGAAAGCGCATCATGGTAGCTGGACCTCCTTCTTTCATGTCCCTCGTCGAAGCGCGCAATCTCCCGTCGCACGTCGGAATCATCATGGATGGCAACGGTCGCTGGGCTCAGCTCCGTGGCCAACCTCGGGTCGAGGGGCACCGTGAAGGCTCCCGGGCCGTGCGGCGCATCGTTCGTGCGGCGCGCCGCCTCGGTCTCCGCGCGCTCACCCTCTACGCCTTCAGCGAACAGAATTGGGCGCGGCCGGAAGACGAGGTCGATGCCCTGATGCTGCTTTTGCGGGATTTCTTGCTGTCCGAACGCAACGAGCTCCTCGACAACGGCATTCGCCTCAACGCCGTCGGCAACCTCGGTCGCCTCCCGGGCGTGGTCCGGGCGGTCCTCGATCCGCTCCGGAAGGACAGCGAGACCAAGACCGAGATGACCCTGACGCTCGCGCTCAGCTACGGCGGCCGCGAAGAAATCGCGAAAGCCGCGCGGGATCTCGCGTCCGACGTTGCCGATGGTCGCCTTCGTCCGGAAGACGTGACCGAGCGCGCCTTGCATGAACGCATGCCGAGCCTTCGTGTCGGCGATCCCGACCTCGTGATCCGTACGGGCGGGGAGCGGCGCATCTCGAACTTCCTCCTCTACGGTCTCGCGTACGCCGAGCTCTACTTTTCGGACGCGCTTTGGCCCGATTTCGGACCGACGGACCTGTACGAAGCCGTGGCGAGTTATCAAGGTCGGGAACGTCGGTACGGCCTGGTCGGCAAGGGGGTCGCTCCGCAGGACGCGCCCGTCGACGATGCGGACAAGGCCGTTCTTCGGCTGGTGGGGTAGCGCGCCGCGATCTGGCCCGTTTTTCCGAGATGTCCGAGATGAAGTCCTCCAACGTCGGCGTCGACGCCAAGAGCGCGAACGCCAACCTCGCCGTTCGGGTGGCGACCGCGTTGGTCGGCGCGCCGTTGATCTTGCTCCTCCTCTACAAGGGACCCCCATGGGGGTTCTTCGCGCTCGTCTTCCCTGCAGCGATGGTCGGCGCCTGGGAGCTGTTCAACATGACCCATGCGGGCGACCGTCCGTCGCAGGCGATCGGTGTGTCGCTGACCGCGGTGGCGTCCTTGGCCCTTTGGTTCTCGAACGGCGACGCGCGCGTCTTGGTGACGCTCGCCGTGCTCGTGCCTCTGTCGGGGCCACTGCTCACGCTCCTCCGCCCTGGAGAGATCTCGTCGGCGGCGCTGCGTGCATGCGCGATGGGATTCGGACCGCTTTTCGTGGGGCTGCCGCTGACCCTCCTGGCGATGCTCCGCCGCGATCTCGGCTCCGCGGGGCCCGGTTTCGTCGTCGTCACCATCATGTTCGCGTGGCTCGCCGATACCGGTGGCTATTTCGGGGGTCGCTTCTTCGGCAAGCACAAGCTCTACCCGGCCGTCTCACCGAAGAAGACGGTGGAAGGGGCCATCGGCGGCCTCATCGGCAGCGTGCTCGGTGCACTGCTTGCCCACTTTTGGTTCTTGCCGTCGCTTTCGTTGGAGCACGGTATTCCCCTCGCGCTCGTTGCGGGCGCGCTGGGGCAAGCGGGGGACTTGGGCGAGTCCCTCATCAAGCGATCGACGGGCGTCAAAGACTCCGGCGCCATCGTTCCTGGCCACGGGGGCATCTTGGATCGCGTCGACGCGCTCATCGTGACGAGTGCCGTGACGTACATCTACGTGATCTGGCTCTTCGACGGGGCTGCCCACGGGTAGGCGGCGCGGACGCCGGGCACGAGGGGCTCGAAGACGTCCAGCACACTTTCGAACCGTCGCTCGAATCGACGCGCTGCCGCACGCTCGACGCCTGCCGCGACGTTCTGTTCGGGATGACCGACCTCGTCAACGGATGAGCCTTAGGCCCTGCCGACGTCCCTGGACGACACGCAACCGTCGTGCAGCGCAACGCGTTGCGGCGAGAAAAACTTTCGGCTCCGCACGGAAAAAGATCGGCTAAGAAAAGGCGCGATGACCCCTACCGATCCGCCGTCTGAGATGACGAAAGCTGCCGCTCTCTCGAGCAACGTGCCGCCTGCCGGAGGTTCGACCCGCACACTGGTCAAGGAATACGACTTCTTCAAAGTCGTTCAGGACTACCTCGATCGCGCGGCGCGCACGATCAACCTGCAGGACTTCGTTCGCACGATCCTGAGCCAACCGAAGAACGAACTCATCATCAACTTCCCCGTCCGCATGGACGACGGCGAAGTGCGGCTCTTCAAGGGGTACCGCGTCCAGCACAACAACCTGCTCGGACCGTTCAAGGGCGGCATCCGCTTCCACCCGTCCGTCACGCTCGACGACGTCAAGGCGCTCGCCGCGATGATGACGTGGAAATGCGCGCTCATGCGCATCCCGTTCGGCGGCGGCAAGGGCGGCGTGAAGTTCGATCCGCACTCCGTCTCGAAGGCGGAACTCCAGCGCATCACGCGCCGCTTCACGCACGCGCTCGGCGAGAACATCGGCCCCGAGTACGACATCCCCGCGCCCGACGTCGGCACCAACAGCCAGACGATGGCGTGGATGATGGACACCTATTCGAACATGGTCGGCGCTGCGAACAAGCAGAGCGTCAAGGGCGTCGTCACCGGCAAGCCCGTCGCGTCGGGCGGTACTCTCGGCCGCGCGAAGGCGACCGGCCAAGGCGCCGTGTACTGCACGATCGAATGGGCGAAGGAAAAGAACTTCGATCTCGAAGGCTCCACGATGATCGTGCAGGGCTTCGGCAACGTCGGTTCGCACCTCGCCGTCATTCTCTCGCGGCTTGGTGTCTCGACGACGGCGGTTGGCGATCACACCGGCTACCTCGTCAACCCCGAAGGGTTCAACGCGCACAAGCTCCAGGACTGGGTCGTGTCGCACGGCTCCATCGCGGGCTATCCGGGCGGCAAGCCGATCACGCGCGAAGAGTTCTTCAAGCAGAAGGCCGACATCTTCGCTCCGTGCGCGCTCGAGAACCAAATCGGCGAGACGGAGGCCCGTGCGCTCGACGTGAAGGTCATCGTCGAAGGCGCGAATGGTCCGACGAACCCCGCGGGCGAGAAGATCCTCTTGGACAAGGGCGTCGACATCCTGCCGGACGTCCTCGCCAACTCCGGCGGCGTGACCGTCAGCTACTACGAGTGGGTGCAGAACAAGCGCTCGGAGAGCTGGACGGAGGAAGAGGTCGACGCGAAGCTCGAGAAGGCGATGACCCGCGCGTACCGCGAAGTGGCGGATTTCGCTCGGCACCACAAGGTGGACCGGCGCGTCGCAGCCTACGCTCTCGCGCTCGCGCGCATCGAGGCCGTCTACAAGGAGCGCGAAATCTTCCCCTGATTTCGAGCTCTTGGATGGTTCACGAGAACCCTCGCAACCGCTGGTTGCGGGGGTTTTCTCGTTTCGAGGTGTCGAGGTGAAGTGAGCTGAAACGACCCGAGTGAAACGACCGACCTTGCTTTTGAGGGCTCTCTTTCAGCGGAGGGTTCGCTTGGAGGGCGTGCAGTTTGCGTGATCGTTTCGGACGAGGTTGGACATCCACGCGCATGAAGCGCATCTCGATCGTCGTTCGAACGCCTACGCCTGCAAATCTGCTTCCGACGTTGCCGACGGCGCCTCCGTTCGAACGATAGAGAAGGGAAGCGTCGCCCGGACGCACTCCAGGCGCCAAATCCGTCAACCTCGGTGTTCGTTCGATGTCGGTATTCCTCAAGGAATTTCATCGATGTCGCCGTTCCATCATCAAGGTCGGTCGTCGCGGCCGGCTCGTCGCGACCGCGTCTTCCATCATCAAGGTCGGTCGTCGCGGCCGTCGTGATCGGTTCGGGGGCAAGGGCGGGGCGCCTCTCCCGGCGGTCGCAGCTTCTATGGTATGCAACGCGCGATGCCTTACGCTCGCACGCGGCTCGGCCGCCTCTTCTACGAAGAGCGCGGTGAAGCGAAAAAGGACGGGGATCCCGCCATCGTCCTCCTGCATGCCCTCCTCTTCGATGGAGGGATGTGGCGCGGTCAGGTCGAGCCGCTCTCCGACCTTGGTCGCGTCGTCGTCATCGATGGGCCGGGGCACGGGCGCAGCGAGACGATGGGCGCCTTCACCCTCGAAGAGCATGCCGACGCGGTCGCCGACGTCCTCGAAGAGCTGGGGATCTCGTCCGCCGTCTTCGTCGGGTTGTCTTGGGGCGGCATGGTGGCCATGCGCATCGCCCTCCAGCACCCGAAGCTCGTTGCCGGGCTCGCGCTCATCGACACGAGCGCCGAAGGCGAAAAACCGAAGCTCGTCCTCCGCGCGCGCATCGCGCTCGAACTCTATCGGCGACTCGGGTTCCCCTATCCGATCTTCGAGCGTTACATCGCGCCGTTCATGTACGCCGAGCACGTGCGGCGCGAGCGGCCCGAGCTCGTCGATGCGACGTACCGACGAATCGTCGGCTACGATCGTGATGGCGTCGTGCACGCGTCGCGCGCGGTCGTCGAGCGAACGAACGTCCTCGATCGCCTCGGCGCGATTCGGGTGCCGACGCTCGTGATTTGTGGCCGCGACGATCGCACGACGCCGCTCCGCCGCAGCCGCAACCTGTCGTCGGCGATCGCCGGGTCGTCGCTCGTCGTCCTCGAGCGCACGGGGCATGTCCCCGCGCTCGAGGATCCCAAGACCATCAACGAGCTCGGCGTACCGTTCGTGCCGGAACTCGTCGGCGTTTGAGCCGTCGCGCTCGGCGAGCTCGCACGGACAATCAGAACGTCCCGACGGCGCCGATGCCGTACGCCGGTGCGTTTCCTTCGCGTGTCGCCGACGATCCGATCACGCCACCCGTTGGAACGATGCGAAGCGCTTGGGGAGCGCGTCGGTCCTTGGACGGCGGCTCGGCTCGGCCGGCGTCGCGCGTGAGCCACCACGCGATGCCGCCTCCGATCAGCGTGCCGGCGGCCGTCGCGGCGATGAACCCGCGCGTCTTCGCTTCGGTGAGGTTCTCGAAGATCAGCGGGCTGGCCAGCGCGGCGCCCGCACCGGCGCCGACGCCCGCGCCGAGATCGACGAGGAGCACGCGCGATGGGGAGACCGTCACGAGCGCGCCGAGCGTCGTGCCGCCGAGCATGCCGATGGCGGCGCCGTAGCCCGCGCCCGTGGCCGGGTTCGTCGAGCGGAGATCGCCGCTCGCGTAGTAGTCGCCGAGCGCGCCGAGCGACAGCCCGAGGACGGCCCCGGAGTGCACGAGCATCGCGTCTCCTTCGTCGGCGTGGCCGCGCGTCAGCACGTACGTGTTGAACGCGAGACCGATGAGCCCGCCGCCGACGCCCCACGCGTATCGATCGGTCAGCGGTTGCACTTGGCGTCCGTTCGCGATCAGGATGCCCGCGGCCGCTCCCCACCACGCGCCGCCCGCGAGCGTCCAGGCGTCGCCGGTCCGCACGTCCCACTCCTCGGCGACGAGGAGGGCGCCGCCGATGCCGATGCCGCTGCCGAGCGTGAGCAGGGGGTACATGAGCCGCGGATCGTCGGAGCCGCTCGCGCGCTGGACGCTGTAGGCCGTGAACGCGCCGAACAAGGCCGCGTTGACGGCGAGGACGGCGCGCCCTTGCGACCGGAGCGGGGCGACGATGCCGGCGCTCGCGGACTCTTCGGGTTTGGGGCCGAGATCCGCCGTCGCGCGCGCAGAGGTGAGCAAATCGCGGAGCATGACGAGCCCTCGGACGGAGACGTCGGGACCCGACACGCGCTCGATGCGGACCCGAAGCTGTTTGCTCCGCGGCGCGACGGCGACGAGCCGAAGGACGAAGTCGTCGCCGCCCATCGGCTCGAGCCGCGCGCTCACGACCCACGTGCCGTGATCGTCCGGTCCTCCGTGGCTCGCCTTTCGGCCGGCGCGTTCGACCATGTCGAGCTCGCCGACGCGGCGCGGGCGCGGTTCGACGTCGGCCACGTCGAGCGTGAAGCCGAGATCCTGCACGGCGTCTTGCAACGTCGCGTCGAGATCCCGGGCGCGTCGGTAGAGCGAGCCCTCCGTCGGCGCGGGGCGGTGAAGCCCGTGCCCGAAGTTGTCTTCGTTCGGCGCGAGCGTCGGCCAGACCACGATGGACTCGCCACGTTCGTCGCCCGTCGCTGGACCGACGTGCGCCCCGACCGTGCCGCCGTTCGGCTTCGACTCCGCCTCGCTCGCTCCCGCGTCGTGGGCGTCGCTGCCAGTCGCCTCCGCCGGCGGCGAAGCTATTCCCGCGTCGTTGTCGTCCGCTTCCGCGCGCTCCACTCCGGCGTCCTCCGAAGCAGGGGCGGGGCCATCCCGCCGATCGTCGTCGGCGCGCGCGACGCTGGACGAGAGCATCAAGGCGATGCCGATGCATGCGCCCCGGGCGACGCCTCTTCGCAAGGAACGTCCCGTCATCGTCCGCCGCTCTCGGCCGTCAACGTCGCCCGAACGGCGAGGTCCGCGCGGACTCGTCGAGCCCGGGGAAGACTTCGATTTCGATGCCCTCCGACAGCTCCTCGGCGTGCAGCTCCTGCTTGGCGTGACGCAGCTCGCTCGACGTCTGGTCGAGCCGATCGGCGAGCACACCGAGGAATTGCCAGAGCATCTTCACCGCGATCTCGTGTTCGGTGCGGAGCAGCTCGAAGAAGTCTTGCCGTCGGATGACGATGAGCTCGGCGGGACCGTCGGCCGTCACCGTCGCCGAGCGCGGCACCGCGCGGATGAGCGCCATCTCGCCGAAGTGTTCGCCGGCCCCGAGCCGCGTCAGGGTCGCGCCGTCGCGCGAGACGCTGACGCTCCCGCTGAGCACGATGAAGAGCTGATCGTCTTTGTCCCCTTGGCGGATGACGATCTGCCCGTCGGCGTACCCGCGCACCTCCACCGCCTGCATGACGCGCAGGAGCTCGCGGTCGCCGAGCCGCGCGAACAGCGGCATCCGTTTCAACACCTCGCGCTTGAGATCGAGCCGCTTGGCGCGCTCTTCGTCGCGGCCGTCGCCGACGATCTTCACGAGGACGACGGTGATGTTGTCTTTGCCGCCCCGCCCGTTCGCGAGCTCGATGAGCTCCTTCGCGGCGGCGTCACCATCCTCCTCGGAGAGGTGGGGGACGAGCTCCTCGGCTTCGTCGAGGTACCCCGTCAGGCCGTCGCTCGCGAGCAAGAAGGTGTCGCCCGAGATGAGCTCGATCGAGACCGTGTCGACGTCGACCCGCTCGTAGACGCCAACCGCGCGCGTGATGGCGTTTTTGTGCCCGACCTTGTCGATCTGTTCGCGCGTGAGCTTGCCGCGCTTGAGCAGCTCGTTGAGGACCGTGTGATCTTCGGTGACCTGCTGGATTTTACCGCCGCGGAGCAGGTAGATGCGGCTGTCGCCGACGTGCGCGACGAACCCGCGGGTGCCGAGCACCAGGAGCGCGCTCAGCGTCGTCCCCATGCCGCGCTTGGCCGGATCGCTCTCGGCCTCTTCGTGGATGCGCAAGCAGGCGCGTTGGACGGCGTGCTCGAGCAACGCCCGGATGTCGTTGTTCGTGACGCGCGAGGCGCCGCGCGCCCCGTTGATGTAGTCCGTCAGGAGCTCGCGTTCCCGCTTGATCTCCTCGTGGATCGTCCGGACGGCGATGGCGCTCGCGACTTCGCCCGCCGCGTGGCCGCCCATGCCGTCGGCGACCATGAAGAGCGAAAGTTTCTTGTCGACGAGGAAATTGTCCTCGTTGTGGTCGCGTACGCGACCGACGTCCGTCGCGGCGAAGAAGCGAATGGCGTCCGTCGACATTTTCGCCCGCGATCATGCCACGAGAGCCGCCGCGGAGCCATGCCGGACGTCCTTGCCATGGAACCGAGGCCCGGGAGGGCGTGGCGTATGGCCGGGGGGTGGCCCAGGGTCGTGTGCTGGCGCCGTCGGCTACCGTTCTCGCGCGCCGAGGAGGTCAGCCCCGACGAAGACTTCTCCGGCTCCTCCGCCGAGCGATCGCCGCGAGGCCGAGCGCGAGGACCGAGCCCGTGGCCGTCGCGACGGACGCGCGCCCGCCGTTCGCGCGCGTGACGCTGCACCCCACGGACTCTTCCTTCGGGAGCGAGATTTTCCTCGGATCGCGATCGTCGCCCGGGGGAACGGATTGCTCGTCCGTGTCGCCGTTGCCGCCAGGGTTCATCGCCTTGCCGCCGTCGTCACCCGACGCGCCACCGGCGTCCTTCGTGCTCGGCTCGCCACCGTTCGAGCCGCCGTCTTTTTCGGTCGTGCCTCCGGCCGGCGTGCACAGGTCGTCGGTCCCGTCCGCCTGGGGTTGGCAATCGCTCGCGCACTCACGGATCTCGATCGCGTCGTTCACGCATCGGAACGCGCGCTTCTTGTTGCTCGAGCAGTTCCACAGGTTCCAGATGTCGTTGCACTTCGCCTGGCCTCCGATGCGAGGCATGTACGTCGCCCACTCCCAGACGCCGGGATCGGTGTGGTGATCCGATCCGCCGTAGTTCGCCTTGCAATCGCGCCAATGGAGCATGCAAGGCGGGTTGCTCTGCGGGACGTTCTTGCCGTCGGGCGCCTGGTTGTGCCCGATGATGTGCGCGCGATCGGCGGGAACCTTGTACTTCTTGATGAGGTAGTTCACGAGCTTCGCGCTCGCTTCGTACTGGACCTCGGGGTACGGCTGCTCGAAGTACCCGACGTGCTCGATGCCGACGCTGCGCGCGTTGTAGTACGAGTTGCCGATGTGCCAGGCGAGCGTGCTCTCGGTCACGAACTGACCGACGCGCCCGTCGGTGCCGATGATGTAGTGGCAGCTCTTGCCCGGATCGTTCTGCAGCGTCGCGACCGACGCGTTCCACGATCCCTCCGTGTCGTGGATGGCGACGTACTCGACGTTCGCGCCGCGGCTCGTGTTGCACTTGTTGTTGCAGCTCGTCGGGAAGACCTCCGCGCCCTCGAACTCCGGCAACGCGAGCGTGCGGACGTTCGTGTCGATGTCGAGCGTGAGCGTGGGCGGCAGATCGTGGGGCGCGAGCTCGATGATTTCGCCGCCGCGACCGACGAAGCTCCCTCCGCGCGCGAGGGTCGCGAAGACGCGGTGCGCGTACTGCTCGCGGTGCGGCGCGTCGGCGAAGCCGCCCATCTCTTCGATGGCCTCTTTCCACGACGCGAGATCCCGCGGATCGGCGCTCGTTTTTCGACCGAGCTCGGCGAGGACGTGGGCGCCGGCGCGGAGCGCGAGATCGGCGTGCTTTCGGAGGTCGAGCTCCGTCGTCTTCAGGAGCGACGCGCCGAGGGCGAGCGTGTCGAGCTTGCCTCGGCGGAGCATCAGCGGACCGGCCGCCGGCACGTGGCTGTCTTCGTCGAGCGACGGGCGCTCGGCCGGGATCTGCAGGCCCTCTTCCACCTGGGCGATGGCGACGAGGAGATCGCGCGGGACGGCGGCTTCGTCGGCGCTCTGGGCGAAGGCGAGGTCGAGTGCACCCGTCGCCACCGGCGCGTCGAAGGACGACGACGGCGCTTCGGCGCTACCGCACGCCACGAGGATGCCCACCATCGCGACGCCGACCGCTCCGCGAATCGTCTTCCTCCTGCTCGGCAGCTTCGTTTCCATCGTCCCCGTCCTCCTCGACATCACGGGCCTCTTCGAGTCACGGCCCGCGATGCGTCCGTGAAAGGCGGCCAAACTCTAGTGCGCGCGATCGAACCGGCGTTGCGACATCCTTCGAATTTCGTATGCGGCGTGAGCGTGCGACGTCCGCTCGCCGACGCACTTCGAGCGAACGGATCATGCGGCGTCTCCGTTCGCGCGCGTCGCTCCAAGCAGTGTACATGCCAATGCATCACGGAGCTCGTCTCCCGCAAAACATTCGACGAACGCTTCGCGTGGGCGTGTGTACGATTCGCAACCTCACGCGACCTTCGCAACTCGTCGCGAACGACGCGTCGCGAATAACGCGCTGCGTGCACGCGACGGCGTGCGGCCGAAAGCCGGCAGCGATTCCGGAGTATGGTGACGCCGATGAGCGACGATCCGAAGGCGCATATCCGTATCGACATTCCCGGGCCGCCGAGGGAGCCGACGTTCGCCGAACGGGTTCGCATGGCGCCGGTGACCTTCGCGTTGGCCGCCATCGACATCGTCGTCTTCCTGGTGTTCGAGGCCGCTCACAGCACGGTCTATTCGACCGATGGCATCACACTTTTACAGGTTGGCGCGAATCAGCGGACCCACGTCCTCGGCGGAGAGGCGTGGAGGATGGCGAGCTACATGTTCTTGCATGTCGGCTGGCTGCACCTCTTGTGGAACATCTACGCGTCGGTCGGCTTCTGCATGGCCGTCGAGCGTGTGCTCGGCCGCGGGCGCTTCCTCGCCGTCTACCTCGTCACGGGCGTCGCGGGCGGCGCGGCGAGCATCGCCTTCAATGACGTGCCCTCGGCGGGTGCGTCGGGGGCGCTCTTCGGGATCGTCGGCGCGATGCTCGCCATCCGCCGCCGTCAGCTCCCGAGCTTCGCGGCGTTCTTTCGCGATCCCGCGACGCGCTCGACGCTCTTGAACATCGCCATCTGGATCGCCATCGGCTCGACGGTCCTCGCGATGGACAACGCCGCTCACCTCGGCGGCCTCGTCGCCGGGTTCTTCCTCACGTGGGTGCTCACCGCGCGGACCGCGCGCGCGTTCTGGCGCGTGACGTTCGCGGTGGTGTTCGGCGCGTCGCTGCTCGCCGTGGTTCGGCCGTGGGCGCCTCCGCGAGGGAAAGATCTCGATCAGCTCACGGCGCTGTCGGCCGCGTACCTGCACGGCCTGCAGGGGTTC
>JBGAHN010000101.1:0-21752 GCA_044226145.1 Labilithrix sp. | reverse complement strand
GCGCCCGGCAGATCGGGGTGCTCGTCGACCGGCACCTCGTCGAGATCGCGCTCGACGCTCCGCACCGATTGGCGCGCGCCGGCGTTCTCGAGGGGCGACGACGCGGCGTGCTCGGACGGCGGCCACGCGGGGACGTAGCGCGGCGTCTCGCCGGGACCGCTCGCGTCGATCCACGCGACGTGCCCGGCGCCCGGCTCGCGGACGTCGACGTGGACGAACGAGCTGTTCGGGTAGAAGCCGCAGCCGGTGTCGTTCAGCGTCTTGCAGAACGAGATCACCTCTTCGTTCTTCACGCCCTCGAGGCGGAAGTCGATCGCGCGCCCCGTCGCGTGCATGCTGCCGATCGAGGTCGGGCGGTAGCCGGAGACGACGACCAGCTTGGCGGTCGCGCCAGGCTTGGTGAAGTGGTCGACGATCGACTGCAAGCGGTAGGCGAGCCGCTCGTCGACGCGGCGAATCCCGTGGGCGATCTCGGCGCCCTTCTTCTTCGCGAGCTCGGAGGCCGCCACCGTCGGACGCGCGGCGCTGCCCGGCCGCACGAGCACGGACAAGCGCTCGATGGCGAGCGGCGCGATCGACCCGTCGCACCGCGTGAGCTGGAATTTCTCGAGCTCCGGCCCGCGGATGACTTCGACCGGCGCCTTCGCGCACGCCTTGCTCGCGCGCGCGGTCGCCTTCTCCTTGCCGTGGCCCTCACGGCTCGCCGCCACGCCGGTCTCCACCGCTGCCTTGACGGGCTCGGTCGCCGTCACGCGCGCGAGCCCTTTGGCGGGCGCGTGCCGCGCGATGAGCGCCGCGACCTCGTCGTCGCTGATCTTCTTCAACGCGTCGCGTTCGGACTTGTCCTCGACGAGCGACTCTGGAGGCGCCCGACGCTTGCTCTCGATCTTGGAGCCGTTCGGATCGGGCAGGCTCGGCAGCGCGGAGATGCTCGCGGCTCCCGCGACGCCCCGCGCCGAGCTCTTCGGCGCTTCCTTCGTGACGAGCGACGCCGGGATCAGCGCACGCTCGTCCGCGCTCGCCGTGGGCTTGGTCGTAGGCTTGGTCGCGCGGCGGGCCTCGACGCTCGGCGACGTGCTCCGCTCCGGCCGGCCGTTCGTCACGTGCCGGACACGAACGATGATCGACTTTTCGGATCGCTCGATCCGCTCCGTGCGCTCGTACGTCTCGTCGGGTGCGACCTTCGCGACGCGGTCGAGCTTGCGCGCGTGAGCCTTGTCCTTCTTCACGTTCGCGAGCTTCTTGGACTTGAGATCGTCCTTGTGTGCGCTCTTTTCCTTTTCCACGCGCACGCGCGGCGACACCTCCCCTTTGGCGCCCGAAGGCGACGCTTTCGCCGACGCGCTCGTCGACACGGACGCGGGGCGCGTCGATTTCGGGCCCGCAAACACGCTCATCGGGGCCATCGCGATCGCGAGAGCGACGATCGAAGAAACCACGGGCTTCATCCATCCTCCTGGGCGGTCGTCGATGCTGGACGACCGTGCGTGGCGGATGATGTCCTACATCCTGCTACCTCGGCCAAATTTGCGACGCTCCTTTTTCGGCCACGTCGACGTCCTCGGCCTAAAACGGCTCCCAGCATGTCCCCGACCGAGTTCGAGCAAGCTTTCCGGCGCCTGCTCGCCGCGCACGCCGAGAGCTCGGCGAACATCGGATGCCTCGCCTGCGACGACTGCGAGCGGTGCACCGACTCGACGTTCCTCACCCGCTGCCGCAACGTCTCGCGTTCGCACTACTGCGAAGACTGCGAGGACTGCACGGAGTGCTCGCACTGCCGGGACTCGACCGGCTGCGTCGCGTGCTCGCACTGCGAGCAATCGGAGCGCTGCACGCAGAGCGCGTTCCTCGTCCGCTGCGTGGCGATGAGCGGCTGCACGTATTGCTTCGGCTGCGTCGGGCTCACGAAGAAGGACTTCCACATCCTCAACGAGCCCTACGACCGGCAGGCGTACTTCGACCGCGTCGCCGAGCTTCGCCGGACGCTCCGTCTCTGACCGCTTCGGAGGACCACATGCGCGCGGTCGTTCAACGGGTGTCCTGGGCGAAGGTGGAGGTCTCCGGCGAGACGACGGGCGCCATCGATCGCGGACTGCTCGTCTACCTCGGCGCCGGCAAGGACGACACCGACGCCGATCGCGCGTACGTCCTGTCGAAGATCTTGGGCCTCCGCGTCTTCGAGAACGAGGCCGGCAAGATGGACAAGAGCGTCGTGGACGTCGGTGGCGCGTTGCTCGTCGTGAGCCAGTTCACCCTCTACGGCGACGTCCGCCGCGGCCGTCGCCCGAGCTTCGACGGCGCCATGCCGCCCGAGCCGGCCGAGCGCGCCTACGAGGCGTTCGTGGCCGACGCGCGCGCCGCGGGCATCCCGGTCGCAACGGGCAAGTTCCGCGCGGACATGTTGGTCTCGAGCGCGAACGACGGCCCCGTGACGATCTGGATCGACAGCCAAAAAACCTGAGGCCATCATCGGGCCGTGCCCACCGACGACCCGGAGAACGTCGACGCCGTCTTCACCGCCCTCTGGGGCCGCGTCCTCGATGCCTGGGACGACGACAAGACCCACCACGCGGTCCTCGAGCACGCGCTCCGCCACGAGCAGCTCCCCGCGCTCGCCGCGCGCTACCGCTCGCTCAAGGACGATCCGGAGAAGGGCCCGCGCGCGCAAAAGAAGATGGACGCCATCGTGGCGGCGGCGACCCAGCTCCTCTTCGCGATGAAGACGCCCGCGCCGACGAAGATCCCGTGGACGTGGACGGCGTCGGTCGCCGTCGCGTGCCTGCTCGTGCTCGCCTGGCTGACGTACAAGCTCTTCGTCCACCGCTGACGGCGTTCGCGACCGGAAAAACCGTGCGGCGCTCACTCCCTCGCGAGGCGCGCCGCCAAACGCATCGCCGAGAGCATCCCGCGCGCGTCCGCGGTCCCCTTGCCCGCCCGATCGTAGGCCGTGCCGTGATCGACGCTCGTGCGGACGATCGGCAAGCCCAACGACACGTTCACCGCCTCGCCGAACCCGACGAGCTTCATCGGGATCGTCGCCTGGTCGTGGTACATCGCGACCACCGCCGCGTACGCCCCGTCCACGGCGTGCCGAAACGCGCTCTCCGCCGGCACGGGCCCCTCGAGCGTCGCCGTCGAGCGCGCCTTTTCGAGGCGCTTTTTCGCGCGCGCGATGCCCGGCGCGAGGACCCGCGTCTCTTCGGCGCCGATGATCCCGTGCTCCCCCCCGTTCCGGTTAAGGGCGGCCACGGCGACGCGCGCGCGCGGACCGTGGAGGCGCTCGGCGAACGTCGCCGTCCAATACGCGGCCCGCGCGACGTCTTCCTGGCGGATGGCGCCCGAGACCTTCGCGATCGGCAGGTGCGTCGTGACGAGCGACGCGGTGAGCCGCTCGGTGTGGAACGCCATCGTCACTTCGGCGGCGCCGAGGCGCGCGGCGAGGTGCTCTGTGTGACCGCGAAAACCGCGCGATCCCCGCGCGCCCGATCGCGCGATGACGTCTTTGCTCACCGGCCCCGTCACGAGCGCGTCGGCGTCACCTCCACGAACGAGATCCGTCGCGACGTCGATCCAACGAAGCTGGCCCGCGCCCGCCGCCGGCCCCGGCTTTCCGGGACGACGCTCGGACGCACGGAGCGAGGCGGTCGGCTGGAGGACGCCGACGTGCCGCCGCGGCAACGTCCACGCGAGCGACGTCTGCTCGACCCGCACGAGCCGCTCCGGATCGACGCTCATCGCCCGCGCGGCCTCGCGAAGCGCCTCGAAATCGCCGACGAGCAACACCTTCGCCCGATCGCGCGCGCCGAGTTGCACGGCGGCCGCCACGCTCACCTCCGGACCGATGCCGCACGGACAACCCACGCTCACCGCGAGCCGCACGCTCCGCTCGACCGCACGCCTCGACTTCGTCGCGCTCATTTCACCGTTCAACTTTCTTCGGGCGTCTCGGGTTCGTCGTCGTCCCCCCCGCCCCGCGGAACCGGCAGCTTGTACCCCGCGCCGCGGAGCGTCTCGAGGGCGAGCGCGTCGCCGAGCTTCATGCGGAGGCGGCGGACGTGGATGTCGACCGTGCGTGGGCCGCCCTCGTAGCGTTCGCCCCACACGCGCGCGAGCAGCGCCTCGCGCGAAAACACGCGCCCGCGGTTCTGCGCGAGGAACGCGAGGAGCGCGAACTCCTTCGCCGTGAGCGCCACCGCGCGGCCCTCGACGAGCACCTCGTGCGCGGCGCGATCGACCACGAGCCGCCCGACCTTGAACCGCTCCTCCGTCGAGAACTCGCTCCGCCGCCACTCGAGCTGCCGGATGCGCGCGTAGAGCTCGACCGGCGTGCACGGCGTCACGATGAAGTCGTCGAACCCGCTCGCCGGATCGAACGTGGCAATCTGTCGCGGCGACACCGTGACGAGCGCGGGCACGTCGTCGAGCCGGCTCGACTTGCGGATGGCCCGGAGCGCGGCGACGGCAAAATCCGGCCGCTCGCCCGCCTCGATGACGATCGCGCGCGCGCTGCCCGGCTCACGCTCGAAGAGGGCCGAGCCGTCGTCCCAGAGATCCAGCTCGCGCACCTCGGAGCCGAGCGTCCGCAAGAGCGCCGCAACGCCCTCCGGCGCGCTCCTCTGGGTCTCGTGACCGATGACGACGACGAACGCCCGCGCGCCCACGGCTCCCTTCTAAATCAATCCGCGCGTCCAATCACCACGCGCGATTCCGTGCCGTCGACGCCGCTCATTTTCCCCATGAAAATCAGGGATCTACGCTCACCCGTTCCCGCCTTTTCGTGGCTCGGTCGACCCCTTCGAAGGCTCGCGCGGGCCGCCATTTTCCTTCGGGAGCTCGCGGCCCAAGGCCATGAGCGTCTTGAGGGCGCGGGTGACGTCGTCGATCTGCGCGTCGTCGAGGTGCCGGACGGCGTTGAGCAGCCGAGCTTCGGCCGGTCGCGTCGAGCGCGGCGTGACACGGCGCCGCGGTTGGAGGAGCTCGTCCACCGAAACCTGGAGGCTCTCCGCCAGGCGTCGGGTGAGGTCGAGCGACGCCGAAATGCGGTTTCGTTCGATGCGCGAGAGCGTTTCGGGTGCGACATCGGCGAGCTCCGCAACCTCGGATTGGGTCATGCCGAGCCTGGCCCGGTAGCTCCGGACGGCGCTCCCGATGACCCTCGGCTGCTTTTTGCGCATGAGTAGAGCGTTTTTCGGCGTGCGGCCCGCTAGAATGACCGACTATGCATGTCCATCCCTTGATCCAAAGATTCTGCGCGACAGATCGCCCTTAAGCGCCGACCATATGGAACCGTTGGAGACGTACCGGCGTCGAACAGAGGACTCATGAAGTCTCGGACCAAGGATTCGCGAGGAACGCTGCGAATTCTCGTCGTCGACGATGACGAAGATTGGCTGTTTTGCCTCACCAGCGCGCTCCGTGTCCGCGTCGACGTGGACGCGGTGACGAGCTTCGAAGCTGCGCTCGAGAAGCTCGATCGGGAGAGCTACGACGTGGTCCTCTCGGACCATCAACTCTCGCCCGGACTCGGCACCGTCCTTCTCGAAGAAGTCCGCGTGCGCGCGCCGAACGCACGTCGCTTCCTGATGTCGGGGCTCGACGTCCCCGCTTCCTTCGTGGGGACGCCGTCGTGGGAGCAGTTCTTCCTGAAGCCCTTCGACCCGCGCGCGGTCGTCCTCGCCGCGCGCGAGCGCGCCGTCAGACCTTCGTACCGCCGACGGTGATCGCGCTGATCTTGATCGTCGGGCAGCCGACGCCGACGGGCACGCTTTGCCCGTCCTTGCCGCACGTCCAGATGCCGTCCGACGTCTCGACGTCGTGGCCGAGCATGACGACCTTGCGGAGGACGTCGGGCCCGTTGCCGATGAGGTTCACGCCCTTGAGCGGCGCGGTGATCTTGCCGTCTTCGACGAGGAAGCTCTCGGTGAGCGAGAACACGAAGTCGCCGTTCGAGATGTCGACCTGACCGCCGCCGAACTTCTTCGCGAAGATCCCGCGCTTGACGGACTTGAGGATCTCCTCCGGATCGTGCGGTCCAGCGAGCAGGATCGTGTTCGTCATGCGCGGCATCGGCGCGCACGCGAAGCTCTCGCGCCGCCCGTTGCCGCTGGCCTGCAAGTCGTAGTGCTTCGCGCTCAGGCGATCGTGCATGTAGCCGACGAGCTTGCCCTTCTCGATGAGCACGCTCGAGCGCGGCTCGTTGCCCTCGTCGTCGACGTTGATCGAGCCGCGCGACTGGAGGAGCGTCGCGTCGTCGACCACGGTGCAGAGATCGCTGGCGACGGGGTTTCCGATCTGACCGGCGTAGTTGCTCGTGCCCTTGCGGTTGAAGTCGGCCTCGAGGCCGTGGCCGACGGCTTCGTGAAGGAGGATGCCGCTGTCGCCGGGCGCGAGGACGACCTCCATCTGGCCGGCGGGCGCCTCTTCGGCGTCGAGCATGAGGATCGCCTGCTCGGCGGCGCGCTTGGCGTGCCACTCGGGCGACTTGCCGTCGAAGTAGCCGATCGTCGTCCGCCCACCGCCGCCGGAGCTGCCGTCCTGGCGTTTGCCGTTCGACTCCACGATGACGCGGATGCCGAAGCGCATGAGGGGCTGCGTGTCGCGCGCCATCTTGCCGTCGCTCGTCACGACGAGGATCTCGCGGATCTCTTCGGCGAAGGAACACTCGACCTTGACGACGCGCGGATCGAACGCGTGGGCGGCCGACGCGGCGCGCTCGAGGATCCTCCGCTTGTCCATGCCGGGCACGTCGAGCGTGACCTCGTCGAGCTCGTAGCGGCTCGGCAACACCCGCGCTTCGATCTTCTGGGGGCCGGGCGCGCCGCCGCTCGAGGCGATCGACGCCGCGGTCTTGGCCGCGTGGTTCATGGCGTCCCAGTCGAGCTTCTCCGTGTACGCGTACCCGGTCGCGTCGCCTTTTTGGGCGCGGACACCGAGCCCCATCGAGACGCTGCGCGAGGCGCTCTTCAAGATGCCTTCGTCGAACACGAGGCCCGACGCGGCGCGGTACTCGAAGAACAAGTCGGCGTAGTCGGCGCCCCCGGAAAGCGCGACCCCGAGGAGCCTTTCGGCGAGCTGGACGTCGACTTCACTGGCCCCTCCGGGACCGAACGGGGCCTTGTAGAGCGCGGACTGTGTGGGCATTGCCTCGGCAACGTAGCCGCGAATGCGCGTCCCCGAAAGGACAGCCGAACATCGGAGCCGCGGAAGCCTCGCCCGCGTAGCGTTCCAGGGTTCCGAAATGCGGGACCGAATCCGACGATTCCCGCGGCGGACGTGGGTTGCGCTGTATAGTGCGCGCGATCGTGCGCCCCTCTCGCCGTTTCGGCGGGCGCGCGCAATTCCAACCGGAGGCGACGTTCGATGGGTGCCGTGCTTCTGCTCGTCTTTCACGTGTTCGCGAACATGGTTTGGATCGGATCGATCGCGTCGGTCGGGTGGCTGACGGCCGCGTCGTCGCGCATCGAGAACGCCGAGCGCGCGGACGCGGTCGCGCAAGCCGCGGTTCAGCTCTACCGCCGCGCGGCGGTCCCCGCCTTCGTGCTCAGCCTCCTGTTCGGGCTCGCGATGTTGCTGCGCGATCCTGGGGCTTACATGAAACTACACTGGTTTCATGGGAAGCTGACGTTCGCGCTCCTCGTGGTCGCGCTGCACCACGTCCTCGGGGCGCGTGCGAAGAAGGCGGCGAAGGCCCATGGCGGAAGTAGGCAAGCTGGCGGAAGTAGCGCTATTCTGGCCGTGGTCACCTTGGTGTTCGCACTTCTCACCGTTGCGTTCGCGCTCCTGAAGGGGCTGCTCGTTCCGTGAGAAGGTGGCCGGCGCTCGTTCGTTCGTTTCGTTTGAACCCATCATCGACAAGGCACAGGAGCACGCGTCATCGTGGCGATTGATCGCGAAAAGGTGCTCCAGTCCGCTCAGAAGTACGTCGAGAAAAAGAAGTACGACAAGGCGGTCCTGGAGTATCGCAGACTGATCGAGGCAGATCCGAACGACGCTCGGACCTTGCTCAAGATCGGTGACCTGCAAGCCAAGCAGGGGCTGCACCAAGACGCGATCGCGACCTACGACGGCGTCGGGCGCCTTTATGCGCAGCAGGGGTTCGCGCTCAAGGCCATCGCGGTCTACAAGCAGATCCGCGAGATCATCGCGAAGCACGCGCCGCAGCTCGAGGAACGCTACGCGCACATCGCGCCCAAGCTCGCGGAGCTTTACCAGCAGCTCGGACTCACGAGCGACGCGCTCGCGGCGCTCGACGAAGTGGCGACGCGCTTCCAACGTCAGCAGCGCGACGCCGAGGCCATCGAGGTCTTCCGGAAGATCGTCGAGCTCGATCCGACCAATCCCCTCCCCCACCTGCGGCTCGCCGAAGCGCTCTCGCGGGTGCAGGACATCGAGGGCGCGGTCGCCGAGTTCAAGGCCGCCGCCGCTCAGCTCGCGACCATCGGTCGGCGGGACGACGCGCTCAAGGTCCTCGAACGGCTCCTGCACCACAAGGCCGATCCCGCGCAGGCGCGCTTCGCCGCCGAGCTGTATCTGGCGCGCGGTCAACAGCAAGACGGGATGCAGGCGCTCGCCAAGCTGCAGCTCTGCTTCCAGGCCAACCCGCGCGATCTCGACACGCTCTCGCTGCTCGCGCGCGCGTTCAACACGATCGGCCAGGGCGCCAAGGCCATCGAAGTGCAGAAGGAGATGGCGCGCGTCGCCCCGCGAGACGGGCAAGCCGGAGGCGTTCCGCGAGATCGTGGAGCGACTGCAGCGCGTCGCCCCGCACGACGAAGAGGTCCGCAAGCTCGTCGCGCAGCAGAACGGCGGCGCGTCGTCGCGACGTGCCGCCGCCGCAGGCGTCCGCGCCGCGCGAGGTCGCGCCCGCGCATGCCGCCGCCGCCTGCGCGCCCCGTCGCCGGCGGTCACGCCTACGGCGGCTATGGGTACGCCTCGGGCGACAGCGCGGAGGCTTCGCCGGAGATCGAAGAGGTCGAGGACTTCGAGGAGCTCTCGAACGACGAGATCGAAGCCGAGATCGAGGAAGAAGAAGTCGCGCTCGACGCGGACACCGACACCGACGCCGAGATGCCGGCGGAGGTCGATCGGTCGTACGCCGAATCGGCTGGGGCCGCCGAGTCGTCCGTCGGGTACGTCGGTCGGGTACGCCCACCGACGATGGAGCGAACGTTCTTTCGGACCAGGTCCAGAACGTCATCGCCGACGCGAGCGCGTTCCGTCGCGTGCGCCTCTACGATCGCGCGCTCGAGGTCCTGAGGAACGGGCTCGATCTCCACCCGCTCGCGATGGACCTGCACGAGGTCTACCGCGACGTGCTCATCGAGCCGGGCAGCTCGAAGACGCCGTCGTCGAGATGCTCACCATCGCGAGCATCTTCGTCGACGGGCTCGACGGCGAATCGGCCGCGCGGGCGCTGCAAGACGTCCTCGCGTTCGACCCGCAGAACACGCGCGCGCTGCAGATGCTCGAGGAGCTCGGCTACGAGATCGTCGACGAGAACGAGCCCGCGGCCGAGGGCTCTACGCGACGTCGGCGCCGGACAACGCGCCGCTCCCCGCCTACCAGATCGAAGAGAGCCGCCCCATCTTCGACGACGCGACGGCCTTGCATGCGTCGCACGAGTTGCCGTCATGGAGGACGACGGGCACGAGCTACCGAGCTTCCCGCTCGACGAGCCCGTGATCGAGACCTACGGCGAGCACGCGTCGGACACCGGCGCGTATGCGACCGAGAGCAGCGCGCCCAACTCGTACCGACGGCTCGAAGAGGCGCTCGACGAGGCCGATTTCTTCTGCTCGCGGGGCCTCTACGAAGACGCGCGCGCGATCGTCGACGAACAGCTCCGCATCCACCCGACGAACCCGCTGCTCCGCGAGCGCCTCGCCGAGCTCGACGCCCAGCAAGCCGCGCGCGGCAGCGGCGCCCGTGAAGCCGCGCGACAGCGAAGGGATCTACGAGCTCACGTCGGCGTCGCTCGACGGGCTCGGCCCTCGACTACGTCCAGCCCGCCGAAGGCCACGCCAACGCCGACGAACAGATCGACGTCGAGGAGGTCTTCGCGAAGTTCAAGGAAGGCGTCGCGAAGCAGATCAGCGTCGACGACTCGGATTCGCACTACAACCTGGGCATCGCGTACAAAGAGATGATGCTCGTCGACGACGCGATCCGCGAGTTCGACGTCGCCGCGCGCGATCCGAAGTACGAGTGCATCTGCCGGTCGATGATCGGCACGCTCGAGCTCGAGCGTGGCCGACTGCGCGAGGCGCTCGACGCGGTTCTCCTCGGGCTCGGTGCTCCGTCGAAGGAGCCGGATCAAGAGCTCGCGCTCTTCTTCGAGGTCGGCGCGACGTACGAAGCGCTCAAGATGAACAGGGACGCGCTCGGCTACTTCCAAAAGGTGATGCGGCGCGATCCGAACTACCGCGACGTGCAGGAGCGCATCCGGCGGCTCTCGCGCGGCGAATCGAAGGCGCCTCCGCGGCAAGCAGCGGTCGGCGCGGACGACGAGTTCGATCGCGCGTTCGACGATCTCTTGAGCAAGGCCTGACGGGCCGGCGCGTCCACTCGCCGACGGCTTCGCGTCGTCGACGGCGTTCGCTGTCGGACGACTTGCGGCGCGCGCGCCCTCGCTTCATCCTGCGCGGATGACGACGGACGATGTGACCGTGGACGACGTGCTCCACTTCTGGTTCGGCAAGCCGGGCTCGAACCCCCTCGCGAACGCCGAAGCGTGGTGGAAGAAGGACGCGGCGTTCGACGCCGAGCTGACCCGTCGCTTCGGTCGCGCGCTCGAACGCGCCGCGCTGGGGGAGCTCGACGCGTGGAAGGCGACGCCGCGAGGACGCCTGGCGTTGATCCTCCTGCTCGATCAGATGTCGCGGAACATCCACCGCGGCACCCCGCGATCGTTCGCCCAAGATCCGAAGGCCCTGGAGCTCGCCCTCGAAGGGCTGACGAACGAAGACGAGCGCGAGCTCTCGCCCGTCGAAACCCAGTTCCTCCTGATGCCGCTCATGCACGCCGAAAACACCGAGCTCCAGCACGAGTGCGTCGCGCGCTTCGAGCGCCTGCGGGACGAGGGGCCACAGAGCCTCCGGGCCTTCTTCGACAACGCGCTCTCGTTCGCGCGCGCGCACGCCGTCATCATCGATCGGTTCGGCCGCTTTCCCCATCGGAACGCGATCCTCGATCGAAAGTCGACGGCCGAGGAAACCGAGTTCCTCAAGCAGCCGAACTCCTCGTTCTGACGAACCGACGCGAGCACGAAGACCGCGACCCCGCCTCCCACGAGCCACGATGAGCGACGCCCCGGCGAACCGGCATTCATCCCGCAACGACCGCGTTCGTAACGACCGCGCACGCACCGGCCACGCGAAGACGTCGAGACCGCTCGCGCCGAGCCCGCCGCCCACCGCCGCCGTTCTCCACGAATGGGCGCTCTCCTACCTGACCAAGAGCGCCGCGACGGCCGCTGGGATGACGCGCGTGCTCGAACGTCGCGTCGCCGCGTGGGCACGGCGCGCCGCGATGCGCAGCGACGACGGCGACGCCATCGAAACGCAGGCGTCCCACGCGAAGACCGCCATCGGCCCCGTGGTCGCGCGCCTCTGCGAGGTCGGGCTCATCGACGACGCCGCGTTCGTCGAGCGGCGCGCGCGTGGGCTCGCGCTGTCCGGCAAATCCCGGCGCGCCATCGTCACGCACCTCGCCCAAAAGGGGGCCAGCGAATCGCTCGTCGCGTCGATCGTACCGCGGAGCGACGAGGACGAGCTCGGCGCTGCCCTCGCCTTCGCGCGGAAACGGCGGATCGGTCCGTTCGCGCGCGAAGCCGAGGACGAGCGCGCCCGCCAAAAGGCCCTCGCCGCGATGGCGCGCGCCGGCTTCGACTTTCGTACCTGCCGGCGCGCGCTCACGATGGACCGCGGAGACGCCGAAGAGCGCCTCTCGCAGCATCGTCGCGGCGAGTTCTGAAGTGCCGTCCACGAATCGTCGCGGCCTGCACGCCGACTGAGCGCCGGCGCGACGACGAAGGCTCGTCACCGCGCCGACGCTCACGTTCTCAGAACGGGATGTCGTTCGCGAGGGCCCGGACGTTCACGGAGGCGGCGCCGTTGACGAGCCCGCCCTGAACCGGGAGCGGCGGCGCCGTGCGTGGAGGGCCGCCAGCGAAGTAGACGTCGTCCGCGATGACCTCCGTCCGGTACTTCTTCACGCCGTCTTTCTCGTAGCTCGAGGTTTGAATGCGTCCTTCGACGAGGAGCCGCGAGCCCTTCGTCAGGTAGCGAGAGAGAGCTTCTCCGCGCTTCCCCCAGATCGATACCGAGTGCCACTCCGTCCTTTCTTGCCGCTCTTGGTTTTTGTCGACGTACGACTCGGTCGTCGCCAGACGCAGCTTGAGCACCGATTGACCGCCGGGGGTCGTGCGGAGCTCCGGATCCGCGCCGAGGTTTCCGAGCAACATGACCTTGTTGAGTCCTTCTGCCATACTGGTCGCTTCAGCACGCGGCGAGCCAACGACCGATTCGTCTCTTTTCGCGGACTTGGCAGAGACGCGCCCCTGGCCGGGCCGATTTCGGACCTGGCCCGGCCACTTCGACGACGTCCCGCCTTCGTCGACGCCCACGCGCCCTACGCGTAGCCGCGGGCCTGCAAATCGTAGAGACGCGCGTACGTCCCGGCCGCCGTGACGAGCTCGGCGTGCGAACCGTCTTCGATCACGCGGCCGCCTTCGAGCACCAGGATGCGGTCCGCCATGCGCACCGTCGAGAAGCGGTGCGAGATGATGATCGTCGTGCGCCCGGCGGCGAGCTCCTTGAAGCGCTCGAAGACGGCGTGCTCGGCCTCCGCGTCGAGCGCCGCGGTGGGCTCGTCCAAGATCAAGATGTCGGCCTCTTCGCGCATGAAGCCGCGGGCGAGCGCGAGCTTCTGCCATTGGCCGCCGGAGAGCTCGGCGCCGTCCTCGAACCAGCGTCCGAGCGGCGCGTCGAGGCCCGCCGAGAGGCCCTCGCGCACGGCGTCGGCGCCGCCCCGTTCGATCGCACGGACGATGCGCGGCTCGTCGCCGAGGTGCCCGACGCTGCCGACGCCGACGTTCTCGCGGAGCACGAGCTGGTACTGGTTGAAGTCCTGGAAGACGACGCCGAAGCGCGAAAGGAGGGCGTCGCGATCCCACGCGCGCAGATCCTTGCCGTCGAGCAAGATGCGCCCCTCGTCGGGCTCGTACAGGCGCGTGAGGAGCTTGACGAACGTGGTCTTGCCCGCGCCGTTCTGCCCCACGAGGGCGACGCTCTGACCCTTCGGAAGGAACAGGTCGAGGTGACGGAACACCCAGGTCGACTTGCCGGGGTAGCGAAAGCCGACGCCCTCCAAGCGGAGTCCTTCTTCGGTGGGTCGCTCGTCCTTGGACGCGGCTTCCAGCGCGTCGCCCGAGGCATGTTCCCCGGTGACGAGCTCTCCGTTGGCCCCGTCTTCGTCGGTCGCGTCGAGGTACGCGAACAAGTTCGACATGTAGAGGTTGTGCTCGTAGATGCTGCCAATGCCGCTCAAGATGGACTGGAAGGACTGCTGCCCGGACCGGAACGCCAGGACGTACATCGTCATGCTGCCGAGCGACAGCCGGCCGAGCGCCGCGAAGACGGCCATCACCGCGTACGAGCCGTAGAACGCGAGCGTCGCGAGGAGCGACAGCACGTGCGTGACGATCGCGCGGCGCACCGCCAGACGCGAGTCCTCCGCGTGGAACGCCTCGGCGAGCGCCTTGTAGCGCCCGAGAAAGAGCGGCGCGAGGCCGAAGAGCTTCACCTCTTTGACGTGCTCGTCGTTCGCGAGCACGTGCTCTAGGTACATGAGCCGTCGCGAGTCTTGCGAGCGCCAATTGCGCAAACGAAACGCGGTCTTCGCGTAACGCATTTCGGCGACCGTCGCCGGCACCGTCGACAGCATCAAGATCGCGACGATCCAGGGATCGAATTGCGCGAGGAGCACGGCGTAACCGGCGAGCGTGAGCGCGTTCTGCACGAGCGCGAAGCTCTCGGTCACGAGCGACACGGGGCGCGACGAGGCCTCGCGGCGCGCGCGCGTGAGGCGATCGTAGAACTCGGGATCTTCGAAGTGGCGGAGCTCGAGGCGCGTCGCGCGCTCGAGGATGGCCACGTTCACGTCGGTGCCGAGGCGCGAGCCGAGCACGCTCCGCACGAGGCCGAGCCCACGCACGAAGAGCGCTTGGAGGACGACGAGGCCGAGCTCGATGGCGACCCACACGAGCGTGCGGTCCCGATCGCCGGCGACGACCGCGTCGACGATGCGCTTGCCTGCCAAGGCGATCGACGGTGGGACGAGCGCCGAGCCGAGCGTCAGGACCGCCAGCGCCACCGTCAAGGACGGCGACGAACGCCACACGAGCGCGAGCGCGCGGCGCACGAACGAAAGGCTCTCGCGCAGCGCGTCGGGCAGCGGCTTCTTCGGCGGTTCTTTCGGGGTGCGGCGGCGCGCTCTCAACGGGATCTCGTCGCCTCTTCGATGCCGCTCGCGCGAGCGGCGTCGCGTCCGTCGAGGCCGAACGGGAGCGCGAGGGACGCGAGGGCGTGGCGCATGGGCCGCGGGATCATCCTTCGGCGCAACGCATGAGGCCGCGCGGTCCGAAGACGCTCGGCTTGAGCACGGATCGGCCGAGCAGGACGCGCGCGCACTCCTGCACGCTCTCCGGGATGGCGGGGTGCGGGTGCACGCAGCGGTCGATGTCGTCGAGCGTGGCGCCCATCTCGATGAGGAACGCGATGCCTTGGATGGTGCTCGAGGCCTGGGCGCCCACGACGCGGAGACCGAGCACCCGCCCGGTGTCGGGCGCCGCGAGGAGCTTGACGAACCCTCCCGTGCTCCGCATCGCGATGTTGCGCGGCGAAAGACAGTTGTGGATGACGCCGACGCGGTACGGCACGTTCTTCGCCTTCGCCTCGCGCTCGTTCAGGCCGACGCTCGCGACCTCGGGGCGAAGGAACATGATGGCCGACAGCGCGTCGTAGCGAATGGGGCGCGGCTCGAGCCCGAACATCTTCTCGACGGCGTAGCGCCCTTCGAGCTCGGCGACGTTCACGAGCGCGACGTCCATCGTGACGTCACCGGCGGCGTAGATGTGCGGTGCGGTCGTCTGCGTGCCGTTCGCGACGATGCTCCCGCCCGGGCCGGTCTCCACGCCCGCCGCGTCGAGCCCGAGGGTCGCCGTGTTCGGCACGCGACCGACGGACACGAGCGCGCGCTCGACACGAATCGTCTTCGCCGTGCCGGACGCGTCGGTGACGACGTACTCGACCTTGCCGGAGACGACCTTCACGCTCTCGAGCTTCGACGCGCGGTGGATGACCACGCCCATCGATTCGAAGCTCTTGGCGATCTCCTCGGCAACGTCTTCGTCCTCGAACGGCAGGATGCGCGGCTGCCGATCGATCACGAAGAGCCGCGTTTTCCCGAAGTTCGCGAACATCGTCGCGTACTCGCAGCCGATGACGCCCGCGCCGACGATGACCATGCTCTCGGGGAACGACGGGAATTGGTCGATGTGATCGCTCGTGACGATGAACTCGCCGTCGACCGGGATGCCGTCGGGGATCCGCGGGGACGAGCCGGTCGCGACGACGAAGTGATCGGCGCGGACGGGCGTGGTCGTTCCGTCGGGAGCCGTGACGACGACCTCGAACGGGGAGACGAAGCGCGCGTCGCCCTCGACGAACCGCACGCCGGAGCCGGCGTCGTCCTTCGCGAGCGCGCGTAGCTGCTCTTCGAGGAGCGTGCGGCGCTCCAAGGTGGCGGTGCGCACGCTCCCGACGACGTTCGGGTACGAGACGTCGAGGCCCTGCGCCGCGTAGCCGCGGTCCGTCCGCGACGCGACCGCGTAGTCGTTCGACAGGTGCCACATCGTCTTCGACGAGAGCGCGCCGGCGTGGATGCCCGCGCCGCCGACCTTCGCGCGTTCGACGAGGACGACGCGCTTTCCGAGGTCGTAGGCGCGCATGGCGGCCGCAAAACCGGCCGGGCCGGCGCCGAGCACGCACAGGTCCCACCGCTCGTTCGTCATCGCGCGCGATCCTTTCGCATGCGTCAAGATACAGCGGTTCTCCCGCGCATGGACGGCGGATTTCGCGCGCCTTCCGCGAGCGCGCGCCGTCGTCGTACGCGCGTCGACCTCGCGGCGGATGCGCCGGATCCTTCGCGCGGCAAGTGCGCTACGCTGATCGGGCTTGTCCGATCGCCCTCCTTCTCCTTCCGCGAACCACGCGCACGACGGCGAGCCGTTCGACGGCCATCCATCGTGGCGCGTGACGCGCGAGCTCACCGACGGCACGATCGTGACGATCCGGCCGCTCGGCCCCGACGATCGCGACGAGCTCCGGAGGGCGTTCGAGTCGACCTCGCCGCAGACGCGCTACCTGCGCTTCCTCCGGAGCATGACCGATCTCTCGGACGACGCGCTCTCGTACCTCACGAACGTCGACCAGAAGAAGCACGTCGCCATCGTGGCCACGGTGACGACCCCCGACTTGAAGGCCGAACGCGGGGTCGGCGTCGCGCGGTTCGTGGTCGTCGACGACGCGCCGGGGGTCGTCGAGGCGGCGATCACCGTCGTCGACGACATGCAGCGAAAGGGCCTGGGGACGATCCTCGTGCGCGAGCTCGAAAAGGCGGCGCGCGCGCGAAACGTCCGGCGCATCCGCGCCCAAGTCCTCGCGGACAACACGACGATGCGGAGCATCCTCGAATCGGTCGGGGCCGAGCCGGTGACGGCGACCTCCGGCGAGCTGCGCGCGGGGCCCGACGCACCGCCCGACATCGACGAGGGGACCGTGTCTTACGACATCGAGCTCAAGTCGGAGCACGCCCAGGCGTGGCTCGCGTCGGTGCTTCGTGGCGCCGCGCAGACGATGGCGCTCACCCTTCGGCGGCTACTGCCGCCCGTCGCGCCGCGATCCGAGCCGAGCACGGCGACGAATCGTCGCGAGCCCGAAGGCGACGCCGAGCGCCGACAGGAACGCTCCCCCCGGCGTCCGCGCGGTCGAAGCGGCTGAGCAACCCGACGTCGTGGTCGTGGTGGTCGTGGCCGCCGGCGCGCGGCAGACGTGGGCCGCGCCCTCCGTCGAGCACACCTGGCCGCCCGTGCACGGCGTCGACGAGCAATCCGAGGCGCACGTCGTCGCGCCGCCCTTCGCGGAGTCCGCCAAGCAGAGGTTCGACCGGCAATCCGTCGCCTCCGCGCACGCCTCGCCGTCCTTCGCTTTTCGCGGATCGGGCTCGCCTTCGAACCAAGGCTCGGCGCCGGCGGCCTCGTAGGCCTGAAGCAGGAGATCCTTGAACGGAGAGAGCTTCGTGTAGAGGTTCGTCGCGCTGTCGCCGACGCAGCTCACGGACGGATCGCTCTGGCTCGGCTCCTTGCCGTTTCCACCCCGCGACACGACGCCGACGACGGCGCCCGACGCCGCGATCGCCGGTCCGCCGCTGTCGCCGGAGCAAATCGACTCGCCGACCTCGAACTCGTTCGGGGGCACGGGCAAACGGCGGCTATCGGCGGGCCCGACCTCGAGGATCGAGACGCCGGCGCGCTGCTGCCGGACGGACGGCGTCGACGCCTTGTCCGTCACGCCCCAACCGACGGACGTCACTTCTTCGCCGACCGTGACGTCGCTGTCGACGCGCACCGGCACGATCGGCATGTCCGTGATCGGCGTGTCGAGGACGAGGAGCGCGATGTCGTGGTTGCAGAGGTTCTTGGCGCCGTCGTCGATGATCTGCGCGCCGGTACTGTTGGGCACCACGCGCCCCGTCGAGAACTTCGGGAGGTTCTTCCCGGTGAACACGTACATCGTGTTCGGATCGTTGTTGCCTCGGATCTGCCCGGCGCCGATGGGGTTGCCCTCCACGTCGCACGCCGCGGACTCCGACGTGTTCGCCACGCAATGGCGCGCCGTCAACACGAGCGACGGCGCGAGCAAGCTCCCGGAACACAAGGAGACGCCGTTCGGCTGCGCCGGGTCGTAGTGCACGAGGAGGACGACGGCGTTCTGGCCATCGTCCGAGTCCTCCCCCTTGATGATGGGGTACGACGACGTGCCGACCGACGCCTCGCCCGCCGATTCCTCGGGAGCGGAGGCCGAACACGACAGAGCCAAGGCCGCCACCCCAACCGTCACCAGCGAGCGAACTCGAATCATGGACTACGCTTTCTGCCGCGATGTCCTTCCGGCAGCAAGGCGGAAGCGCGAACCGAGACGCAAAGAAGCACGCTTTTACCGCCAGGGACGGCCCAGCCCCTGCGCAAGCTGAAGCATGATCTGCACGCGGCGCGTCATCGGCGCATCGACGACCGGAGCGCGCTCCGCGCCGTGCACGAACGCTTCGAGCCATGCTTCGGCGGGCGCCCGCGCGAGCACGCCCGCCAAATCGAAGAGCGCGAGCTCCGAACAAGATGCCGCGCGCGCGATGGACACGTCCTCGGCGAGCTCGCGGGGGCTCCGATAGATCGGCTCGTCGCCGAACGCCCCCGTGCCGACGCACCCGAGCGACAGCCCCGCGTTCGGCCATCGGTCCGAGGTTCGCCGACCGAGGTCCGACAAGAGCGCGAGGGCATCGCGACGGCGCAGGAGGCCGCGCGTCCACCCTTCGAAGATGGTCGTGTAGACCATGACGCTCACGTGGTCGGTCGACAGATCGTCGATCGGCGTTCCGAAACGGCGCTGCCAGACGTCGCGCGGAGGTGCGTCGAACACGAGCAACGGCCAAACCGCCGACGACGTTCGGACCCCGCGCTCCCGGAGCTCCCGGACGACGTCCGCGAGGCGCCCGGCACCACGCTCGTAGGCACGCGCTCGCCCTGTCTGCACGCGGGAAGCCGCCGCCTCCGCGACGACGCGCACCGCCCCGCCCGCGCTCCCGACGAACGCGTGCGACGCGCGGAACGGCGGTTCCAGATCGAGGAGCATCCCTTCGAGCGAGAGCCGCTCGCCCTCGAACGCGCGTACGATCTCCAGCGCGAACGCCGCGAACGAAGACGCGTTCTCGACGCTCGCCCACCGTCCCTCGTCGTCCGCCACCATCGGCCACACCGTCAGCCCGATCCCGGCGCCTTCGAGCACGCGCGCGACGCCGGGCAGCGCGCGGAGCTGCCAGGGTCGCACGGCGAGCACGAGGTGCAGCGAATAGCGCGCGAGGAGCGCGAGGGTCGCCGGTCGCACGACGTCCTCGTACGGCAAGGTTTCACAATAAATCCGGCGAGTGGTCACCACGACGTCACGAGGCTCGCGTGCGTTCGGATCGCCGACGAATCGGCGCTCCACAAAGGATACACTCGTCCGTGATGAAGATTCTCTACGGCGTCGTCGGCGAAGGCATGGGGCACGCGATGCGCTCGCGCGTGATCCTCGAACACCTCGTGCGCTCGAACCACGACGTGGAGATCATGGCGTCGGGCCGCGCGTTCGATTTCCTCGGCAAGCGCTTCTCGGGTGTGAACCGCATCCACGGTCTGCACATGATCTACGAGGAGAACGAGGTCCGTCTCGGAAAAACGGCGCTTTCGAACGTGCTCGGCGGGGCCACGGGGATCCCGCGGAACATCGCGGCCTATTTCGACCTCATCGCCGGCTTCGAGCCGGACGCCGTCATCAGCGACTTCGAGTCGTGGACGCACCTCTACGCCAAGACGCACCGGATCCCCGTCCTGTCCGTCGACAACATGCAGATCATCCACCGCTGCGCGATCCCCGACGACGTCGTCGAGGGTCACACGGCCGAGTTCCAGCTCACGAAGGCCTTCATCAAGAGCAAGCTGCCGTTCGCGAGCGAGTATTTCATCACCACGTTCTTCCGCCCCGACATCCGCAAAGATCGGACGCGTCTCTTCCCGCCCATCCTCCGCCCGGAGATCCTCGCGGCGAACGTCCGCCCCGGCGAGCACCTGCTCGTCTACACGACCGGCGAAGGCAACGAGCGGCTCGCCACGGCCCTCCGCAAGACGGACATGGAGTGCCGCGTCTACGGCATGCGACGCGATCTGAAGGAGGAGCTCGTCGAAAGCAACCTGCGCTTCCGGCCGTTCAGCGAGGACGGCTTCATCGACGATCTCGCGTCGTGCCGGGGCGTCATCGCGGGCGGCGGCTTCACGACGATGGGCGAGGCGGTGTTCTTGCGCAAGCCGATGTTGGCGGTGCCGCTCGCCCGGCAATTCGAGCAAATCCTCAACGCGCGGTACCTCGAGCGCGAGGGCTATGGGCGCACCACGCCTTCGCTCGACGATCCGACCGCGATCCCGCGCTTCGTCGCGGACATCCCGCGGTGCGAGGAAAAGCTTGCAACCTACACGCAAGACGGCAACCGCGAAATCCTCGCGGCGATCGACGAGTGGCTCGACAAGGCCGCCGCCGGCTTGGCGTGAGCAGGGAGATCGCGACGCGGTGTTCGTCGAACGAGCGCCCCGCCGGCGTCACGCGACGACGAGGTCGTCCTCGATCGGTCGGTCGAGCGCGCGACGCATCGCTTGCCGCGCGACGGCGAAGGCCCTCCGTCCTTCGTCGAGCTTGAACGGCCCCGAGCGCGGGAGGTCCCCGAGCGTCAGGGTCACCATGCCCGCGCGCTTCGGCATCGTGAGCTTCGTCCGCCACGGCGATTTCGACGCCAGGTGATGGAAGAGCACGCGCGGCTCGTTCGCCGGCATCGCCTCGAGCCCCGGGCGGTCGAGGATGCCTCCGTCGAGGTACGCGCGCGCGCCGATCCACACGGGGTGGAAGAGCAGCGGCACCGCGCACGACGCGTGGATCGCGCTCGGGAGATCGCCTTCGTCGAGGACGTGCGTCCGGCGGCGCGCGACGTCGAACACCGAGACGGCGCACGGCACGCGGCACCGCTCGATGCGGAGCTCCGGCAGGAGCCGCGCGAGCCGTTCACGAAACAGGCGCCCCCGCAAAAAACCAGGGCCGACTCCGGGATCCCAGAAGTCGCTTCGCCTCAGGCCTTCGAGCTCCGCGGCGAGCGTGGGCGCATCGAGCCCCGCGGCCCACGACGCCGTCACGAGCGCGCCGGCGCTCGATCCCGACACGCGCCGCGGGAGGAGCCCTTCGTCCTCGAGCACGGTGAGCATCCCCGTGTGCGCGAAGAAGCCGAAGAACCCCGACGACATCGCGAGCGCGAAGGGCCCCTCGTTCAGGTAGTCGCGGAGGGTCCTTCGCGCGCCCGTGCGTTCGTCGCTCATGGCGAACGATTCAGTTCGGGAGCACCGGCGGCTTCTGGTCGTTCTGCACGCAGCCGGCGAGATCGAAGAACATGAACTCGAGCGCCTTTTGCTGCGCGTTCAAGTTCCCGCACTCGCTGAGCTCCTTGTGCGTGCTGAACATGTGCAAGTCGCTGAACACGCCGCGACCGCACTGGTTCTCTTCCGACTCACCGATCGGCGTGTTGAAGCTGAAGTACTTCGGGATGCCGTTCTTGTCGATCCACGTCTGGGCATCGCTCGAGAGGCTCTTGACCGAGGAGGTCTCGCCAGAGAGCGTCAGCTTTCCGTGGGTGCTCGACGCGCCGATCGCGTCGAGCCAATCGGCGAGCGCCTGCCCCTTCGGGAAGGAGGTGTCGATCGACGCCGGACCGCTCCCGGAGGAGGCCGAGCCCCACTCCGCGAGGCCTTGGAACGCCGGATCCGGCGACGACTTGAACCAAGCGTAGTGGAAGTGCGTCGCGAACACGCGACCGCCCTTGTTCAGGTAGTCGTGGACCTCTTG
>JBGAHN010000100.1:0-20242 GCA_044226145.1 Labilithrix sp. | reverse complement strand
ATCGCGTGACGGCCGGCTAGCTCGTGACCGAGGGCCTCTTCGTGCAGCGCCGAGGCGCACGCGGCGGCCTCGATCGCTTCGTCGTAGAGATCTTGCGCTTCGGCGTGCGCGCCCTCGAGCCGCGCGAGCTCGGCCTCGACGAGCCGATGTTTCGCGGTGAAGTTCGACGGGTTGTCGCGCACCCATCGGGTGAGGACGCGCTGGTGCTCCCGGATGCTCGCGACGAGCTCGTCGCGACGCTCCCGATCGACGCCGTCCGCGAGCGCCGCGAACGTGAGCGACGCCAGGTAGTTGAGCTCGACCGAAGGCACGTAGGCGCCGACGAACTCCTTTCGTCGTAAGGCCTCGCGCGCATGCGCCCCGGCTTCGACGAAGTCGCGCAGGAGGAACGAGACCCGAAGCCGACAAATCTCGTAGATGCAGCGCGTCGACGGCTCGTCCGCGACGGACGCGAGGTACGACGCCTCGTCGAAGTCCTCGTCGTCGAACCGGTTTCGCGCGATCGTCATCCCCTTGAGCGCGCGGACGGCTTGGCGGTAAGCGAGGTGGAATCGCTGGATCGATCCGTTCCGCGTGCGCACGAGAAACGGCATGTCTGCGTCGATCGCCCGGAGCAGCTCGCCGAGCTCACGACCCGCGGCCATCGCGACGATGACGAGCGCCGATCGGGCGTACGCCGCCGTCCTCACTTCCCCCTCCTCGTTCGCCAAGGTCAGCGCTTGCCGGATGTGGGGGACGACCCTGGCGTAGGCGTTGCGCCAGGGCTGCACGAAGGCCGCGTCGATGAAGACGGCGTGCGCCTCCTGACGAGGATCACCGAACCTCCGCGCGAGCGCGAGGGCCGATCGCGCGAACGCTTCGGCCTCGTCGAAGCGCCCCTGCGCGGCGAGGCACATCGCCCAGTCCGTGAACACCGTCAGCGACGGCGGGGCGTTGCCGTGCTCGAGGACGAACCGAACCGAGCGCGCCGTCAAGAATGTGTAAAATGCACGATTCGAGAACCACGCCGGGTGCTGCATCGCCGCGAAGATGCGCAGGATCGCGACGTCGCGCTCGTTGGTGATCAAGGGGAGATCGGCGAGCGCCTCCGCGGACCGACCGGCCATCCGCGCATCGATGGCCCGTCGCTCGGCCGCGAGCCCCGCGTCGAGATCGGCGGGCGGCAGCTCCCGGAAACCGAGCTCGGCGAGCGCCCGTTGCCCTGTGGACAGCGCCTCCGTCCACGCCCCGCGCACCGTCGCGCGAATGACGAGGAGGGCGTGGATGTCGACCTTCTCTTCGGGGCTCGTCGCGCGTTCGAGCGCGCGCTCGGCGAGCTGCGCCGCCAAATCGTGCTGTCCGCTCACGATCGCGCACTCCACGGCGTCGCGGTGCAACGAAAACGCGAGCGCGTGCCGCGTCCTCCACGCGGCTTCGGGCAGCCGCGCGATCCCCTCGCGGAAGTACGCCAGCGCTGGACCGTAGGCCGCCGCGGCGCGTGCCTTCTTCCCGGCGCGCGCGTCGAGCTCCGCGAGCTCTTCGCGCTCGTCGTCGCTGCCGAGCAGCGGCGCCCCCATGTTCAATTGATCGACGGCGTCGAAGAGCCGCTCGTCGTTCGGCTCGCGCAGCAGACGGCGCCCCATCCTCCGATGAAGCTCGCGCTTCGCCGCGTCGTCGAGCCGCGCATAGGCCGCTTGCTGGACGCGATCGTGCGCGAACCGATGGGTGCGCTCCTCGGCGTCGAACACGAGCAGCCCCTCGCGCAGGGCGTCCTCCAGCGCGCGTTCGATGGCCTCCTCCGTCATCGACGTGATCTCCGCGAGCGCCTGCACGTCGACGCGCTTTCCCGCGCAAGCCGCGACGGACAAGACGTCCCGCGCGTGCTCGGGGAGCGCGTCGATGGCCCGCGACAGCAGCTCGACGACGTTGTCGGTGATCGTCGCCTCCGCGATGCGTCCCACGTCCCACGTCCACGCGCCGCGTTCGACGTCGAAGGCGACGAGCCCGTTCTTCTGCAGCGCGCGCAGGAAGTGCCGCACGAAGAACGGGTTGCCGGCGGTCTTTCGATGCACGAGGGCCGCGAGCGGTCGGACGTCGTCGCTGTTCGAGAAGGTGTCGGTCAAGAGGTGCTGGAGATCTTCGGTCGCCAGCGGGGCGAGCTCGATGCGCGTGAACGGGATACCGCTCGACCGGAGCTCGCGCTCCAGCGTCGGGGCGATCGCATCGGCGTCGATCGACGCGGGGCGGAGCGCACCCACGAGCAGGAGCCGACGCGTCTCCGGATCGCTGGCGAGCGCGCGCAGCGTCTCGAGCGATGCCGCGTCCGCCCATTGCAGATCGTCGAGGAACACGACGAGGGGGTGGCCGTCGTCCGTGAAGAGCCCGAGGAACGCGCGCAGCACGCCCTCCGTCCGGAGCTGCGCCTCGAGCGGTCCGAGCGGAGGCAGCGCCGCCGGTTGTCCGACGACGGTGACGAGCCGCGGGAGCAAATCGGTCAGCACCCGCCCATTCGCGCCGACGGCGTCGACGATCCGCGCGCGCCACCGTTCACGCTCCGAAGGATCGGCGAGCACTTCGGTCACGAGCCCGTCGAGCGCTTCGATGAGCGACGCGTAGGGGACGTTCAGCCGCCGCAGGTCGAATTTCCCTTCGACGAAGCGCCCGTTCTTGCCGAGCACCTCCGCCCCGAGCTGCCTCACGAGCGCGCTCTTGCCGATGCCCGCGCCGCCGGTCACGAGCACCAGCTCCGAAGATCCCGCGCTCGTCCGCCCGAGCGCCGCCGAGAGCGCGGCGAGCTCGTGTTCGCGACCGTAGAGCCGCGCGGGCAAGGGGAGCTCGAGCGCGAAATCGAGCTCCCCGAGCTCGAACTTCCCGATGCTCCGGCTCGCCGACCATTGGCGCTGCGCTTCCCGAAGGTCGTTCGCCAGCGAGAGCGCCGTCTGGTAGCGCCCGGCCGGATCCTTCGCGAGCAGCTTCTCGACGATGCGCGAGAGCTGCTCGGGCAGACCGCGCGCGACGAGCGACGGGGAGATCGGCTCGCGCGCCAGGTGCGCGTGGACGACGCCGATCGGGTCCTTGCCTCGAAAGGGCGGCGCTCCCGTCAGCAATTCGTAGAAGACGACGCCGAGCGAATAGAGATCCGCGCGGTGATCGACGGCCCGATGGACGCGCCCCGTCAGCTCCGGCGCGACGTAGGGGAGTGAATCGGACAGCTCGACGGGCAACGACGAGACGGTCTCGGGGCTCCGAACGGCCATGTCGAAGTCGACGAGCGTCGGCTGCCCGGTGGCGTCGAGCACGACGTTCGACGGCTGGACGTCGCGGTGGACGATGCCGTGCGCGTGGACGCGCGCGAAGATCTGCGCGATCGCCGTCGCGAGCTCGAGGAACCTCGCGACGTCGAGCGGGAGCCTGAGATCCTTCAGCGTCGTCGACCCCGCGTCGTCGAGCACGAGCGAGACGGCATGCGCGCGCTCATGAATCGCGATGGCGCGGGCGATCCCCGAAGCGCTGCCCGTGAACGTCTGGAGGATGGAGTACTCGTGCCTCAGCGCCGCCGCTGCCGCGTCGTCGCGCTTGTCCTTCGGCGTCTTGACGACGATCGGCCGCCCTTCGGCCGATCGCGAACGAAGCACACGAAACCGCCGTCCGCGATGGACGCCTCGCTGCCCCGAGCGACGGCCCGGGTCGTTCGCGCTGCGGACGGCCGGTTGCACCTTGTCTCCATAGGGCTCGTACGTGGGCCTGCAAGGCGACAAACGAAAACCGCCGGCGAACCTGGGCTCGCCGGCGGCTCGGTCCACGCGGGACGCGCGACGTTCACCGCCGCGCCCGCGCTCTCCGCTCCCGCTACTCCTTCGCGTCCCCGCGCGCGAAGATCGACGCGACGTAGTTGAGCACGTCGGTCGCGCTGACCTCGTTGTAACCGAAGTTCTTGATGAGGCGCGACTTGATGATGTCGATCTTCTCTTGCGTGTCTTTGTCGACGACCGCGCTCACGAGCGTCTTGAGCTTGATCGAGTCCTTCTGATCTTCGAACAGCTTGAGCTCGAGCGCGCGCCGCAGGCGATCGTTCGTGCTCCACTGGAACTTCTTCCCTTCGACCGCGAGCGCGCCGATGAAGTTCATGATCTCGCGTCGGAAGTCGTCCTTCCGGTTGTCCGCGATGTCGATCTTCTCCTCGATCGACCGCATCAAGCGCTCGTCCGGCTCTTCGTCCTGCCCGGTGTAGCGGTTCTTGACCTTCTCCTTGAGCGTGAAGGCCTTGATGTTGTCGATGTAGTTTGCAGCCAATTTCGCGATCGCGTCCTCGTCGGCGCTGATGGCGCGCTGCACCTCGTTCTTGACGATCTCCTCGTACTCGCGCTTCACGAGGCCGATGCTCTCCTGGTAGCGCTTGCGCTGCTCCTCGTTCGTGATGAGCGAGTGGTGCCGGAGCCCCTTGTCGAGCTCGTTGAGCACCATGAACGGGTTGATCGTCCCTTCGCCGATGTCGTTGACGAGCGCGTTCGAGATCTTGTCCTGCACGTAGCGCGGCGAGATCCCTTCCATGCCCTCGCGCTTCGACTCCTTGCGCAGCTCCTTGACGGTGTCCTGCGTATATCCGGGCAGCACCTTGCCGTCGTAGAGCTTCATCTTCTGCACGAGCGACAGGTTGTGCTTCTTCGGATCTTCGAGGCGCGTCATCACCGCCCACATCGCCGCGACCTCGAGCGTGTGCGGCGCGATGTGCTTGCCCTTGACCTTCTCGGTCCCGAAGTCCTTCTCGTAGATCTTGATCTCCTCGTGGAGCTTCGTGATGTACGGGATGTCGATCTTGATCGTGCGGTCGCGGAGCGCCTCCATGAACTCGTTGTTCAGGAGCTTCCGATACTCGGCCTCGTTCGTGTGGCCGAGGATGACCTCGTCGATGTCCGTCTGCGCGAACTTCTTCGGCTTGATCTTCTTCTCCTGCGAAGCGCCGAGCAAGTCGTAGAGGAACGCGACGTCGAGCTTGAGCATCTCGACGAACTCGACGATGCCGCGGTTGGCGATGTTGAACTCGCCGTCGAAGTTGAACGCGCGCGGATCGGAGTCCGAGCCGTACTCGGCGATCTTCCGGTAGTTGATGTCGCCGGTGAGCTCGGTCGAGTCCTGGTTCTTCTCGTCCTTCGGCTGGAACGTGCCGATGCCGACGCGATCCTTCTCGCTCAAGACGAGGCGGCGAACGCGAATGTGGTTCGCGATCATCTTGCCCCAGTCGCCATCGTACTTCGTCATCAAGTTCTTGAAGATGAAGCGGCTCGCCGGGTCGAGATCGCCGTCGACGCGCACCTTGAACTGGTCGTTCGACAGACCGAGCTCCTGGATCGCGCGCGCGCGCCACTCCGGCGGGATGAGGCGGAGCGGCTCTTCGTTCATCGGGCTCGGGAAGCGATCGGCCTCCTTGCCCGCGAGCTCCGTGCCCGCGAGGTTCACCCAATCGAACGAGTAGATCGCGCCGTCGGTCGTCCGCGAGTAGTACTCGGTGCCCTGCTTCAAGAGGCGCGCGATGGTGCTCTTCGACGAACCGACCGGCCCGTGCAGCAAAATGACGCGCTTCTCGGGCCCGTAGCCCTCGGACGCCGCCTTGAGGACGTGGACGAGGCGCATGAGCGGGATGTCGAGGCCGAAGATCGCGTTCGCCCCGCCGTTCAGCTCGTCTTTGAAGAAGTTGTAGCGCGTCAGCTTCTTCTTGTTGTCGATGTACTCCTCGGTTCCGAAGCTGATGATCATGTCGTAGAGGCGCTGGTACGCGTTGCGCGTCACCTGCGGCCGCTCCCGCACGATCTGGAGATATTCTTCGAACGAGCCTTCCCAATGAAGCTCTCGATACAGCTTGAAGTCCTGCATCGCGCCGATGCGTTCGATCATCTGACCGGAGGATTGCGCCATCTCTTCTCCTTCTCGTCCCTTCGTCTCGCCGTCCTGTGATCCAAACGATACCACCCTACGCCGCGGGATGTTCCGATCATGCGGTCGAATCGGGAAGGGCGCTCCGATGGAAACGGGAAACCGCGAGGGTGCGGCCACGAAAGCGCGAGGGGAAGCCCGAGGGCAACGTTGAGGGAAGCCCGAGCGCGAACCGTGACCGGCGCTTCACACCGCGATCGTGCATGCGCGGCTACGCTTTCGAGCTCGTCCTGGCGCCGTTGTCGGATTGTCGGTTTCGCCCGACGGAGTGGACGTTTTGTCGAAACGTACGAGGCGGGCAAATCCTTCCACGAGGGCGCGTTTTCGGCGTCCGAAGCGCAGAAATGACGGACCTTTGGCCCATGCGTGCCGCTTTCCGGAGGGCGCCGGCGGAGACCTCGAAAACGGCGCGAACGTTGCTATGAATTCGAGAGGAAGAGCCCAGCGCGCGACGCAACGACGTTCGCGGCTGCAAACGGGCGAGCGAGGATGCGATGTCGTTCGGTGAAGGTGTCACGAAACTCGGGTCGAAGGGGCGCAAGGTCTGGCGTCGCTCCTTGGTCGTGCCGGGCCTCCTGATCGCCTGGCTCTCGCTCGTGGGTTGTGGTCCTGCGCCGGGTTACGAAGCGGAAGCGCAAGCGCCCGTCGGCCCGTCGCCGATCGAGCCTCTCGCACCGCGCGCCCCCGAGCCGGCGTCGCCGACCATGGCCGTCGCGAGCCCGTCGTCACCGTCGATCGGAGCACCGGCGCCGGATGGCACGACGGTCGACGTCTCGGACGGCACCGGCGTCGACGTCGGACTCTCGGCCGACGAATACGCCGACACCGATCCGAGCGCGCTCACGGACTTCAAGCCGGCGCTCGACGGGCACGGCGCGTGGGTCGACGATCCGACGTACGGCACCGTGTGGGTCCCGAACGAGAGCGAAGTCGGATCGGACTTCGTTCCGTACGTGAGCGCAGGTCACTGGACCTACGACGACGCCGACAGCTGGGTCTGGGTCTCCGACTACTCGTGGGGATGGGCGCCCTTCCACTACGGCCGATGGGTCCAAGCGCGTCGTCACGGCTGGGCCTGGATCCCCGGACGAACGTACGCGGGCGCGTGGGTCGTCTGGCGCACGGGTCTCCCCGGGTACGGCTACGTGGGGTGGTCGCCGGCGCCGCCCGATTGGTATTGGTACAACGGCTACGCGGTCGCTTGGACCTTCGGGTGGTCGCCGTACTACTCGTATTGCAGCCCGTACTACATGTACGGACCGGGGCTCGGTCATCACGTCGTTCGTGGTGGCGTCTACGACTCTCGGACGGCGCCGTACCGTCAGAGCGCGCCGCCGGCCGGTCGGGTCGTGGCGTCGCCGGGCGTCGGTGGCCGCGTCGTGGCGAAGCCGGGGGTCGGGGATCGCGTCGCGGCGTCGCCGAGCGTCGGCGATCGCAGCGCGGCGCGACCGCGTGTGGTCGGACCTTCGCCGGGAGAGCTCGGCATCGATCGCACCGCGGTGCCGGCGCCGAGCCATCAAGGCTTCCAGCGCGCGAAGGCGTTCGCGACGCCCAGCACGGCCGTCGCCCTCGGGGCAGCCGAGCCGAACCGCTTGCGTCCGCGCCCGCTCGCGACCGACACCATCGCCTCCACGCGTGCCTTCGCGCCGAGCTCGAGCCTCGAGCCCGTCGCGCGCGCCCCGCAATACACGTACGGCCCCGCGCCGACGTCGCGTCCGATCGGATCGAACCCGGCCGCGACGACGTCGCCGGTGGCGCGTCCGTACACGTCGAATTCGCGCGTGGATTCCGTCGCCCCGGTCGTTCGCTCGCCGCAATACACGAACGTCACGCCGCGTCCGACTCCGATCCCGCGTGCGCCCATCGCCCGCGGCACGACCGTTCTGCCGGACCTGAGCCATCGGCCTTCGCGCTACACGGCGCCTGGGCTCTCCGCGCCGAGCGGCGTCACGTCGACGGCTTCGGCGCCGCTCGTCCCGCGCGAGACGTCGACGTTCCGTCCGTCGCAAGGTGCGGACGCGCGGGTGTCGTCGCCGTCGTTCCGTCCGTCGCCGGGCACGTCGTCGCCGGTGTTCCGTCCGTCGCAAGGTGCGGACGCGCGGGTGTCGTCGCCGTCGTTCCGCCCTTCACCGAGCGTGTCGTCGCCGGTGTTCCGTCCGTCGCCGAGCGTTTCCTCGCCGTCGTTCCGTTCGTCGCCGAGCGTGTCGATGCCGCGTGCCTCTTCGCCGGCGATTCGTTCCACGCCGAGCGTGTCGGCACCGCGCTCGTCCGCGCCTTCTCACACCGTTCAATCGCGTGGTTCGATCCGCCGGAGATGACGTCGATGAGGCTGTTTTCAAAGGCGGCGCGCGCCGCGTGTTTCGTGCTCTTCCCGATCCCGCTCGTGGCCTGCGTCGTCGAGACGCGGGATCGACACGACGATGGGCGCCGATGGTCGGACACCCCTCCTCCCGCGAACACCGCGGGCACGAGCACCCAACCGCTCCGGGTGATCGTCGACACCGACCAAGTCATGGAGGCTTCGCCGGGGCAAGGCGTCGGCGTCTTCGTCGAGTACGCGCGCGGCGGCACCTGGCACGTCTGGTGGACGTGCGACACCACCATCACGCATCGCGCGTGCAACTTCGACGTCCGCTTGTCGTCGCCCGATGCCTTGAACGTCGTGGAAGCCACCGCGTCGGTCAGCCAGCCCACGCCGTCGAGCGTCGACGTCTCCACGAGCACGACGGACGGCGTCGACCAGATCAAGCTCACCACGGCGCCGGGGGGCGTCCTCACGCTCGAGGCCTACGTCGACGGCGTGCGCGATCCCGCGTACATCTTCTTCGTCCAGAACGGGCAGGTGAACGGCGACTACAACGGCTCGCTCACCAACCCGCTCGAGCTCCAGGGCAATCTGCCCTGAAGGGCCGACGATAAATCTGGTCGGCCGCACCGGGTTCCGCGAATGGCGGAGCCGCGGATCGAGTCGGCGCGCCTCGTACGCTGGACGTAGCCAGCGATCTCGATCGCGCGCGCGATCCCTTCGCGTCGTTCGTCGCTCGAACGCCGTGTCGCCGACTTGTTGACAAGTCCCGGATCGCGCGTCCCTCCACCGGGCGATGCGGGCCGCCCGACCGAGGTCCTTCCCGCCTCGTAAACCATCTGAAATAAACGACTTTTTGAGCGAGGTCGCGCCGAGGTCGGCCGCGGTACGAGCGTTGCTGAGGGGACCGCATGACGCCGTCTTGGACGCGTTCGAACGGCCGCGATTTCCGCGCCTCTCGGATGACTCCCGATTGGCCTGCGTGAACCTTGGCGCTCGGAAGGAATCGCTCCGATCGCTGGGGACGATTCAAAGCTCACATCCGTTTCGGAGATCAAACAAATGCACAGTCGGTGGATTCTCTTGGTAGCAACCGCGACGTCGATGACGGTCCTGGGCTCCGCCTGTTCCGGTGCGAGCGAGGAAGATCCTCCTTCCGGGAACGGGAACGCGAACGGGAACGCGTCGACGCCGACCGAGGACACCGATACCGGCGACGAAGGGGATACCGGAGGAGGGAAGGACAGCGGGACGAAGAACCCTCCAGGCAAGGACGCCGGCACCAATCCGAGCTGTGGCTGCAACGTGAGCACCGGCAACGGGACGCTCAGCCTCGACTGCGGTGGATCGAGCTGCATCGACGGCGATCTCTACGAGTGCGACTCCGACGGCAAAGGCACGAAGCAAGAGGGAGGATGCGGGAGCGGCAACACCTGCACCTGCAAGCTGGAGAAGAACGGCTCGAAGCTCGAGCTGTCTTGTGGTCAGTCGGGCTGTCTCGGTGGCGACCGCTACACTTGCAACGCTGGCGCCAACGTCACGAAGGAAGTCGGGGCGTGCGGCGGTGGCGGCACGTGCGCCTGCAAGGTGCAGAACGAAAGCGGGAAGACCGAAATTTCCTGCGGCGGGTCGAGCTGTCTCGGCAGCGACCGCTACACGTGCGATGCGAGCGGCAACGCCACGAAGCAGGCCGGGGCGTGTGGCAACTCGAACTGCCAGTGCAAGGTGGAAGAAGGCGGCTCGAAGATCACGATGTCGTGTGGGCAGTCGAACGTCGCGATCAACGGCTACTGCTACACGTGCAGCGCCGACGCCAAGATCTCGAAGAAGCAAGGGGCCTGCACCGGCAAGTAGGATCTCGACGCCTCGAAATGGGGTATGGGAGGGCCATGCGGGTCGTCGTCGGCGTGGGCTCGAACCTCGGAGATCGCCTCACGACGTTGAGGGAGGCGCGTCGTCGCGTCTCCACCTTCGCGGAGGTGCGCGCCGTTTCGCGCGTGTACGAGACCGCGCCGATAGGGCCCGCGCAGCCGTCGTTCCTCAACGCGGCAATGTATGTAGAATGCACGCAATCGCCCCTCGTGTTTCTCCGTGAGCTCCGGCGCGTGGAAACCGAGCTCGGCCGCCGTCGCGAAGTCGAGCAGCGATGGGGGCCGCGCACGCTCGACCTCGACGTCTTGTGGATCGAGGGCGAGTGCGTGGACGAACCGGACCTCGTCGTGCCGCACCCGCGCTTGCATGAGCGCGCGTTCGCCGTCGCGCCGCTCCTCGAGATCGCGCCGCACGCCGTCGATCCGCGAACGGGCGAACGCTACTTCGTGCCCGCCGATCAGGACGTCCGCGTCACCGACTTCACGTGGTAGCCGCGCGTCGCGTTCAGAGGCCGAAGCCGCGGAGCTTCTTGTGCAGGCCTTCGCGCGTGATGCCGAGCGCCTTGGCGGCGGCGGTCTTGTTGTTGCCGTGCTCGCGCAGCGCCTCGATGAGCAGCCAGCGCTCGACCTGATCCGTCATCTCCTTCAGCGTGCCCTTCGTCGGGCGGACGCGCTCGATCATGCCCTCGACCTGCTTGACGCGCGGCGAGAGCATGTCCGGCGTGACGAAGCCGCCTTCGTCCAACTGAATGCAGAGCCGCTGCACCTCGTTCTGCAGCTCGCGCACGTTGCCTGGCCAGTCGTAGCCCTGCAGGAGCTCCATCGCTTGCTGCGAGAAGCCTCCCGTGGGGCGCCCGAACTCCGTCGCGAAGCGCTGCAAGAAGTGCTCGGCGATGAGCGGGATGTCTTCGCGGCGCTCGCGCAGCGGCGGAACGCGGAGCGGGAAGACCTTGAGGCGGTAGTAGAGATCTTCGCGGAAGCGCCCCTCGGCGACCTCTTTCTCGATGTTGCGGTTCGTCGCCGCGACGATGCGCACGTTGATGCGCTTCTCCTGGGTCGAGCCGATGGGGCGGATCTCGCCCTCCTGGAGCACGCGGAGGAGCTTCGACTGGAGCGACAGCGGCATCTCCGTCACTTCGTCGAGGAAGAGCGTGCCGCCGTCGGCGATCTCGAAGAGACCCTTCTTGTCCTCGTGCGCGCCCGTGAACGAGCCTTTTTTGTGCCCGAAGAGCTCGCTCTCGAGCAGCGTCTCCGGCATCGCGGCGCAGTTCTGGACGACGAAGAGCCGATCCTTGCGGTTCGACAGGTAGTGGACGCTCGCGGCGACGAGCTCCTTGCCCACGCCGGTCTCGCCCTCGATGAGGACGGTCACGCGCGTGTTGACGACCTTGCCGAGCTGCTGGAGCAGGTGCTTCATCGCCCCGCTCGTGCCGACGATGGTCGGCGCCGCGCCGGTCTTGCCGCCGGTGCGTCGCTCTTGTTCGCGCGTCTTGAGGAAGGCGTTCTCCTTCTTCAGGCGCTCTTCGGCGGCGCGGAGGCGCTTGACGAGGCGCGCGTTGGCGACGGCGAGCGACGCGCTCTGCGCGAAGACCGCCATGATCTCGAGGTCGTTGTTCGTGAGCACGCCCGTCGGCTCGCGGTTGTCGACCTGGATGACGCCGAGGATCTCCTCGCCCTTCCAGAGCGGGATGCCGAGGGTCGAGCGGATCTGCGCGCCGAGCAGCGACTCGGACTGGCCGACCTCGCTCGGGGCGTCGGCGGCGACGACGGCCGCGCGCTCGGTCACGACCTTGCGGAACACGCTCCGCGTGATGGGGATGGGGCGATCGGGGACTTCGCTCCGCGGCGCGTTGGCGTCGTCGCTCGCCGCAGATCCCTTCGCTTTGCGCACGCGCGTGAGCACGGGGACGTAGCCCGAGACGCCGTTCGCCGCGCCCTCCTCGTCGTCGTCGCGCAGGATGATGGTCACGTGGGTGGCGAGCGGGACGAGCGCGAAGCCCGACTCGCAGATCGCGACGAGCACCTCCGAGAGATCTTGCGCCGAGGAGGCGCGCTTCTGCGCCTCGTACAAGGCGCGGAGCCGCGTGTCGTCCTTCTCGACGATCTTCGCGCGCGGGACGAGCTCCTCGATCTTCTTGATCGCGAAGACGTGCGCCTCGGCCTCGTCTTGGACGCCGACGCGGATGTGGACGACGCGATCCTTGGAGCCGAGCTCGATGACGTCGCCGTTCTCGAGCGAGGCGCGGCGATCCCGTTCGTCGTCGAGGACGAGGCGCTCTCCGCCGCGGAGGATGGCCGTGCCGTTCGTCGAGCGCTGGTCGACGAGGACGTAGCGATCGTCCGAGAAGACGATCTTGGCGTGCTCACTCGAGACGTGTGGGTCCGAGACGACGAGATCGTTCCCCTCCGCGCGGCCGATGCGGACCGTGTCGGTGGTGGGCGAAAACGCCGTCCCGGAGTGTTCCCCGCGGAGGATCTCGAGTCGGATCACGGAACGCGCGACCGAAGCTTCAGCGCGATCTTGTAGATGGAGTCCGTGGCCCCGCCGACACCCGAAGCCTGATCGGCGTCGACGATCTTCTCGAACTTCTCCGCCGCCGCCGCGTCCCCTTGGGGGGAGAGGTGGTCGACGGCCTCGGCGATGGCGAAGCGGACGGACCCGTCCTTGATCTTCTCGATCTTGCCGAGCAGATCCTGCTTCGTCTTGTCGTTGCCGTAGACGGCGCTCATCCACGCCGCCTTGACGTGACCCATCTTGGCCGCCGCCGGCGACGAAGGGATGGGGTTGTCGAGGTAGGTGACGTAGCAGGCCGCGTCCTCCTTGCACTTGTCGAGGACGGCGGACGCGCTCTTGAACATGTCCTTCTCGACGGCCTGGCCTTCGATCTTGTCGACCGCGGCGCCGACGCCCTTCGCCTGCGCGTTCGTCATCAGCTTGATGGCAGCTTGGAGCGCGGCCGGCGGCATCGCATCGGCGGCTTCGCCCTTCGCGGCGGCCGTCTCCTTGACGAGCCAATCGGTGAGGCTCGGGTCGAAGAAGTTCGCGGCCGCTTGGGCGATGATCGCGTGCGCGTTGCCGCCGCCCATGAGGGCGATGGCGGCGTCGGGCGCGACCTTCGAGTACGCGTCGAGGTACGCCGCGATGTTCTTCTTGTCGGTCGGGAAGTGCGTCAGGTCCGTCGCGAGGATCGTGCGGTTCTGATCGTTGTCGGCGGCCGCCAGCGCTTCGAGGATCGCGGCGTTGCCCGCGGGGCGCGAGATGTACGCGATCGGCTCGGCGATGCGCGGGACGTAGCCCTTCTCCGGGTATTTCTCCGCGAGCGCCGCGAACTTCGGGTCGGTGCCCTTGAGCGCCGAGATGAGGACGGGCTCGCTCTCCTTCGGCATGCGCGTGAGCGCGAGACGCACGCTCGCAGAGAGATCTCCCTTCGTCGGCGTCAGGAGGACCTCGACGAGCGTGTTGACGCCGCCGGTGAACTTGAGCTCGCCGATGAGGCGCGCGCTCGTCGCCTGCCAGAACTGGATCTGGTCGAGGCCTTGCGCCGGATCGCGCGGATCGGTGACCGGCGCGCTCAGCTTCTGCACGGCCTTCGGTCCGTACGACGGATCCTTCACCGTCAGGATGGCGTTCTGCAGATCCTTGACGAGGTTGATCGACTTGCTCTTCGACGGCTGGAATTTCGCGAAGCAGTCCCAGAGCGCGTCGACGAGCGCCTGATCGGTGAGCTTGCCGGCCTGCGCGATGCGCGTCGTGCCTTGCGCGGCGAACTTCACGTCGTCGTCGTTCTTGCCCGACTCGAAGTCCTTGAACGCCTTCGCGTACGCCGGCGCGGCCCGCACGTCGGCCATGTCCGCCAGGAGCTTGATGAGGTCCTTGCGCGTCTTGTCGTCGAGGCCGCCGGCCACGTAGGTCTTGGTGAGCGGCTCGACGGCGACGTCGACGACGGCCTTTACCTTGGGCGCGTTGCGATCGTCGCCCGAGGTCGACATCGCGTCGTTGAAGAACTGATCGAGGCGCTTGATCGCAGGGGCGCGCTGCGCCGGATCTTCGAGGCGACCCGCCCACGTCTTCGGCTCTTTTTCGTCCGCGCAGCCCACGACGAGGAGCGTCGAGAGCGCGCCCAACGCGAGGGGCGCGGCCGTGTGGACCGACATGTGGGATGCGCGAGCCATGAGGCGAAGAGCGAATGCGCGCGAAACAGCCGAAGCCTTGTTCATGAGGGTCTCCGTCTCCGAAGGGCGAGTGAACCAGCAGATCCTGAGCGACGCGGCCGAGCGATCTCGTGCGCCACGTTCGAAGCGCTCGCGATCGTCCGAAAGAGGAAAATTCCCCGCTTTTTTAGTGCCACGACCGTATCGCCCCGGGCGTTTGAGTGTCAACGACCTTGCCCCGCCGGCGTGATGGCGCAGCGCGTGAGAAGGCGCGTCGGGTTCGTGCGGGCTCAGCGGGCGAATTTCTTCTGCGATCGAAATGGGTTGGGCTCTCTCGGCCCAAGTACGATCTTTTGGGCTTCCACATTTCGTCGGCCGTCGCGCCGGAGGTGGTTGCCTCGGAGGCGGATCGTCTCGGAGCCCGCCTCGTCGTTTCGCTCAGCGTCGGCCGCCGGGCGGGACGTTGCCGGGCGGGACGTTCTTGTACTCGAGGCTCTGCATGGCGGCCATCTGCTGGAGCGTCTTCTCCATGCCGGACGGTGAGCCGTCGAGGAAGATCACGTTGCCGCGGCCGAACTCCGACACGTGCTTCATCGCCTCGGTCCACATCTGGAAGAGGATCAGCGACGCGTTGAGCCCGGCTTCCTCCATCTGCCGGACCGCGTGGCTCATGCCCTTGCCGGCCTCTTCGCGGAAGAGCGCGATGCCCTCGCCACGCAGCTTCTGCGCCGTGCGGTCGGCGTCGGCCGCGATGCGGATGGCGTTGCCCTCGGCCTCGGCTTGACGCGTCTTCGTCACGAGCAGCGCGCGCCCTTCGTTCTCGGCGGCCGCGAGCAGGTTCTGCGACGCCACGACGCGCGCCATCGACTCCATGACGGGCCCGTCGAAGATGATGTCGTTCATCTGGAGATCGATGAGGTGATAGCCCCACCCTTCGAGGCTCGAATCGAGGTGCATCTTCACCGCCGCGACGATCTCGCCGCGGAGCGAGAGGATCTCGGTTTGCTTCTTCGTCGCGACGAAGCTGCGGACGGCGCCTTCGATCGTGCGGATCATCGCCTGACGAAAGCTGTCTTCATCGATGAACTTGAAGGCGACGTTCACGATCGTGGATTCCCGCTGATCGAGCACCGAATAGAGGAGCATGGCCTTGAAATAGACGTTGGCCTGATCGGCAGTGATCGCCTGGAAAGCAATTTCCATCGAACGATTTTGAATGGATATCGTGCGATGAATCCGCTCGACGAACGGCACGATGAAATTGAGGCCGGGCGGGAGCATGCGCCGATAACGACCGAACATCGTCACGACGGCGATCGTGCCCTGGGTCACGGTGCGCAATCCCGAAGTGAGGAGAACGAGTCCGCCGACGAAGAACACGCCGACCGCGAAAGCGAAAATGGATCCCATGGCGCGCCACGCTACCGGAAAGCGCCGGAGGCGTCCGTGACGCGATCGGTGTGGGAGAGGAAGTCGGGAGCTCGGGACGCCGACGACGACCGAAAAATGCGTGGGAAATAGGAAATTTTGCGACGGCCGGTCCAGGCGCCCCTCCTTGTCGGTGCGCGACGCACTTCGCTCGCGCCGAACCCACGAGAAGAAAATGCGATCGACCTACGGCTTCATGGCTTTGACTGTCATTTCGGCGCTCGCTCCGGCCTGCGTCGCGCCCGCGGAGGAGGAGACGACGACTCAATCGAGCGATTCGGCGCTCGTGACGCTCGGCTCGAACGAAATCATCGGGACGTTGTGCTACGGCCAGACGAGCGCGCCCGTCGCGTACAACGACACGCCGAAGTACCGTGCCTTCCGCTTCGAGGGAGTCGCTGGAGACGCGGTGAGCATTTGGGTGCGCTCGAAGAACGGAGACGCGCGCGCGTGGCTCGTCGACGCAGCATTCCTGAACGTCGCGATGAACAACGACGCGGATGCGACGACGAAAGATTCGCACGTCGTCACGACGCTCCCGGCGACGGGCACCTACTACATCGCGTTCCGCGAGGTCTCGCAGGAAGACGCGACCTTCGTCGTCTCGCTCGACAAGACGAACACGCCCGCGCAGCCTCCGGCGTGCGATCCGGAAGAAGAGAATTGCACGCCGAGCGGCGGCACGGCCGGTCGTGTCGTGAGCGGAGACAATCGGACTCTTTATGGCTACTTCCAGGCGAACGAAGCCGTGGAATCGTGGGGCAAAGGACTGTGGGACGGATACGTGAGTATGACGGCGTACAACTACGGCAATGGTCGCACCTATCTCGTCGATGGCAGCGGCCAGCGCTACGATTTGGGTAAAACCATTCAAACGAAGTTCGACCGGTTGCCGCTCCCCGTCAACCTGGTCTCGTCCGATTCCACAAGCATCGCCGTCCAGCTCACGGGGATGAAGTACGAGGTGACGGGGACGCACTCGATCGCGCCGGCATCCCTTCGTGGCAAGTTCGAGGGAACCTCCGTTGGAAGCGTGAAGACGCTCGGAGCGGACATCCCAGGCGTAAAGCTGAACTTCGTCGCTTCTGCCACGTTCTTCCGGAATTTTTCGAACGGGAATGGTTGCGCGAACCTCACGATCACGGATGCCAAAGGGCGCAAACAGTATCTTTCGGCAGCGGAGCCATCGAAGTCCCTGTCGCTGATCGCTCCCGTCGCCATCGATGCCGTCGCGACGTGCATTTCCTCCCGAATCGCCAATCCTCAAGACGCCGCCGCCGATTATCAAGTGGGCATCTCGAACGTCTCGATGGGGGACTCGCAATGAGTCGCTCGTTCCGTTCCATGAAGCTCGGTCTCCTTGGCATGTCCCCCATCGCGGCGCTCGTGCTCGTCGCGTGCGCGACGTCGACCACGACCAACACCGTGCCCACCGACGCGGACGGCGGCGCATCGGCGAGGAACGATGCGTCGACGGCGTCCGGGGAAGACGACGGAAACCCCTCGTCGGACCCGAACGGTGGTGATCTCGGTGACGATGATTCCGACGATGCCCCCAAAGGCGTGAAGACGGGGACGATCGTCCTCTCGCAGACGGTGAGCGTCTTCGGTGACCAGACGTACGTCAGCGCGGTGGCGACGGCGTACTTCGTCGACGCAGAGCCGGGCGCTGCATCGGCGTCGAGCTGCACGTCGAGCACGGTTTCCGGGTGCGACGTGACCGAGTGCGAGTTGGGCGGGTCGGGGGCGTCGGACGGCGGCGCCGCGAAGGCGTTGCCGAACGCGGGCACGGTCACCATCCAAGGCGGCGCGCTTCCTTCGAAAGGATGGTCTCTCGAGCCGACCGGATCGAATGGCGCCTACCAACCGGCGACCTCGCAGAGCCTCGTGTTCGAGGCGGGTGATACCCTGACGGTCTCGGCCACGGGGGGAGACGTGGCCCCGTTCGCGGATCAATCCGTGTCGGCGCCAGGCGATCTCGTCGTGTCGGCGCCAGTGTTCGACGCGCAGAGCCGAACGTCGATCGATCGAACGAAAGACCTGAACGTCGCGTGGAGCGGCGCGACCGAGGGAAAGGTCACGATCGACGTGACCTCGACGCGGCTGAACGAGCGCTCCGTCTCCCTTCATTGCGTGGTGGATGCCGCGGGCGGTTCCGCCAAAGTGCCGTCCGCCGCGCTCTCGAAGCTCGAGAAGGCGGACGGCAGCAGTGTCTACGGCTCCCTCAGCATCTCTCCTTCGTCCGAGACGACGTTTTCGGCCGGCGCGTACACCACGACGTTCCGTGTCACGGCGACCGGAAAGGTCGGGATGTTCACGGCGTCGAAGTGAAACCTCCTCCCCGGTGCAATCGTGTTCGCGCGGGGGCACGGCGCCGGGGAGGACCGCTCTTTTCGTAGCCGTGCCGACGGAGCCGCGATTCGATGCGCCGCGGGCGTCCGCCGATGGGCGTCCGCCGATGGGGAGTCAGCCGATGATCATCGCTTCGCTGAGGAGCCTGCCCTCGGCGAAGCGGCGGAGCGAGAAGCGGTCGAACATCGCGGCGTGATCGCGGGCGTCGGTCGCGACGTGCTCGGCGATGAGCTTGCCCATGACGGGGGCCATCATGAAGCCGTGTCCCATGAAGCCCGACGCTTGGTAGAAATGCTCCACCTCGTCGACGCCGCCGAGGATCGGGTTGGCGTCGGGCGTGAGATCGTAGCAGCCCGACCACTGGCGCAGCACCTTGACGTGGCCGAGGATGGGGCACGTCTCCACGAGGGCGCGCGCGTAGGCGCCGAGGAACTCGAACGAGCTCTTCTGGTCGATGCCGTCGGGGACGTGCTTTTGGCCGATGCCGCCGACGATTTCGCCGCGCGTCGATTGGCTGAAATAGAGGCCGCCGCCGAGATCGGCGACGAGCGGCTTGAGCCACGGCTTGAGCGGCTCGGTCGAGCAGATCTCGTGGCGGTGCGGCTTGTTCGGGAGCGCGACGTCGAGCAGGCGCGCGATCTCGGGTGACCACGCGCCGGCGGCGTTGATGACCTTGTTCGTGCGGATGGTGAAGACCTCGCCCGGCTCCTTCTTCGCGACGCTGCGCACGCGAACGCCGTCGATGCGGCGGCCGCGCGCCGTGCTCGTCGTGTCGAAGCCGGTGACCTCGGTGAACGTCGCGATGTCGACGCCGAGCTTCGTCGCGGCCTGCGCGAAGCCCCACACGAACGGCCATGGGAACACGACGCCATCGTCGGGGTTGTAGGTCGCGGCGACGACGCCGTCGGTCGACAGCTCGGGGACGATCCTTTGCGCCTCTTTCGGCGTGAGCATGCGGGTCGAGAGGCCGCACGATCGCTGCAGATTGCAGCTTTGTTCGAGCGAGCGCTGCACCTCTTCCGTGCGCGCCAAGAAGAGGTAGCCGCCTTGGCGGAACCACACGTTGATCTTGAACTCGCTCGCGAACTCTTTGCAGAGCCGGATGCTCTCCTGCATGAGGCGGACGTTCGCCTCGCTCGACCATTGCGCGCGGATGCCGCCGCCGTTGCGCCCGCTCGCGCCGCCGCAGAGGTAGCTCTTGTCGACGACGGTGACGTCGCGCACGCCGAGCCGCGCGAGGTGGTAGGCGATGGCGAGACCCATGATGCCCGCGCCGACGACGACGACTTCGGCGTGATCCCTCATGGGCGCTCCTCGAACGCGACGAGCCTTCGGGCGGCCTCCGCGTGGAGGACCGGGTTCGCGGCGAGCGTGCCGACCCCTTGCGCGAGGTCGCCGCGGTAGTCGAACGGCCGGCCGAGCGCGTCGGTCAAGATCCCGCCGGCGGCGCGGACGAGCGCGTCGGGGGCGCACGCGTCCCAGAGCTTCACGGGGCGCCCCGACGGGTGCGCGTAGACTTCGAGCTCGCCGGTCGCGACGCGCACGGCCTTGAGGCCCGCGCTGCCGACGGTGACGAGCTCTTTCAATTCGAGGAGCGCGAGCCGCTGGTCGACGGCCGTCGCGCGGTGAAAACGCGACACGGCGCAGCGGCACGCGCGCAGATCGCGCTGGTCGCTCACGTGGATGGGCGTTCGCGCGCCGTCTTCGTGCACGCGGAACGCGCCCAGGCCTTCCGCGCCGGCGTACACGAGGCCGCGCTCGCTCGAGCCGGGTGCCGAGAGGGCGGGGGAGGCGATGACGCCGGCCGTCGCGCGGCCCTCCTCGGCGAAGCCGATCATGACCGCGAACTCGCCGTTCTTCGCGATGAAGTCGCGCGTGCCGTCGACCGGATCCACGAAGAGCGCCGCGCGGGATCGCCCGAAGTCGTGGAACGACGACGGATCGCTCTCTTCGGCGACGATCGGTACGCCCGGAAAGGCGCGCGAGAGCCGCTCGACGAGGACGGCGTTCGCTTCGCGATCGGCGCGCGTGACCGGATCGTTCGGCCCTTTGAGCTCGGCTCCGACGTCGTCCTCCTGGTAGACGCGCATGACGACGTCCGACGCGGCGCGCGCCGCATCGAGCAACGTCGCGAGGATGGCTTCGCGATCGCTCACCACGAGAGCCCCGCGCGTTCGAGGGCCCGCGGGAGCTTGCGGAGATCGTCGTCCGGCAGGTACCGGGG
>JBGAHN010000099.1:0-20271 GCA_044226145.1 Labilithrix sp. | reverse complement strand
GCGCCCGCGGAGGCCGACGACACCTCCGGCGCTCCGACAGCTCGAATCGAAGGAGACCTTCCCCCCTTTGCCGAAGGGCGGTCCGACGAGCGGAAGCTCGTCGTTCGCGCGTGCCTGGCAGGTGGCCCGAAGCGTGGCGACGACGTTCGCGTCCGTGGCCACGGTTCCCGAGAGCGCCGCGACGTGCGTTCCGCGCGGACATTGCCACGCGTACGGTGCGCCGCCGCTCCCGCCGGCTTGGGGCGAACGGAGCGGAGGCGGCGTCCGGCAGAACGTCTCCTCGGCCACGAACGGATCACGGGGGACGCGCATCCGCTGGAACCCGAAGGACGCGACGACGTTGCGCAGCGCCCCTTCGACCGTGAGCGGCCCACGCGTCGCCTGCACGAGCTCGGCGAGTCGACCGCACCCGAGCGCGTGGCGCGCGGCCGTCACGGACGCGTCGTCGATGGACTCGGGGTTGGCGAAGCGGGCGACCACCCACGCGTTGCCGATCGACTTCTCGTGGCCGGGTCGTCCGCGCGCGCCGATCGCCATGCGTGATCCGATCGGATCGGCGAGCCCCAGCCGATCGACGAGGTGCACGGACGAGGGGAGCAAGTAGCCCGCGATCCCGATCGCCGTGGCCACGGCGGCGCCGTCATTTCGGCGATCGACGCCGTCGGACAAGTCGTAGGTCGATCGCCGCGGCACGAGCGCGCCGTGCGCTTCATCGTCGAGCAGCAGCTTGCGGCACGAGCTCGTCGTCGCCCCGTTCGTCGCCCCGAGGTGCTTCGTCGCGCAGGCCTTCTCGAGCCGGGCGGCGAGATCCGCGCCGATGCCGTAGAACGTGTGGCGTTCGTAGTCCGACAAGAGCGTCGGCCGCGCGACGTCGGCGATGCGCGCGTACCAGCCGCGCTCGTCGCCGATCCCGCACACGTTCTCGCGATCGACGCGGAGGCGCGTCCCGCAGACGACGAGCCACCCGAGGAGAGGCACCGTCGCGACCGCGAGCGCGACGGTCTGCGGATCGCGCCATCGCGGGCGGGGGACGCGGACCGCGGCCACGGGCATCGCGGCCGCGAACACCGCGGGGAGGAACATGCGACCGTGCATGTAGTCGCCGCCCATCCGGACGACGTAGGCGGCGTGCAAGACCGCGGCGACGATGGGGGTCACGAGCACGGCGCGCCGCGCCCGGATCGTGCCGAACACGCGCGACGCGGCGAAGATCGCGAGCACCGTGAAGGGGACGGCGAGGGCGTAGAGTCCGACGAAGTTTCGCCAGTAGCAGAGCCCTTGCGGGACGTTCGCGCGGAAGGCCTCTTTCGCGATGGCGGTGTTCGGCGTGAGGGCCGCGAAATACGCCATGCGGAAGATCTCGTAGGCGAGGGGAGCGGCGAGGGCGCACGCCACGAGCGTCGCCACCGAGCGCCAAGGACGCGCGTTCGTGTGGGAATCGGCGAGCGCTTCGTATGCGAGCGGGAGGAAGAGCGCCAACGTGTAGAGCGCGAGCTCCGGCCGGACGAGCGGCCCGAGGCCGACGACGACCGCGGCGAGCTGGGCCTTGCGCGAGCCGCGCGAGCCAGACGAGACGGGTGCGTCGAGCGCCGCGATGGTGAGGGCGTACGCGCCGCCGAGCCACCCGAACGCGAGCCCCGTTTCGAGCCCCGACGAGGCGTAGTCCCAAGCCGGCGGCAACACCGCGACGACCGCCGCGCCGAGCGGCCAGCGGAACCCGGACGGGGCTTCGCGCGACCACGCTTCGCCCGCCCGGATGGCCGCGCGTTCGGCGAGCCCGAGCCCGAGGCAGGCGAGCCCGATGCCGCCGAAGACCGCGGCGTGTTCGAGCCGAAGGCCGAGCGCCCCGAGGACGGTCAAGAGGCCGATCCAAAGCGAGCTCGTGAACACCTCGACGCGCTCGCCGACGTTGTAGACGGGACCGTCGCCGGCGAGCAGGTTGCGGACCACGCGCAGGTTGATGAAGCCGTCGTCGTCCATCCAACGGCGGGCGATCGCGCACGCGAAGAGGAGGCCCACGGGGGCGGCGAGGACCACCCGCTCAACGCTCGTGCGCAGTGGGGAACGGACCGTTCGTCGCGGTGGAAGGGGCGAGGGCGCGCGTTCGACCGAAGGCGCCGGAGAAGCGCCGCCGTCGTCGCTCGCCATCGATCGAAGGCTCACGACGTCGCGGCAGGAGCAACGCTCGTGCCGCGAGGTCGAGCCTCGTATTCGCGGCCTTCAGACGGCTTCGACGCACCGCGATCGTCGCCGATCGACCTCGTTCGTCGCCGTGCCAAGTTGTGTCAAACCCGGAAAATCCAGGCAGAAATGTCCGGGTCGCCGCCGCGCGTGCACGGCCGTCGCGATCGGGGCGCAGGCGCCTTCCGAAGGGTGGCTCCCTCAGAACGCCGGGACTTTGGCGTTCGGATACAGGTAGACGTCGCCGCCTTCGCACTTCTCGACGACGTCGGGCTTTCCGAACCGCGCGCGGATCGCGCGGACGTCGAGCTCGGGCACGAACACGAAGAAGCCCGTCTTGCCGGCCTCGTCGTCCCACCAGCGGAAGTTGGCGCGGTAGCGGTGCGCCTCGAGGTGCGGGAGCATCGACAGCGTGCGGACCGAGCCGTACGACCACGACGACGCGACGTAGGCCACCGTGTACCACGCCATGCCGGTGTGGATGCCGTGGCGCTCGGCGACGGCGTTCAGGCAACGCCCTTGCCGCAGGTAAATCGACTCGCGGAACGTCGACTTCTTCAGCGCGGTGCGTGTTTCGAGGAAGACGACGAGCACGCACGCGGCCGACGCCGCCCATCGCACGACGTCGTTCCGGCGCGTCATCACCAGCGCGACGAGGTAGGCGCCGGGCATCACCATCATCGGCACCAAGTAGCGCATGTTGAAGTAGCTCGCGATGTTGGCGGCGATGCAGAGCGACGTGAAGCTCGTCGCGAGGAAGAACACCGTGGCGTCCCAGAGGCGCGCGTCGGCGATCCCGACGGTGCGCCACCTGCGCGATCGCCAGAGAGAGCCCGCGGTCAGCAGCGCGGCGACGCCGGCGATCGCGAAGAGGATCGTCTCGACCCGAAACACGGACTGGCGGACGAACGACGGGCTCAGGAGCTGGAGGAACCGGACGAGCCCCGCGAAGGTGACGTCGTTGAATCCGTCGGGCGGCGCGGCGATCGTCAGGCCCGAGTGCTCGCGGATCCATCGGTCGGCGACGTAGCCGAGGAGGGCGCCGACCCCGATCGCGGCGATCCAACCGACGCCGTCGACGACGACGCGGGCGCGCGGACGGCGGAGGCAGCGCGCGCCGGCGACGGCAGAGAGCGGCGCGAGCGACCAGGCGAGGACGATCTTGTCGGAGACCGTGAAGAAGAACGCGAGCAAGAAGAGCGCGACGCCGTAACGCAGCGACAGCGGCCGGTCCATGATCACGAGGCCCACGATCCCTGCCGTCATCGCGAGGCCGTGGTGGTTCGTGTAGACGACGTTCGTCATCATCGGCTCGAGCCAGACGCTCACCCCGAGCAGCGCCGCGACGATCGCGCCGGCGAGCAGCGCCCAGCGTGTCCCGGCGAACGGCGCGCACGTCCAGTACGTGAAGCCCGCGTAGCCGACGAGGACGACGGCGCAGAAGAGCCCGAGGCCGACGCCCGGATCGTGCGTGAGCAGCATCGACAGGAAGAACAGGAGGCCGTCCGGCACGTACGACGGCGCCGGCTGCATCTGCCACGTCTTGATCGACGCCGGGGATCGAACGAGGTCGATCCACATCTGCGCGAAGTAGAGGTTGTCGCCGTTGGGGCTCCGCGCGATGAACACGATGCACGCCACGATGGCGACGAGGCAGGGCACGGCGAGGAGCGCCATCGCCAAGGACGGCCAGGTGAAATCGAGCGTGCGACCGAACCTCGATCCGGAAGCGCGATGCCTTTCGGCAGCCCTGAACATGGGCGCCACCGTACAAGGACGTGCGTGCCTCCGGAAGGCTTTCCTCACCGCCGCCTTCGTTCTCGGCGAGCGCTGCAAAACGAGGTTCAGAGCGCCTTTTCGCCCTCGTTGCCGGCGGTCAAGGCGCGCTCGAACGAACGGCCCCGCGTGCCTCGATGGGCGAGGATGATCAGCGGTGCTCGCCGGCGTCGCCCTGCGCGGCCGGCGGACAAATCGTCGCGACGAAGTCGCCCGACACGTGATCGTTCCAGTTGGCGGTCGAAAGTTCGATCGTCCCCCGAACGGAGCTTCCAGGCTCGTCCGACCAGGTGCCGATCGTCATGGTTCCGCTGATTTCCTGAAGAACGGTCGTCCCACCCGTTTCGCTGGTCGGGTAAAGGCCCACTTGGAACGTCGCCGAAACGGTCGACGTGGGTTGGCCTTGATCCGAAGCTCCCACGTGCAAGCTTCGAGTCGGTCCCGGAACGAGGGGATGGACCGTGACGAACATCGTGTCGGGGCCCAGCGGGAGCGTTCCCGCATGGCACTGCCCGTCGAAGTTGGAGAGCGTGAGCATCCATTCGCTGTTCGGGCCCATCTCGATTTCGGCGGACGCGAGGATGAAGGGCTTGCCGAGGATGCTTCCAGCGACGGCGCCTTCGGTGGGTTGGGGCATGCTGCCGCCGCCCTTCGACGGATCTTTCTCATCGATGGCTGCGTCGAGGCCATCGACCCCGCCGTCCGCGTGGCCGGTAGCTGCGTCGGGGGCGTCGGTCCCACCGTCGAGGCGCTCGCTGTCACACGCGGCGAAGACGGCGAAGGGCAGGACGAAGAGAAGGCTGGCACGAAGCGTTCGTCGAATCATGTCCATCCCTTGGTCGTCGCGGGTCGGGCCCATTAAAGAAAGTGTCAAGGAGCGCCGAATGCGGCGGCGCGGACGGCGCGGAGCAAGAGACTGCTCGGGAAGCGCCGTTCGAAGGCGCCGGCGCGCGCCTTCGCTTCGTCCGAGCGACCGAGCGCGACCAGGCTCTTGATGGCGATGGCTTCGCGCTCTTCGACGAGCGCACCGGCCGGATACTGCTTGGCATGGCGGTCGCTCGCGGCGAGCGCGGCGTTCGGATCGCCGCTCGCGAGCGAACGCCGAGCAACGTCCAAGAGCGCGCGCTCGGCGGCGAGACCTCGCGCCGACACCGCGCCGTCGTTCTTGGCCACGGAAACATCGGCGGGAGGCGTAACGCTGGCCTCCGGAAGCGAGGAAACCTGCACTCCCGGTCGATCGAGCGGCGCGTCGCTCGTCTCGGGCACGGAGGCCGACGCCGATGCCGTCGGGACCACCCGCGGGGAAGGGGAGGGGGCCGTGCTCGACGGGGGAGGGGCGAGAACGTGCCGCTCGAGCGCGACGCCGGCACCGACGCCGAGGGCAAAGGTCGTCAGGATGGCGACGACGGCGCGCGTGGCGGAGAGTCCCGACGTCGCGATCGAGCCTGTCGTCTGCACGGCGCTCGCGGCGTCGATCGGGGGAGGCGACGCCGGGGTCGTACCTCGGCCCGTCGCGCTCGCCGACGTTCCGCTCGGTTCGTTCGGCATCGCACCGGAGCCCGGCGCGCCCACCCCCACGCTCGCCATCGCGGTCGCGAAAAGGGCCTCCTTGTGGCTCGGATCGAGCTCGACGACGGCCTTCTCCGCGGCCAGCAAATCGCGAATGTCGGGATCGAGGGGGACGAGAAGTTTGGTCATGATCGTCCTCCGAGCTGGGCGCGACGAACGGCGGCCGTGAATTCGGCGCGGGCCGCGCGGAGGCGCGAATACGCCGTTCCTTCCGGGATTTTCAACGCGCGGGCGATTTCGGGGACCGGCGTGTCGTCGAGATCGTGCAGGACGAAGACGGCGCGCTTGTCGATGTCGAGGGTCTCGAGCGCGTCGTGGATGACGCGGCGAGCCTCCCGCTCTTCGAGCCTACGGTCCGGCGCCGGCTCGGTGGAGGCGACGTCGAGCGGCTCCCCCAGCACCTCGCGCCGATGCCGCGCCAGGCGGCGATGCTCGGAGGCCACGCGCGCGGCGAACGCGAAGAGCCAAGGACGGATCGGTCGCCCTCGCTCGTACGTTTCCAGCTCTCGGTGGACCCGCACGAACACTTCGCTCACCAGATCGTCGCGATCGCGCGCGTCGATCCCGAGTCGTCCGAGCGACGCGGCCACGTACGAGACGTGCGCGTCGAAGAGCTCGCGGAACACGACGTCGGCGGATCGCGTCGTGCTTTCCGGTTCGCGTGGCTCCACGCCCGAAGCTTGGTCGAGGGCCCCCTCGCCCATTAAAAAAAAATGTCCGCCCACGTGGATTCCCGTCGTCGCGGCGAACAAGGGCACGGTGAAGACGTTGGCGCCGTTGACCGCGACGCTGTGGCGCGTCAGGTTCGCGGCGCCCTCGACGAAGGGCTCCAGATAGAGCGCGCCTCCGATCGGAAAATCCGCGCCGATTCGCGCGAGCGCCGTGGCGACGAGGGCCTCGTCGCTCGCCGGAGACGTGATCCGATCCGTGGTCGACCACAGGACGCCCATGCCCGCGCCCACGCACACGAAAGGGATTTTCGCGTAAGCGCAGCCCGAGAGCGAACCGAGGACCGTGTTCGTCTGGACGCGGCCGCGCGGTGCGATGGAGGTCGACGACGGCCACTCCCCACGAACGTCGAGGCGTAGCCCGACGATTCCGTAGCGAAGCGCACCAGCGGCGCTCGCCCCGAAGGCGGCGGCCGGCGCGGTCCCGAACGAAAGGACGGGGCCCGCGCTCGCGTCGAACCTGGCTCCGCGAGCGCCCTTCGGAGGATTCGGAGGCGGGGAGGGCTCGCTCGACGATCGGCGTTCGGCCGTCGCGCCCACCTCGTCGTTCGCGGGCGCCCGCTCGTCCTTCGTGCCGACGTCGTCGGTGGCGACTCGACCCTCCGACGATTCCGAGGGCGGCTCGGCCGGTTCGTCGGGCGAAGGAGCCTCGTCCAAGTCGTCGAGGGCGAGGCTCACCGCGAGCGCGATGGCGCGCACGAGCTCGGCGCAGTCGTCGCCGTTCGACGCCAGATCGCGCGAACCTCGCGCGTTCCCGTCGTCGCCGACGATCTGAACCGTCCCGAGGTAAGCGCGCCGCGCATCGTCACGGCGGAGCTGCGCGATGACCGTCTTCGGCGCCGTCGGGAAGAACGGATCGTACCCCAAGCGAAGCGCGACGGCCTGACGAAGATCCGATTCGGACGGACACGCCTGCGCTCCCGGGCCCCGCACGTACACGAGCTTCGCGGACGGACTCGCGTGCGCGACGCTCGGCGAGAACAGCGCGACGGCGGCGACATGGATCGAAGCGACCGTCGCGATCGCGCAGGTGCGAGCCCCCCACTTGCTCATCGCCGTCGCCGCGCTCGGGTTCTTTCGCCTCAACGCCGCGTGAAATCGCGGCCTTCGCGCTCGAGGAACTCGTCGTACGTGCCGCCGAAATCGACGATGTCGGCGCCGCGGCCGTCGGTCTTCGGGCGGAGCTCCACGATCCGGGTGGCCAGCTCGCTGACCATGTGCCGGTCGTGGCTCACGAAGACGATCGTGCCGTTGAACATCTTCAGGCCGTCGAGCAGGCCTTCGATCGACTCGATGTCGAGGTGGTTCGTCGGCTCGTCGAGGATGAGCACGTTGTGCTTCAAGAGCACGAGCTTGGCGAGGAGCAGGCGCGCGCACTCGCCACCGGACATCGTGGCCGCCTGCTTGAGGCCCGCCTCGCCACTGAAAAGGAGCTTGCCGAGCGTGCCGCGCACCTCTTCTTGAGGACGCAGCTTGTCCCACTGGTAGAGCCACTGGAACGCGTTCATCCCCGAGGCGGTGCGGTTCAGCGCCTCGTGCGTGTCTTGCGCGAAGTAGCCGACGGATACCTCGTGCCCCCAGCGCACCTCTCCGGTGTCCGCGGTGAGCGCGTCTTGCTTCGTGTCGGGATCGAGCCCCGAGAACCCGCCGACGAGCAGCTTGAGCAAGGTCGACTTGCCGATGCCGTTCGGGCCCGTCACGGCGATTTTGTCGCCGCGGTTCACGTTGAACGAGGCGTTCTCGTAGACGACGATCTCCTTGCCGTTCTCGTCCTTGAACGACTTCGAGACGTTCTCCATGCGGACGACGTCGCGCCCGGAGGGCTTGTCGAACTCGAAGCGGATGAACGGCCGGACGAGGCTCGATCGCTTCGGGCCCCGCGCCTCGATCTCCTCTTTGAGCTTGTCGATCTGCTTCACGCGCGACTGGGCCTGCTTGCTCTTGCTCGCGTGAGAGCCGAAGCGCTGCACGAACTCCTGGAGCTCGGCGACCTTCTTCTTCGCGGTGGCGGCCTGCGCGGCGGCGCGCTGGTTGTTCTCGTACTTCGCGTCGACGAAGTCCGCGTAGTTGCCGGCGTAGACGGTCACGGTGCCGTAGTCGACGTCGGCGATGTGCGTCACGACCTCGTTCAGGAAGTGTCGGTCGTGGCTGACGACGACGAGCGTTCCCTTGAACTCCGACGTCAAGAAGTGCTCGAGCCACCGGATCGACTCGAGATCGAGGTGGTTCGTCGGCTCGTCGAGCAAGAGCACGTCGGGGCGGCCGAAGAGCACCTGCGCGATGAGCACGCGCAATTTGTAGCCTCCGGCGAGGCTGTTCATCTTCGACTCGTGCTTGTCGGACGGGATGCCGAGACCGACGAGCAGCTCGGCCGCTTCGCTCTCGGCCATGTAGCCGTTCTCTTCGCCGATCGTCCCCTCGAGCTCGCCGAGGCGGATGCCCGCTTCGTCCGTCATCTCGCCGGCGAGGAGCTGCTCCTTCTCCTGCATGGCGGCCCAGAGGGCCTTGTTGCCCATGATGACGGTGTCGAGGATGCGCTCCTGATCGTACTCGAAATGGTTCTGCTTGAGGACACCGAGCCGCAAATTCCCGGGGATCGTGATGGATCCGGTGTCGGTGTCTTCGTTGCCTTCGAGCATCTTGAGGAGCGTCGACTTGCCGGCGCCGTTCGCGCCGGTCAGGCCGTAGCGCTTGCCCGGGTCGAACTGCATCGAGACGTTCTCGAAGAGGATCTTCGGGCCGAACCGCTTGGTGACTTTGTCGAGGACGATCACGCGCGGCCTTCTAGCACGATGTTTCGCGCTTTGCCCGCTCTGCCGCTCGGCCATCCCTCCGTCGCCCATCGGCCCACCTCCCGACGTCGCGCGCGATTTTCAGCGCGGGTTTTTGCGTGGAGGCCGCCCGAACAAGTACCCTTGGAAGAACCCGTCGTGAGAGATCCCGCCTTCTACGTCGCGAGCCTCCTCGAGCTCGCCACCGCGCCGCCGAACGAGCGCCGCGCGCTCTGGCGTCAAGCCATGGCGGCCCTCTCGCGCGCGAGCACGGAAGAAGGCCCGAGCCCGCTCGAAGGTCTCCACCCCGACGTGCTCGTCAAGGGCGTGCAGGTGGCGCTCCAGAACGGGCTCGTCGACGATCTCGATTGGCTCTCGCCGGCCGCGGCGGGCGTCGGGCTCTACATGCTCGCTGCGGCGCTCCCCGTCGGACCCGTGCAGCGCGATCTCGGGCGGCGCGTCCTCTCGCGCCTGCTCGCCGCCAACGCCGAGACCTTCGCCGCGGTCGTCACGGTCATGGCGCAGACCGGTGGCAAGGGGCTCACGAGCGCCGGCATGCGCGCGCGCATCGGGCTCGTGTGCGAGCTCCCTCTCTCCGCCGGCATTTCGGACGGGCCGCTCGCGTTGGCGCTCGTGGGGCGCCGCGAATACGCCCGGGAGTGGGTCGCGGGGCCGTCGACGCGGTCGCTGCCGGCGCGCCGGCTCGCGGCGAAGCTCCTCGAGCGCGCCGCCCGCGAGGTGGCTCGGCGCGCCCAGATGGGCGACACGCACGCGCTCCGCATCTTCGCTTCCGACGCCGTCGCCCCGGCGTTCGAGCGCCTCCTCGCCGATCGCGAATCGCTCGTGTGGCGCTACGTCGCGGTCGCGCGCGGCCTCGTGGCGGCGTGGGTCCCGGAGCTCCGCGCGCAAATCTTCGACGGTCTCCGCGAACGTCTCTCGCCGACGGAGTGGCGCCGATCGGTGGCCTCGCTCGCGGCGTTCGCGGCCGTGCGCCCCGACGAGGCCTTGAAGATGCTCCAGGCGCTCGTCAAACGCGGCTTCTTCTCGGAGGAAGATCCCGGCAGCGCGCTCGCGTTCGTGTGGGGGCTCCCGCGCGCCATCGAAGCCGAGCCCGAGGCGGCGACGAAGATGCTCGACGTGCTCTTCGAGGTGGCGCACCCCGACGTCGGGGAAGCCGTCGCGGAGCTCCCGCGCGAGTACGGAGCCTCGAAGGTCGTCGAGCACGCGGCGAAAAAGGCGCTCACGCTCCTGCGCTCGGACGCCGGCAAACCGCGCGGCGACGACGACGGGGCGGTCGCGCTCGGTCGCGAAATCATTCGAGATCTCGACGACGTGAGCACGGCGCGCGACCAGGAATCGCTCCGCGAGCAGGTGCGCCGCGCGCTCGAAGTCTTCGCGACCGAAGGCGCGCAGGCGGCCCATGCCCGCGCGCGCGAGCTCGTCGTCACGGCCGGAGGCAGCATCGACGCGCTCGAGGTCATCGCGAAGGACGACGATCTCGAAGACGGCAGCGGATCGATCGCGCGCCGCACGTCGATGGCGGTCCTCCGCGATCTCGACATGGGCCTGCTCGAGCGTCACGTCGTCGGCGATCTGCTCAAGCTCGGCGGCTCGGCCGAACAGGTGCGCGCGAGCGAAGAGGCGTTCGACGCCGTCCGTGAGCGCATCGGCGAGTGGATCGTGCTCCGCGAGACCCCGGACGAGGTCTCCTCCGACGCGAAGTCCATCGCGCACCCGACGCTCCGCCTCCGGCGCCTTCGTGCGCTCTTGCACCTCGTCGACGGCGATCTCTCCGACGGAAGCGCCGCCGTCGTGCCCGTCTCCCGCCCGCGCATCGACGCGTTCGAGACCGGCGAAGCGCAGCGCGCCGAACGCCTGCGCGCGCTCTGGCTCCGCCTCGTCCGCGCGCTCCTCGAGCACTTCGAGCGCGGCCCGTCGCCCGTCTTCGCGCGCACCCTCCTCGCCACGCTCGCCCGCGCGCTCGACGCGCTCCTGCGCCTCGGAGGCTGCGACGTCATCGACGCGTTCCTGGTCCTCTCGCAGCGCATCAAGACGGCGGTCGAATTCGACGCGCTCGCCGAGGCGTCGATGGACCCCGATCTGCGCCACGTCCTGTCGCGCTACGCCCTGTTCTTGCGCGAATCCGAGGCTCCCTTGCAGCCCGCGAGCGCCGAGGCCGGAGACTCCCTCTTCCCGCGATCGGACGCGCCGCGCGGCCCGACGACGAAGGCGCGCCTCGAGGCCCTCGAGCGCTTCGCCAGCGAGCTCTCGCTCGAAGCCTCGGCGCGGAGCGAGGCCCTCCGGACCGTGCTCGTGCGCCTGCACGCCGCTTTGTCGGCCGTGACGGTGGCGGGATCGCTCCGCGCGCTCGCCCCGCACGACGCGCTCGACCCCGACATCGTGGCGGCGGTCGAGACGTGGGCCGTCGGCCTCGCGCAGATGTGCGCCGGCGCCGCGGGGCGCATCGAAAAGGCGAAGGGCAACGCGCGCCCGTCGTCGCCCCCACAGGTCAAGGCCCTCGGCGCGGCCGTCGCGCGCGTGCTCGCGGGCACGGAGCTGTCGCTCACCGACGAGATCCTCGCGCCGGCCATCGACGCGCTCTCCTCCGAGCTCCCGGTCGGCATCGGCCGGCTCTTGTCCGCCGTGCTCTGGACGATCGGCGAGCTCCCCATCGAGCGCCCCTCCCGCGAAGGTGTCGCGATGGCCGCGCCGACGGAGCTGCCGGCGTGGCTCCCCGCGCGCCGCACGCTCGGCGGCTTCTACGTCGTTCGCGCGCTCGGCGTCGGCGGGACGGCGTCGGTCTTCGTCGTGCATCGGGTCGAAGATCGCCACGATCCCAAGGCCGAACGCTTCGCGCTCAAGGTCCCCGACTACACGGCGACCGCGGCGCGCTCCGTCTCGCAAGAAGAGTTCCTCAAGCTCTTCCGCGACGAGGCTTCGGCCCTCATCATGCTCCCGAACCACGCGAACCTCGCCCGGTTCGTCACGTTCGACCTGTCGTCGCGGCCGCTGCCGATCTTGGTCATGGAGCTCGTCGAGGGCGTGACGCTCGAACGCGTCATCGCCGCCCGCACGTTCGACATGACGAAATGCATCGAGGCGCTCGACGGGGTCCTCGCCGGGCTCGAGGCCATGCACTCCGCGGGGCTCGGCCACCTCGATCTCAAGCCGTCGAACGTCGTGCTCCGCCGCGGCGAGCAGCCGGTCCTCGTGGACTTCGGGCTCGCGGGCCGCAAGATCCGGAGCGGTTGCGGCACGGGCCCGTACGGCGCCCCGGAGATCTGGGGCGTCTCGCCGAAGGGCATGGTGCCGACGCCCATGGCCGCCGACATCTACTCGTTCGCGTGCCTCGCGTTCGAGCTCGTCACGGGGCGCGTGCTCTTCGACGCGCCGAACGCCGTCGCGCAGATCTCGCTCCACGTCTCGCACGACGGCGCGCCGCCGCCGGTGCGGGCGCTCGTCGATCACCCCGAGATCCGTCCGCTGATGGAGCTGCTCGTCTACGCCCTCCAGCCCGATCCGCGCCGCCGCCCGTCGGCCGAAGCCTTGCGCCGCGAGCTCCGCGCGGTCGCCCCGATGCTCGAGAACGTGCGCTGGCCGGTCCCGTTGCCGGCGAAGGCATAGCGCCGCCGGCGCCCGACGCGTGAGCTCGACGGGCGCCCGGGGCCGCGGTAGGACCTCGCGCATGGGCCTCTCGCCGATCGAAGGCATCCCCGATCCGGACGGCGCCGACTGCGTCGCGTGCGGCCGGTGCTGCCATCACGGTCCGAAGACTGTGCACCTGCTCGAGGCCGACGAAGCGCGCATGGGCAAGCGCCGCCTCGAGCTCTACACGGAGCTCCACCCGCCGTACTTCCGGTTCGTGAAGAACACGGGCGAGCGCTGCGGCGGCCTCGACGTGTCCGCCCCTGGCCTCTACCCGTGCGCGATCTACGAGTTCCGCCCCGACGATTGTCGCATCGTCGAGGCCGGCTCGCCGGCGTGCCTCGAAGCGCGCCGGCTGGGCCACCTGGGCACGAGCGTCGAGTTCTTCCGCTCGGCCTGAGCGGTCCTCCGGGGCCTACTTCTGCGTGGCGACGATCATCTGGATCGCCGTCGTCTTCTTGTCGTCCGATTTGTCGGACTCGCTGAAGGTCAGCGAGACCTTCCGCTTTCCTTCGCTGTACGACACGATCTTCGTCGCGCCCATGTCCATCTCGGCTTCCTTCTTGAAGCCGCTCAACTTGCCTTTGTAGAAGCTCGAGACTTTGTCGATGGAATCGGTCGTTTCGAGGCTGAGCGACGAGCCGTCGTTCGTGCTCATCGACGCGCGGATGGCCGCGCCGGGGTAGACGGGGACGTCGGACGGCCAGTTGTCGGGGAGCTTGGCCTGCGTGCCCCACTCGACGACGGCGCCCGTCTTCTCGTCCTTGATCTTCATCGAGCCGTTGTTCGAGTCGATGTCGACCTTGCCGCCGGTCTGCGCTTCGACCGCCTTCTCGGCCGCTTTTTCGGCGACCTTCTCCGTGATCTTTTCTTGGATCTTGCTGCAGCCCGTCCCACCCAAGAGGCTCGCGACGACGGCGACCCCCACGATGCGTCGAAGATCTCTCATGCCCGCGGTCGTATCACAGGTGCGCCACCGCTGTCGCTTCGTCGGGGACGAGCGCTCGGGCATCCTCGGCGAGCCTTTCGTCGGACAGCGGGAGCAGGTGCCGAGGTTCCCGCTCGAGTCGCCAGAGGCCCTCCTCGTCGAGGGTGAAGTCGACGGCGTCGTTGCTGTTCTGGTCTTGGAGCTGGATCCGGAGCGGCGGCTCGTCGAGCCACGGCAGCGCCGAGATCTCCCAGCGTGCCTTCGAAGACGCGAGCTCGAGCGCCGCCGTCGTCTCCCGGAATCGTTCGAGGGCGTCGCGCGCGACGGGCCTCAAGGTGCGTTCGTCCGGCCATCGAATCATGCCGGAGTTCGACGCAAGGAACGCGCCCGTCCGACGTGCTCGTGGACCACGGCCGAGCCGTCGTGAGCCGCGGTGAACCGTTGTGACGGTGTGACAACGTTGATGGCCGGGCCTTCGCTCCCCCACGCCGGAGCTGTCTTTCCGTCGTCGTCCGAGGTCATGCGAACGGAGGGCGGCGCCGTGCGTCGAATGTCGCCGCGATGGGTCGGCTCGCGCTTGCTTCGGCGACCTCGGGCGCGCGGTGTCGCGCGGCCGCCGTGCCTGCTCCGGCACCGCCGTTGCTCTGGGGACGGGCGACGCTGCGCTCGCGACGAGCGCGACGACAGGAGGTCAACCCATGACGACGCTTCACAAGTCTCTCTCCGCCCTCGCGGCCGCGGGGATCGTGCTCGCGGGCACCGGCGTGAGCCGCGCGGACGACACGATTCAGCCGACGCCCGATCAGCCGACGGGCATCAACCCCGAGCCCCCGCGCGGGACCGACGCACCGATGCCGAACGGCGCGTCGGGCATGCCGTACGGAACGGACTCCGACGAGACTCTCCAGCCGTACGGCACCACCGGCCGTGACACGACCGTCACGACGCCGTCCGTCCCGCCCCCGGTCGCGACGAGCACGACGTCGACCACGTCGGCGGAATACTACGAAGGGGTCGGCGCCGAGAAGCCGTCGTGGTCGCCGAACAAGCCGCTCTTGGGCCTCGGCAGCGTGCTCTTCGTCGGCTCGTACGGCGCGTCCGTCATCGTCGGCGCCGCGAGCGGCAACGACGCCGACAAGAAGCTGTTCATCCCCGTCGCCGGGCCGTGGCTCGACATGGGCGATCGCACCTGCGGCTTCGGGCAGTGCAACGCGACCGAGGACTTCAACAACGCGCTCCTCGTCGCGAGCGGCGTCGCGCAGGCGGCCGGTATCGGCCTCGCCGTCGCGTCGCTCTTCGTCCCCGACTCGTCGAGCAGCCGCACCGTCGCCAAGGCGCCTCCCAAGCCCGAGCTGCACGTGCTGCCCACGTCGTTCGGTCGAGCCGGCGCGGGCGTCGGCGCGGTGGGGACGTTCTGAACGTTCGCCGCGGGGTGGAACGGCGCGCGGGACAATGTAGAAAAAGCGAATCAGTCGCGGATTTGTCCCGTCGCGCGCGTTTCACCCACGGCGAGCTCCATCACCGGTCCTTGCACCGAAGCCTCCGAATCCGGCGCGCTTCGTTGCCGCTCGGGCGATCCTCGCGGTCGTTCGGGCGCCGGCCACAGCGCCGTCGCGCTCAAGAGGCCGGCGACGAGGGCGTACGGCGCGCGGCTGTCGACGCCGTAGACGAGCGTCCCTGCGAGCGGTCCGACGATCATGCCGAGCCCCTGGGCCGCCGCCACCGTCCCCGCCGTCGCGCCTTGCTCGTCGTGTTCGACGGAGTTCGCCGCGAGCGCGGAGATCGACGGGTACACCCACCCCATGCCCGCCGCGGCGAAGAAATAGCCGGCCCACAAGGCCGACGTCGTCGTGGCGAAGACGACCGAAGCGAAGCCGACCGCCGAGACGAGGCTTCCCCATCGAATGAGGCGCGCCGGCGACCACCCGAGCTTCGGCAAGATCGTCTGCGCCAAGATCAATCCGACCCCGACCACGGTGAGCCCGATGCCGGCGGCGCGAGCGGCCGAAGGCGGATCGAGACGAAGGCGGTCGAGCGCGAAGAACCCGATGGTGACCTGCGCGATGGCGACGCTGAACATCGCCACGAACGCGACCGTCAACGGCCGTCGGAGGCGGACGTCGCCGATCTTCAGCGCGGGGCCCTTCGGCGTCGTGCGATGCTCTTTTCGCGGGAGCCCTCGCCAGAGCACCCCCCACGCGATGGCCGGGAGCGCCGCCGTGAAGACGAGCGGAAGGGCCAGATCTCGGGTCGCGAGCAGACCCGCGAGGCCCGGCCCGACGACCATGCCGGTGCCGCTGGCGGCTCCCAGCATCGCCATGGCGCCGGCGCGTTTTTCCGGCGGGACGTGATCGGCGACGAGCGCGGAGGCGGTCGCCGGCACCGCGGCGTAGAACGCACCCGCGATCCCACGGAGCGCGACGACGCCGACGAACGCCACGATCGTGGGGGCATGCCAACGAAGGATGGCGACGATGAACCCGCACATGGCCGCGTACGAGAGGACGAAGCCCGCGAGGCCGCGCAGAAGGATCGAACGACGGCCGTAGCGATCGCTCGCGACCCCCCACGGCCGCGCGAACAGCGCCCACGTGACGCCGCCCAACGTCACGGCGGCCCCCGCTTGCCACGGCGCGAGGCCGACCGTTCGCGCGATGGGCCCGATGAGGGCCACGAAGGACATCATCGCGAGGGTGCAGAGGAAGGTCTCCACCATCAGGAGCTTCCATTGGAACGTGGGGGCCCTCGATGGATCGGAGGAAGGATTCGATGCGTTCATGCGTGGGATCTCATGAATAGAAAATGCGATTCATTTGCATGAATGACATGAGCTCCCCACGTCGTCAAGGTCGCGGACGGCGGCGCGGGACCGCGGATCGATCGAACGCGGAACGGTGCTTGCGTTCGTCCGGTCGGGGGTCGACATGCAGTTTCGCGCGCTTGCCGTCGCCGACGACGTGCTCGTTGCGGCAGGGGGAGAGGCGTCCACCGAAGGGCTCGAGGCGCTCGCGCGCATGCGTCGGGCCGGGCGACGCATCGTGCTCGTCACGTGGCGGGAGCTCGAGCGATGCATGTCGGCGCTGCCGACGCTGGACGCGTTCGACGCCATCGTGGCCGAAGGCGGCGCCGTCCTCTACCTCGCCAGCCCTCCGACCGAGCATCCGCTCGCGCCGTCGTTGCCGCGGAGCCTCCACGCGCAGCTCGTGGCGTGGGGCCTCCGCGAGCCGACGTATGGTCGCATCGCCATTTCCGCGCGGCTCGCGGACGCGCGATCCGTCCCCGCCGTCGCGGCCCGGCTGCGTCGCGCGGGGTTCGACGCAGGGTTCGACGCCGCCCGGGGCGAGCTGACCGTCATCCCCGCCGGCGTCAACGTCGCGACGGGCGCCCGCGTCGCGTTCGAGCACCTCGGTTGCGCGCCGTCGTACTCCATCGGCGTCGCCCGCGGGGCCCACGCGTCCTTCCTCTTCGCGGCGTGCGGCTACCGGGTGGCCGTCGCCGACGCCACCCCGCTCCTTCGAGCGAGCGCCGACCACGTGACGAGAGCCCCGTGCGCCGCCGGCATCATCAAATTCTGCGCGTCGATCGGCACGCCCGCCGCGCGCGCCCACGCCTCGTCCCGCGATCGCGACGCCGCGCCTCCCATCTCCACCTGCCGTTCGCGACGCCGCGGCCCCGCGTGAGTTTTCACCGGTGAAATCCTCGCTGGACGAGGCGCGCCCGCGCGGGGTAGGGTGCCTGCCGTCGAGTGCTTGCCCCCACGCTTTTCGTGGCTCGGTCGAGCAGCTCGCGGGCCTATAGCTCAGTCGGTAGAGCTGCGGACTTTTAATCCGTAGGTCCTGGGTTCGAGTCCCAGTGGGCCCACTGTTTTTCCGGCACGCTTGGAATGTCCGCGCCGCGAGCCGCGGGCATCGGTAGCGACGCCGATGCTCGCGCCGCGGATCCGCTATTCTCCAGCAGGGTGGAGACCGTCGGCGGAATGACTTCGTACGGTACGAGCTTCATCGGCCGCGAAAAAGAGCTCGAAATGCTCGACGGCCTCCTGGCGAACGAGCGTCTGGTGACGATGCTCGGTCCCAGCGGCGTCGGCAAAACCCGACTTGCGCGCCGCCTCGGAGAGCGGCGCGTGGCGGCTGGCCAGGTCGTGCTCTTCTGCGACTTGTCGGACGCAACGACCGTCGAATCGATGTGCACGGCCCTCGCCGGGATCCTCGAAGCTCCTCTCATCGGTACGACCGTCGACGAAACGGTGGACGATCTCGGGCGCATGCTCGCGACGCGCGGACGCCTGCTCGTCGTGTTCGACAACTTCGAGCCATTGGTCGACGTCGGATCTCTCGCCCTGGGAAAGCTGTTCGACCTCGCACGCGACGCCACCTTCTTGGTGACTTCGCGCGTGCGCCTCCACTGGCCGCCGGGGTGCTGTTTCGAACTCCCGCCGCTCGCGCTCCCCGCGGAAGACGAGAAGGACCCTGTTCTCATCGCCGGAAGCGAGGCCGTGCGACTCTTCTCCAACCGAGCGAAGCTCGCGCGCGCCGATTTCGAATTCTCGTCGAGTGATGCTCCCATCGTCGCCACCATCGTTCGGCATCTCGACGGCATCCCGCTCGCGATCGAACTTTGCGCGGTTCGCGCGAGCATGCTGGGCATCCGTCAGCTCCTCGAGCTCCTTCCGCGGCAGCTCGATACGCTGGGAAGCGCTCCGTCCTCCTCCTCGCGCCACGGCTCTCTCCGCCGAGAAATCGACCGATCCTGGGAGCAACTCACTGGCCCCGAGCGGGAGGCGCTCGCCGTCTGTTCAATCTTTCGCGGCGGCTGGACGTTGGCGGCCGCCGATCACCTCCTCGGCGAACGCGCGCTCGACCTCCTGCAGGCTCTCCACGACCGATCCTTGGTGCAAACCTACGAACCCGTCGAAGGCAACGGTGCGCGTCGGTACAAGCTCTACGAAAGCGTTCGGGCGTACGCCGCCGAGCGCCTCGACGAGCTCGGTCTCGCCGAAGCCGCACGGCGGGCGCATGCGGCGTATTTCTTGAAGGCCTACGGCGGCCTTTCGCTGGAATACGTGGACCTCGTCGAACCGCAATTTCGCCGGGATCTTCAGCACGATCTCGGAAACTTCGAGGGGATCCAGGAAAGCGCACGACGAGCTCCTCGAACGAGTGAAAGCATCTCCGTGCTACTCGAAGCGCTCGTCGCCGTCGCTCCCGTTCCTTTCACGCGGGGTCCACTCGAAAGCTACGCGAAGCGCCTCGGCGACGTCCTGGAAGATGCCGAAAACGTGGTCGTCGACGAGCGTCTGAAAGGACGTGCCTTCTTCCTCCGCGGGTGGGCGTTCCACGTGCGTGGCCGCCACACCGACGCCGTCGCTTCGCTGACGCACGCCTCCGAGCTGGCCGAACGCACGCACGACGTCGCGACCTTTGCGCTCGCGTGCGGCAAGCTCGGTTGCGCCGAGGCGCTCCTGGGAAATCTGGACGACGCATGCGCTCATTTCGAAGCGGCGTTCCGTCGCATTTCGCGAGGCGACGTATCTGCTCTCGTTCGGGCTCGCGTGCTCTGCGACCACGCCTTTCTTCTTTCGAGGCAAGGATATGCACGCAAAGCGATCCGCGATCTCGAAGAGGCCCTCCTTCTTTTTCGTGACGTCGGAGCGCGTCATGGAGAAGGCTCCGTGCTGGTCGATTTGGCCGGAAGAAACGCCGAGATCGGCGATTTGGACGGCGCCGCCGAACAATCCGAGGAGGCGCTCGAAATCTTTCGCGAACTCGGCAATCGTCGCCTCGAGAGCGCGGCGGCCATCTACGCGGGCGCCGTCGCGCTCGAACGCGGATCCCCGGAGCGGGCTCGAGATTTGTTGGAGCATGCGCGGGCGCTCGCGGTCGACGTCGGGGCGAGTCCTTGCGAGGCCTTTTCGCGTCAGTGCCTCGGGAACGTCGAGCTCACGGAGCGACGCTACGACCATGCGCGCGAGCACTACGCGTACGCCGAGCGCATCCATCGCTCGGGTCACGATGCTCGGCACGCCGCCCTATGCGTCGCCGCGAAGGCGGTCGCGTTCGTCCATCTGGGCCGACGCGAGCAGGCCGAAATCTCGTTCGAAAAAGCGGCCTCCGAGCTCGCCGAAGCCGCGCTCCCGAGCGACGCTCTGCTTTTGGACTTTTTTCGCGCGCACCTCGACCTCGTGAAAGCGCGCCAAGCCGCGACGAACGGCGACGCGATCGCCGAACGAGCAGCACTCGACCGTGCGCGACGGCTGTTGACCGAAGCCGGCGCATCCTCGAGCGACGAAGACGGTTGGACGCACGAGCCGGACGAGGTTCGCTTTGCGCGCTCTCTCTTGAACCAGCATTTGAACGGTGCGTCGACGCGGCAGCTCACGGTGGCGTCGAACGCCGCCTGGTTTCAGCTCTTGGGCACGCCGCGTGTCGAGCTCGGCAAACGAACGCTGTTGAAGAATTTGGTGTTGGCCTTCGTCCGGCAACATCACGTGGCTCCGACCCAGTCCCTTTCGCTCGACGATTTGTTTTCCATCGCCTGGCCTGGCGAGAGTGTTCGCGCAGAGGCCGCGACCAACCGAACGAAGGTCGCCCTCACGACCCTGCGGAACCTCGGCTTGCGCGACGTTCTCCAAACCCACGAAGGCGGCTACCGCCTGGACCCGAAGATCGCCGTC
>JBGAHN010000098.1:0-20518 GCA_044226145.1 Labilithrix sp. | reverse complement strand
CGCGTGAACGTGCCGGTGGACGCCGACGGCGGAGGCTCGGGCGGCGATGCGTCGAGCGGGGGCGAAGGATCGTCGGGCGAGCCGGGTACGCCGGGCGAGCCGGGCGCGCCGGGGGACGGGACCTCCGATCCTTCGACGGGCGAACCGACGGCGGGGGCCATCCAGATCTCCGTGACGACCGTGAGCTACCGCGGGGAGTATGCGCCGGAGAACGTCGGTGCGATTTGGATCGCCGACGAGAGCGGCGCCCTCGTCCGCACCCTCGAGACGTGGGGGTCGAAGCGATTCAAGAACGCCGTCGCCTACCGCGCGGTCGCGCGGGCCGACGAGATCGACGTCGTCTCCGGTGCGACGCGCAAGTCGTCGGGCGCGCACACGGTCACGTGGGATCGGCGCGATTACCGCGGGGCGCCCGTCGAAGGGGAGTCGTTCCTCTTGAACGTCGAGTTCACGGAGGACGATTCGGCGTCCAAGAAGCCGGCCGGACCGCACCGCGTCGTCCCGTTTTCGACGAGCCCCGACGGCGCCGCTCCGGAAGCGACGGACGACGCGTTCTTCCAAGGAATCACCATCACCCGCGCGCCATGACCGCGATCCGCGGGCGATGCGTCGCGAGCTACGGGAGATGTCGGAGATGTCCGGGACGTCGGAGCCGCCGGAGCCTCGCGTTCATGGTGCTCGGGCTCTGGGCGTGCGCGGATCCCGTGCGCGAAGATCGCATCGACGCGTTGGGCCCCGAGGCGCCGACGGTTCGGGCCGGCCCGCTTCATCGGCCGGGGCAACCTTGCCTCGCGTGCCACGACGGCAACGACGGTGACACGCGCGCGTTCTCGGTCGCCGGGACGGTGTACGCGTTCGCGGACGCGGAGACGCCGGCGCCGAACGTGGTCGTCGAGCTCACGGACGGCGCGGGTCGCGTCTTCCGAACCGGCACGAACTGCGCGGGGAACTTCTTCGTGACGCCGGAGGACTTCGCGCCGCGCTACCCGCTTTGGATCACCCTCGCTTTCGGCGAAACGCGGGTCGAGATGGACTCGCCCGTCCAGCGCGACGGCTCGTGCGCGAGCTGCCACGCCGAGCCCGTGGGACCGCGCGGCGCGGGCCGCGTGTACCTCTACGACCTGCCGCGGACGCTTCCGGAGACGGGTTGCCCATGACGCGCGCGCGCCTCGTGATCCACGCGCTCGCCGTCCACGCGCTCGCGATGTTCGCGATGCTCGCGATCGCGACGAGCTGCGCCGTCTCGAACGACGTCGAATCGCTCGAGCCGCCCTTTCCGGAGGGGTACGCGCAGGTCAGCGAGATGCTCGGCGTCCGGTGCGGATCGCTCGATTGCCACGGGGATTCGGCGCGGCCGCTCCGCATCTACAGCGGGCGCGGGATGCGCCTCTCGGCGACCGACGTGCCGGGGCAGTCGTCGACGACGGAGGCCGAGCACGTCGCGAACCTGCGCTCGGCGTTCGCGATCGAGCCGGAGTTGACGAGCGAGGTCGTGCGCGAAGGCGGAAGCCACCCCGAGCGGCTCACGCTCTACCGCAAGGCGCTCGGCCTCGAGCACCACAAAGGGAACGCGCCGCTCGCGCGCGACGGCGTCCAAGATCGCTGCCTCGCGTCGTGGCTCGAACGGGCCGTCGACGTCGAGCGCTGCGAGCAGGCTTCGGAATGGGAGAGACCGCAATGAAGAAGATGCGCGGCGCGCGGAGGTTCGAGCTCGAGTTCGCGCTCGTCGTCGGGATCGCGCTCGGCGGCGTGGGGTGCGCGCGCGTGGCGCCGTACGAACGCGGGCGTCTCGCCCATCCGACGATGACGGAGGGCGATCCGGCCGGCCCCGGCGAGCAGCATTTGCGCGCCGTGAACGAAGGCGCGACCGGCGGAAACCTCGATTCGACGGGCGGCTGCGGCTGCAACTGACGGCATGACGCGACGGAGGCGAATCTTCCTGGCCGGCGTCGTCGCGGCCGCATGGCTCGTCCGCGACGCGCGGGCCGACACGCCGGCGAACCCCGCCGAATACAGCGGGCGGCTGCATCGACGGCAAGCTGCGCCGCCGAGGCGCCGAGGACCGACGCGCCGAAGGCCGACGCGAACACGAACACGCGGCGCTTATGGCGCCCGGGTGCGTGCAAACCTCCGCCGAGCTCTCGACGTACGCCGACACGAACCACGTGACCGTCGTGACCCCGACCGTGCGCGCCGGCGTGCGCGACGACGTCGCCGGGTATTCGGCCAACGCGCGCTACCTCGTCGACGTCGTGAGCGCCGCGTCCGTCGACATCGTCGCCACGGCGTCGCCGCGTTGGACCGAGGCGCGCCACGCCGTCGCCGTCGACGGCCAATACGGCCCTGGGGATCTGAAGATCGGCGGGAGCGGCTCGGTGTCCGTCGAGCCCGACTACCTCTCGCTCGGCGGCGGCGTGCAGACGTCGCTCGCGCTCGATCGCGACCACGTCAACCTCGCGGCCGGCTACGCGTTCGGCCACGACACCATCGGGCGCGCGAAGACGCCGTTCGACGTCTTCCATCGCACGCTCGTCCGGCACGGCATCAACGCGGGCGCGTCGTTCGTGCTCGGGCCGTCGTCGATCTTCTGGCTCGGCGGCGACGTCGTGCTCGAGCGCGGCGACCAATCCAAGCCGTACCGCTACGTCCCGCTCTTCGACGCCGCGACCGCGCGGCGCCTGCCCAACGGCGCGTCCGTCGCGTTGGTCCAGGGCACACGGCTCGACGAGCGACCGCTCGAGCAATTGCCGCTCGCGCGCGATCGCTTCGCGGTGACCGCGCGCTATTTGCACCGCTCGTCGTGGGCGACGCTGCGGATCGAAGAGCGCCTCTACACGGACACCTGGGGGCAATACGCGTCGACGACCGACGTGCGCTACGCGATGGACCTCTCGCCGCGCCTCTCGTTCGCGCCCGACGTGCGCTTCCACAAGCAGACGGCGGCGTCGTTCTGGGAGCGCGGGTACGTCGCCGGGTTCGACGGCGGACGGCTCATGGTCCCGAGCTTGCGGACGGGCGATCGTGAGCTCGGGCCGCTCTGGTCGCTCACGGTCGGCGCGCAGCTCCGCGTGCCGTGGGGCGCGTCGTTCGGCTCGAGCCAGGGCGCGGTCGTGCTGCGCGTCGCGGGGATCCACACGGAGTTCGAGGACACGCTCTTCATCTTGCGACGCGACGGCGTGTTCACCGCGATCGGGTTCGAAGGCAGCTTCGACGGGCTCTTCGCGCCGTCCGTGCGGGCGTCGGACGCTCGGTGAGCGCGCGCCTCCTCAGTGAGGCAGCCACGCGACGCCGCGGAACGCCGTGCCGCTGCCGGCGGTGCTCACGGTCTGGACGGTCGGGATGGTCTTCCCGCGATCGGAGAGCGTGACGATCGTGTTGCCGCTGTCGACGCGCGCCGCGAGCCCGCGCGGCTCGTCGCCCGTGTCGACGGCGTACGCCTGCTTCCACGAGGTGCCGTCGAACGTCCACTTCACGATGGCCGAGGCCCCGGCGTTCGCGACGAAGAGCGTGTCGAGCCCCGCGACGTCCGGGTCGGCATCGACGATCGCGAAGCCGTACGTCTCGTCGTGGTCGCCCGACGGCAGCCCCGCGAGCGACGTGACGGTCTGCCCCGCGGTCGTCGGCGCGCCGGTGCCGAGGGCGAACACGCTCGGCAAGTGCTCGTCGTCCGCCGACACGTAGAGCTGTCCTCCGAGCACGTGCGCTTGGTTCGCGCTCCCGAGGACGCTCGCCAAACGGATAGCAGCAGTATCCGATTGGAAATCCTTGTAGTAGACGCCGCCGGTCGAGCTCTTTCCTTCGCCGGACGCCCAGAACGAAGTCCCGTCTTTGGAGGTCGCGCCGCGCACCGACTTTTTGTCGAACGCGGCGCCGAGCGACGTCGACGTATCCACGCTCCCGTCGGCACCGACGCGCGCGACGATGCGAGGGACGTAGGTCGAAGAGCTCTCGTGGACTTCTTTGTAATGGGGGACGACGGCGTACCCCGCGAGGACGAGGAAATGCCCGTCCTCGGAGAGCGACAATCCGCCTTCGTCGTCGCGCTTGCCCTCGAGCGCGAACGGCTGCTGGGCGCCGCTCGCCGACGTCGGCAGCGCGATGGGCGCCGCCAGCTCGACCCCCGTGAGCGTCTTCCGTTCGACGAACACCGGGGCCGACGTCTTGTCGAGGGAGAACGTGGCGTCACCGACGCGAACCACGGCGAACCCGACGGTGCAGCGATCCTTGCCGTCGCAAATCTCGCCGCCGATCGTGCACGGCGTTCCCAGCGGCGCTCCCTTGCAAACGGGATCGGTCGGCTCGGGCGGCTCGACGTTCGCATCGGAAGAGCCACCGTCGCGCGCGCGTGCGTCGGCGTCGGCGTCCGCATCGGCATCGGCGTCCGACACGTCGTTCACGGCGCCGTCCGATCCGGCGTCGGTCGCGCTGGACGTGTCCGCGTCGGGATCGCTGGGGGAATCGCCTTCGAGGATGCCGTTGTCCGTCGCTGCGCAGCCCGCGAAGGCCAGCACGCACGCGGCGAGCGCGGATCCCCAAACCATCGACGTTCCCAGGCCGAGCTGCACCTTTCTCATGGGCCCGACAATTCATGGTTTCGAGTTGAAATCAACAGTCATTTTCAAATTGCTTTTCGACGACGCCCACGAAGCCCCGCCTTTCCCGTGCTTGCACGCTCGTGGCGCGCGGCGTCCACGCCCGTTCGTTGGCTCGTCCGCGGCGTCAACGCTTCGGTGGCGCAATTCGCCTCCCGCCGGATTGACGCCGACGCCGACGCCGAGGTGACTCCGAATGGTGACACCTCGTGATGCGGCGAACGCACGGCTCGCATCGCACGCGCGGTCGAGCACGCGCTCCCGACGACGTGGCGCGGCGCGCTCTTTGCTCGACGAACGACGCCCGGAACGACGAAGGCTCCCCGACGAAATGCTCGAACTTCGAAGGGAAGGGACACTCGAACCTCGGAGGCCGTTTCATGGAGACGATGCGCGCAGCCGTGTTCGCCGGCACGGGAAAGATCGAGCTCCGCGAAGTCCCACGCCCCCGACCTGGACCGGGGGAAGCCTTGGTGAAGACGACGTGCACGACGATCTGCGGGACCGACGTGCACATCCTCAAAGGCGAATACCCGGTGCGGCAGGGCCTCGTCGTCGGTCACGAGCTCGTCGGGCGCGTCGAAGACGTCGGAGCGGGGGTCGACGGTTACGCGAAGGGAGAGCGGGTCATCGTCGGCGCCATCACGCCGTGCGGTCAGTGCCGCGCCTGCCTCTCGGGCGACGGCGCGCAATGCAGCCACGGCGGCGATCGGTTCGAAGCCACCGGCGGCTGGCGCTTCGGCAACACGATCGACGGGTGCCAAGCCGAGTACGTCGTGGTCCCCGACGCGCGCGCGAACCTCGCGCGCGTCCCCGACGCGCTGGCGGACGAAGACGTCTTGCTCTGCCCCGACATCCTCTCCACGGGGATCGCGGGCGCCGAGAGCGGCGGGGTGCGCATCGGCGATGCCGTCGCCGTCTTCGCGCAAGGTCCCATCGGGCTCTGCGCGACGGCCGGCGCGCGTCTGCGAGGCGCCGCGCTCGTCATCGCCGTCGAGACGATCCCCAAGAGGATGGAGATCGCCAAGCGCATGGGCGCCGACGTCGTGATCGATCCCAGGGAGCAAGACGTGGTGGCGGAGATCCGGCGCCTGACCGGCGGGGTCGACGTCGCCATCGAGGCGCTCGGGCGGCAGAGCACGTTCGAGGAGTGCCTGCGATGCGTTCGGCCCGGAGGCACGGTGTCGAGCCTGGGCGTCTACTCGGGTCACCTCTCGGTCCCGCTCGACGCGATCGCCGCGGGGCTCGGCGACCACACGATTCGCACGACCTTGTGTCCGGGCGGCAAGGAGCGCATGCGGCGGCTCATGGGCCTCGTCCAGGCCAAGCGCTTCCCGGTCCGAGAGCTCGTGACGCACACGTTTCCGCTCGCGAAAATCGAGGAAGCCTACGACTTCTTCGCGAACCAACGCGACGGCGTCCTCAAGATCGCCATCCGCCCCTGACGGCCGTCGATCACCGACGAGCGCGGCGCGGTATACTGCGGCGCCGTATGGTCGAAGCATCGTCCGCCGATCGCACCGAACGCCGCGCGCACTTGCTTCGCAAGCTCCACGCTCTCACGGGGGCCTTCCTCGGCGCGCTCCTCGTCGTGCATTTGTGCGAGAACGCCGCCGCGCTCGGAGGCCGCGCCGCGTACGACCGCGTCGTCGGTCGCGTCCACGCCTCGCCGCTGTTCGCGGTCTTCGAGGTCCTATTCGTCTTCGCGCCGCTCGCCTTCTACGTCGTCTACGGCGTCGTGCTCGCGCGCGCGAAAAGCGATGGTGACGGCAACGGCGACGGCGACGGTGGAGCGCCGCGCGCCACGTTGGACGTGTTGCATCGCGTGACCGGCCTCGTGATCGCCGTCTTCGTGATCGCGCACGTCGGGGAGCTGCGCGTCGCGCGCGCGGTGTCCGGGTGGGGCGCCGCGTCGCTCCACACGAAGCTCGTCGAGCACTTGTCGTGGACCGTCTGGGGCCTGCCGCTGACGGCCATCGCCTACCTCGTCGCGGTCGCCGCGAGCGCATTTCACGTCGCCTACGGCCTGTCACGCGCCGCGAGATCGCGCGGCTTCGTCGCGCCCGAACGCCAGAAGCGCGCGGACGTCGCCATCGCGGCGTTCGGCGTCGGCCTCTTCCTCGTGGGGGCGGCCTCCGTGATCACGCTCGCGACGGGGAGGTTCTTGCCCGCGCCGGGCGGCCGAGCCATGGACCCGCGCTGCGAAACGCCGAGCGAAGCGCGCTGAGCCCTTTCCGAAATCGGCTTTCGTCCCCAACGTCGAGTTCGCCATGGCCAAAAAGAGCAGCATCGTCACCGATTCGGGCAAGGTCCGGCGCGTCATCGTGGTCGGCGGAGGGCTCGCGGGGCTCACGACGGTCATCAAGCTCTGCGAGGCGGGGATCCCGGTCGACCTCTTCTCGCTCGTCCCGGTCAAGCGCTCGCACTCGGTCTGCGCGCAAGGCGGCATCAACGCCAGCGTGAACACGAAGGGCGAAGGCGACTCGCCCGCGGTCCACATGGAAGAGACCATCTACGGCGGCGACTTCCTCGCGAACCAACCGCCGGTCAACGGCATGGCGCTCGCCGCGCCGGGCATCGTCGACATGCTCGACCGCATGGGCGTGCCCTTCAACCGCACGCCCGAGGGGCTGCTCGATTTCCGTCGGTTCGGCGGCACGCTCTTCCACCGCACGGCGTTCGCGGGCGCGACGACGGGGCAGCAGCTCCTCTACGCGCTCGACGAGCAAGTGCGCCGCTACGAGACGATCGACGTCGAGAACGAAAAGGGCATCGCCCTCCGCGGCGAGAAGATGGTGCGGAAGTGGGAGTTCTGGGACTTCCTCGGCATCGTGCGAGACGAGACGGGGCGCGCCGTCGGCATCACCGCGCAAGACATGAAGTCGATGGCCATCGAGGCGTTCGTCGGCGAAGCCGTGTGCCTCGCGACGGGCGGCCCGGGCATCGTCTTCGGCAAGTCGACCAACAGCGTCATCAACACGGGCACCGCGGCGAGCGCCGTCTACCAACAAGGCGCGTGCTACGCGAACGGCGAGTTCATCCAGGTGCACCCGACGGCGATCCCCGGCGCCGACAAACTCCGCCTCATCTCCGAGAGCGTGCGCGGCGAAGGCGGGCGCGTCTGGGTGCCGAAAGATCCGAAGGAGAAGCGCCGCGGACGCGACGTGCCCGAGAGCCAGCGCGACTACTTCCTCGAGAACAAGTACCCCGGCTACGGCAACCTCGTCCCACGCGACATCGCCTCGCGCGAGCTCTTCCTCAAGTGCTTCCACGAGGGAAAGGGCGTCTACAACGACCGCAGCGGCAAGAACGAGCTCGAGGTCTACCTCGACGTCACGCACCTGCCGAAGGAGCTGCTCCGCAAGAAGCTCGCGGGCGTGCTCGAGATCTACGAGAAGTTCGCGAACGAGGATCCGTACGACAACCCGATGCGCATCTTCCCCGCCGTCCACTACTCGATGGGCGGCTTGTGGGTCGACTTCGAGAAGACCGCGGACGGCAAGCTCGCGATCGGCTCGCCGCGCAACCAGGCGACGAACATCGAAGGGCTCTACGCGGCCGGCGAATGCGACTACGCCTACCACGGCGCGAACCGGCTCGGCGCGAACTCGCTGCTCTCGTGCATCTACGGCGGGATGGTCGCGGGGCCGGCGATCGCTTCGTACGTGAAGAACCTCGATCGCAGCGCGTTCGACGTGAAATCGAGCGTGTTCGACAAGGCCCAAAAAGCGCAGAAGGCCAAATACGACGCCATCCTCGCGATGAACGGCCCCGAGAACGCGTACCGCATCCACGAAGACCTCGCGCAGACGATGCTCCGCGACTGCACGATCGAGCGGAACAACGCGGTGCTCGACGGCGTGCTCGCGAAGATCGACGAGTGCGAGGAGCGCTGGCACGCGATCGGCGTCACGGACACGGGGCCGCGCGCGAACCAGGGCGCGCCGTTCGTGCGACATTTGAAGAACATGTTGGTCTTGGCGCGCGTCATCGCGCAGGGCGCGCGAAACCGTGACGAATCGCGCGGCGCGCATTTCAAGCCGGAGTTCCGCGAACGCGACGACGCGAACTGGCTGCGGACGACGATGGCGCTCTTCGCCGAAGACGGGAACAAGAGCAAGGTCGACTACGTGCGGTCGGTCGACTACGCGCTGCTCGGGACGCGCGTGCACGCGACCGACGAGGTCGACCTGAGTCTCGTCAAACCGCGGCCGCGCAAGTACGAGCAGGCCGGCGCGGCGAGCGCGGGCGCGAAATCATGACGGTCGCGCGCGCGACGAGCATCACGGCGATTCGAGCGCGGCGCCTCGACGTGCCGATGAAGAAGGCGTTCGGCATCGCCGGCGGCGCGCAGGAGCTCGCGCGCAACGTGCTCGTGGAGATCACGCTCGGCGGTGGGACACGTGGATGGGGCGAGGCCGCGCCCCTGCCCTTCTTCAACGGGGAGACGCAGGACCAGGCGATGGCGGCGATCGAGCGGGCGACGCCGTCGCTCCTCGGCGCGGACGTCGGGCGCTGGAGGGCGAACGCCGAGCGCGTCCACGACGCCGTGAGTTGCGCGTCGGCGGCGTGCGCGCTCGAGACGGCGATGCTCGACGCGTTCGCTCGGCAGCACGGGATGTCGCTCCACACGTTCTTCGGTGGCGCGAACGACGAAGTGACGACGGACGTGACGATCACGACCGGCACGGTGGACGACGCGGAGCGCGAGGCACGGCTCTTTTCGGATTTCCGTACGCTGAAGATCAAGGTCGGCGGCGCCGCGGACCACGACGTCGATCGGGACGTCGCGCGCGTGCTCGCCATCGCCAAGGCGCGCCCCGACGCGGAGCTCCTCCTCGACGCGAACGGTGGCCTATCGGTCGAAGGCGCCGTCCACCTCGCGCGAGAGCTCCGAAGGCGTGACGTCGTGCCGGCGCTCTTCGAGCAGCCCGTCGCGCCGGGGAGTTGGGACGCGCTCGCCCGAGTGCGTGCAGAATGCAACATTCCCGTCGCCATCGACGAATCGGTGACGAAGCCGTCCGACGTGGTCGACGCCCACCGCGCAGGCGCCGCCGATGCCGCGAACGTCAAGCTCATGAAATCCGGCATCGCGCGCGCACTCGACATCGTCGCGGCGACGCGCGCTTGCGGGATGCGCTCGATGATTGGCGGCATGGTCGAAGCGCGCCTGGCAATGGGCACGTCGGCGTGCCTGGCCGCTGGCCTCGGGGGCTTCTCGTTCGTCGACCTCGATACGCCGCTGTTTCTCGCGGAGGACCCGTTCGACGGCGGCTACACGCAGCGCGGCGAAGTGCTCGATCTGCGCCCCGTCGACGCCGGCCACGGCTGCCTCCCACGGGGCACCCTCGATACGGCGCAGTGATCAGCCGCCGTCCTGGTCCCAGTCGCCGCCACCTTGACCGCCGTCCTGGTCCCAGTCGCCGCCACCTTGACCGCCGTCCTGGTCCCAGTCGCCGCCACCCTGACCACCGTCCTGATCCCCATTCGTGCAAGGCTTGACGGACGCGAGGTCCTCGAACCGCTGGCTCATCGGCTGGCGCGTGTACCCCGACGGCAACCCCGCGGTGTCGCACCCGTCGCCGCCATTGACTTCGTTGCCGTCGCAATCGCAACCGAGCACCCGGACGTTCGAGGCGCACGCGGAATCCGTCGGAACGACGCACTCACCGAGCGCCGAACACGCATCTTGAATGCGATAAGCGCAGATGGCCTCCGGATTCGAGCACGAAGAACCCCCGCTGCCGCACGCTTCTTTTTGTGCGCCGCCATCTTCGTCGTCGTCTTTGACAGCGCCGCCGTCTTCATCGCCGCCGTCGCCCGAGAGGTGGTCGTTCTTCGAACCGAGAATGGACGCGTCGGTCGAGGAGCAACCGTACCCGGCCGCTGCGGAAATCGCGACCACACCAAAGACCAACCAGGCTTTCGTAGCAGAGAGAGTGTTCATGTGTGAGAAGAGCCCTTGCTCTCGTCGAACGGCTCAAGTTTTCTTTGTCGCTTTTCTCATTTTATTTTGAGCCGATCCGACCGGATCGTGGTTCCACCTCTCAAGGTGCTTCGTTTGACCCTCCCCACCGTCCTACCGCACTCCGCCCCACAGTCCGGGGACGACGCGCGGACGATCTTCGCGATCCGGACCGGCGATCGCGTGGCCGAAGAGCGTCTCTATCGAAAGTACGCGCCTTCCGTCCTCCGCACGGCGACGCGCCTCCTTCGCTCCACGGAAGACGCGCGCGACGTCTTGCAGGACACCTTCCTCACCGCGTTCGAGCGACTCACCGAGCTCGACGATCCGGACGCGGTCGCGGGCTGGCTGCGAACGATCTGCGTTCGGCTCGTCTACCGGCGATTCCGGCGGCGAAAGCTCCTGCGAACCATCGGCCTCGATCGCACCGACGAAGACGCCAAGCTCGAGCTGCAAGCCGCCCACGACGCGGGGCCGGACGTCCGAGCGGAGCTCTCGCTGCTCGATCGCGCGCTCGACGCGCTGCCGAGCGAAGAGAAGATCGCGTGGACGCTCCGCTACGTCGAAGGGTTGTCGCTCGAGGAGATCGCGCAAACCTCGGGGCGTTCGCTAGCGACGGTCAAGCGGCGCATTTCCGCGGCCGAGAGCGCCGTCGCACGATTTTCGGAGACGAGTTCGTCATGAAGCCTCCCATCCTCGACGAGATCTTGACGAAGGACGTCGATCCGTCCGCCGTGGACGACGTGTGGGATCGATTGTCGGCCAAACGAACGGCGCAGCGTCGCGGGCCTGCGCACCGCAGTATGATCGCAGCCGCCGCCTTCGCTGCGCTCGTCGTCATCCTTGCGTTCACCTATCTCCGGACTTCTCCGCACGAACCAGCGGCGCTGAAACTCGCATCCGGGGAGACGCTCCCGACGTTGCTGGGTGGCGAGAACCAGAACGTCGCGACGTTCGACGACGGATCGCGCATCGTGCTCGAACGTGCGAGCGCGCTCATGCCGACGAAGAACTCCGGCGGCGCCGTCGCCTTCGAGCTCCGTCAGGGAGAAGCGCTCTTCGACATCGTGCCTCACGGGCCGCGCGCGTGGACCATCGACGCGGGGTTCGCGCAAGTGTCGGTCCTCGGGACACGCTTTCGGGTCGTGCGAGGTGCACATGACGTGCGCGTCGACGTCGAGCGGGGCGTCGTGCGCGTGTCGGGGGCGACGCTGCCGGTCGGAGGACGGACGCTCACCGCGGGTCAATCCATCGACGTCCGCGAAGACGGCGCCGACGCGACGGCGCCCCGAGGCACCGATGCGGCGACGCCGCAAAGCACCAACGAGACGGCGCGCGGAAAGGCGACGACGGGCGGCACGTCCGAGAAGACGTCGTGGAAGCCGCTCGCGACGAAAGGCGACTTCGGAAAGGCCTACGCGGCGCTCGGGAGCCACGGCGTCGCCAGCGAGACGAAGCGCGCGTCGACGCCCGCGGAGCTGCTCCAGCTCGCCGACGTCGCGCGCCTCTCGGGCCACCCTGCAGAGGCGATCGCGCCGCTCGAACGACTCCTCGAAGCCCATCGCGACGACGAGAGGGCCGCGCTCGCTGCCTTCACGTTGGGAAAGATCCGACAAGACGCGCTCGACGCCCCGGCCTCCGCGGCGGACGCGTTGGAGATGGCGATCTCTCTCGGGCTTCCCGACGCGCTTCGTGAGGACGCGTTCGCACGCCGCGTGGAAGCCTATGCCAAAGCCGGAAAGACGAGCCGCGCACAGGCGGCGCGAACGGCCTACGAAGACGCCTTTCCGACGGGTCGATACCGACGCGACGTCGACCGGTGGGCACCTCGCACGGCCGTAGCGGCTCCCGTCGCGCCAGCCCCCCGATGAGGCATCGAACACGGGGCGCGGACACCGTGAGGATGTTCGCCACGAGGACGATTCCTGTCCTCGTGGCCGTCGCGCCGATGGCGACGATCACCGGCGCAGTGGCCGACGCGCGCGCCGACGGCCATGGCGCAGCGACGATCACGTCGGATGGCTCGATCGACACGACGCGGTTGCGTGCCCTGCTCGACGTCGAGCTCGCGATGATCGAGAGCTCGCGACGGCCTACACACGTCGGCGTCACGCGCGCGGGAAAAGGGTGGAACGTGCGCGTCGAGTTTCGGGACGGCACCGAGGTGCGTAACCTCGCCGCGACGAAAGCCGAGCCCGACGCGACCGTCCGCATCCTCGCGCTCGTCGTCGCCGAAGTGGTTCGGAACCATCGCACCTCGGGCCCCGAGCCGGCGCCGCACCTCGAGCGTCCCACCGCGAGCGAAGCCGACGCGACGCGTTCGCCACCCGAAGGACCTTCCACGAAGGAAACGACGGCGACGGCGACGGCGAACGAGAACCCGAAAGCATCGAGCCGAGCGATGGCGACGGCGGAGAAGGCGACGGCGACGGCGACGGCGACGAGCGCGACCCCCGAGACGAACTCGCGCAAGGACCACGGCGCGAACATGACGTTCGGCGTGGAGGCGACGTTCGGGCTCCGCGTGTTCGCCCCGATGGGGACCGTCGCGCTCGAGCCACGCCTCTCCGTGCGCGCCGAGCTCGCGTCCGGGTGGGGCGCCGAATTGAATGCATTTTACATTCGATCCGGAGCCACGGATCCGCTCGGCAAGGCGACGCTCGACGGTTTCGGCGGCGGCGCCTCCCTTTCGTACGGGCTCGTTTCGTCGCGCGCCGTTCGCCTGCGCGTGGGGCCGCGGCTCGACGTCGCGGTTCTCCAGGGGACCGGTGACGCGTCCTCGGAAGAGAGCATCGGAAAAACGGCGACGTCCCCGTTCGTCGCCACCGCCGGCGAAATCGTCCTCCGCACGAGACTCGTCGGGCGAACGTGGTTCGTCTTCGGCGCGGACACGGGATACGTGTTGCACGGATTCGACCTTCGCGCGGACGATCGACGTCTCGTTGCCGCCAAGGGATGGTTCGTCGGAGGCAGGCTCGGCCTCGGTTTCGAGTGAGCGCGACCGCGCTCGGACGCGATCACGTCACCGCGACCACTGGGGAAGACATCCATCCGTCGCTTACGAACGACATGGGCCGGTGACTCTCATCGTCGAGCCCACTCGTGAGGGCGTTCGAAGGACTCGAGCTCCGACCGGATCAATCGTCGAAGAGCTGGTCCGCCGACGCGGCGCTCACGGCGCGTTCGATCCATCGATCGATGACGACGGTGTCCATGCACGCAGAGATGCGACGGCGTTGTTCGTCGGTCAGAGCGATGCCCCGCACCTCGAGAATATGAAGGACGGCCGCGACTTTGCCTTCGGCCCTCCCCTCGGCCCTCCCCTGCGCCATGTACTTTTTCGCGAAATCGCTTCGGTATTCGTAGGTTCCGTTCGCCATCAGTCCCTCCAATGCGACGCGCGCAGCCTTCCCAAGCGACAGCAGGATGAGATCCCAATATAGCATCGCGCGATCGTCTTTCAGGCCCGTCGCACCTTCGAACGCCGCCGTTGCGATCGACACCGCTATTTCCGGATCGCCTCTGCCGTGAGCCATGACCGAGAGGACCGCCAACTCGGGATCGCGAACCGCGGCGTCCGGCTCGGTCACGACGGGCACGGCGCTCGGCCCGATCACGAGCGGCGACATGGAATTTCCGGGACCAATCTCGATGGGAATCCGCGCCCAGCGCGCGACGTTCTCGCTCGGAGTCACGACCAACACGCACGACGGACACGAGAATCGTGCCCGGACGGTCGCGACGTAGACGGGCCACGACGTTCGCTTGCGCTCGTCGCGCCGCAATTGCACTTCGACCACGATGGCGAGCGCGGGTCGGCCGGCGACGAGGAGAACGACCAGATCCGCGCGGTACTCCGTTGGAACGACGTCCGTCAGCTCCGCCGACTCGATGCGCACCTCGGAATAGGGCGGGAGTGAAACGTGCAGAGCATCCCGCAAGAGCTCTGGGGCGAGCTCGGGGCGCCGACGAAACAGCGTCAGCAAAGCTTCATGGGCCAACGACGGCATGCCCATGCGCCATCGGCTCGACGATGCGCAAGTTGCCTTTCCCCGAGGAATCCTTCCGCGCGAGAGGGTGTCGCAGCACGCGGACGGGCGTGGGCTTGCCAACGGCGTCCCTTTCCCCCTACGAACGAAGAGCCATGACCGACAAGCGCATCGTTCGTCTGAAGGTTCTCCGGCAAGACGGGCCGTCGCGACCCGAGACGAAGCGTTGGGAGACGTTCGAGGTGCCTTGGCAGCCGCAGATGAACGTCATCCGCGCGCTCATGGAGATTCAGAAAAACCCCGTGACCGCCGAGGGCAAGACCGTGGCGCCCGTCGTGTGGGAGGCGTCGTGCCTCGAAGAGGTGTGCGGCGCCTGCACGATGCTCGTGAACGGCAAGGTCCGGCAGTCGTGCTCGGCGATGGTCGACGCCATCGCGCCGAACGGCGAGCCCATCTCGCTCGCGCCGATGACGAAGTTTCCGCTCGTCCGCGATCTCATCGTCGACCGCTCGCGCATGTTCGACGACCTCAAGCGCATCAAGGCCTGGATCGATCTCGACGGCTCGCACGAGCTCGGCCCCGGACCGCGCCAATCCCCCGAGACCCAGGAAGAGGCCTACCCGCTCTCGCGCTGCATGACGTGCGGGTGCTGCCTCGAGGCCTGCCCACAAATCAACGCGCACTCCGACTTCATCGGTCCGGCGGCGATCAGCCAGGTGCGCCTCTTCAACCTCCATCCGAGCGGGGAGATGCACCGCACCGAGCGCCTCGAGTCGCTCATGGGCGAAGGCGGCGTCGCCGATTGCGGCAAGGCGCAGAACTGCGTCGAGGTGTGTCCGAAGGAGATTCCGCTCGTCGATTCGATCGCCTCCGTATCGCGCGACACGACGAAGCACATGCTCTTCGGCTGGCTCTTGAAATAGGCGGGCGCGGGCGCCTCCGCGGTCCGCGTTCGGTCGGCCGTCGCGCGCGACGTTCGCGTGGTATCGTCGGACCGTCCATGCGGCCTTCGCCGAAGAACTTGGTCGCCCTCGGTTCGGCCCTCGTCGTCGCGGCGTCCGCGCATGCGTCGCGAGCCGCGGAGCCCCACGACGCGACCAACGACGTTTCGGAGCCGAGCGCGCGACCCGCGAACGCCAACGATGCGACCGATGCGACCGGCGCGACCGGCGCGACCGGCGCGACCGGCGCGACCGAGTCGCAGGCTCCCTCGATCGACGACGCGGAAGAGGACGCCGCTCCCCGCGCGGCAGCGCCCGCCGACGCCGCGCTCGAAGGCATCGACCTCGAGAGCGATTTGAGCCCGAAGGGTCGGGCCGAAGAGACGCTCGTCGAGACACCGCCCCCGCCTCCTTACAAGAAGACGGTCGTGCTCGATTCGACGATCGGCGCGCTCTTCTTCGGCGGAAAATTCGGGAGCGTGGCGGGGCCGGCGCCGTGGATCCACACGCAGCTCGGCTACGAACTGCTCGATTGGCTGATGCTCTTCGGCGAAGGAGAGCTCGCGTTCGCCGATACGTCGCGGGCGCAAGCACCGCCGCACACGCGCGCGTTCCCGATGTTCGGGTTCGGAGGCGGCGCGCGGTTCACCGTGCGGTTCACGCCGCGCGTCGGCGCCTACCTGCAGGCGAGCGTCGGTGCGATGAAGGCGGACGTCGCGAAGAACGCGCTGGCGCTCCTCGGGTTCAAGAACGCGGAGAGCTTGGGCGTCTACGGAGCCGCGCGCGCGGGCGTCGAGTGGTACCAACGTGACCGTCATTTCGCGCTCGGGCTGAACGTGGGACTGCGCGACGCCTCGGGGTTCGCGAAGACGATCGGGAGCGATACGCCGCTCGCTTACGACGCCGGCGCCTCGCTGCGCTACGCGTTCTGAGACGCAAGTGCGACGATGGGCGCATCGGAGCACACAAGGCGGTGCGTGTGGCATGGGGTGGAACGATTCGTCGGCCGCGCACGACGTGCGAAGAGCCTTCGATGCGCCAAAGCGCATACAATCGAAGCTCGAGGTCCATCCGATCAACGCTGGTCGGCCGTCGCAGGATCGTCGGGAGGCTCGCGTCCGCCTCGGCGATCGTCGCGCGGCGGTGCCACGTCATCGACCCAAGAGCCAACGGAGATCCCGCGATGCGTATTCTCGCTTTTCGATTCACGTGGACAGGGCTCGGCGTCGGTTTGCTCGTCGCGAGTGGCGCGGCGGTGTTCGCGGGCTGCTCCGGCTCCGACGACGACGATCTCTTCGGCTCGCCGACGACGAACGGCGGCGACGCGGGCACGACGACGGACGACGACGACACGACGAAGCCCGGCCCGAGCGACGGCGACGGCACCGACGACGTCGTCGACGACGAACCGGGAAAGGACGAACCGGACGCGGGGGATTCCCCGTCCGATGCGGGGGCGCTCGACGGCGGGAACGGCGCGGCCGACGGAGGAGAAGCGAGCGACGGCGGAGCGACGACGAAGCTCGCGTCGACGCCCGGCAAGGTCCCGTGCGGAGACAAAGAGTGCGACGCCCCGGGCAACGTCTGTTGCAGCTCCACGTCCTTGTGTTTGGCGGCGGGGTTGGTGGACGAAAAATACTGTTTGCCCGTCGCTTGTGACGAAGCGGCCGACTGCGGCGACGGTCAGAGCTGCTGCCTCGACAACGGCAAACGACCGCAATCGTACTGCGCGTCGACGTGCAGGTTCGGCGACACCAAACTCTGTCAGTCGAACGAAGAGTGCGGCGGTTCGACATGCCAGACGTACACGTGCCCGGGGTTCGGAGCGCGCCCCTTCAACGCGTGCTCGCAGCCCATTTTCTGTTCGCCGTAGAGATCGAGATCGCCACCGAGGCGTCGGGCGCGACCTCACGTGCGTGTCCGGCAGCGAGCGGCGATGGGTCCGACGTGAGCTCCGACGCGGCGCGACATCGCCGACGATACCCGAGGGATGTCGGGCGCCAGGCACGATCGGTGCCCGGCGCGACACGAACGTTTGTCGTTGGTACGCAGTTGCAAGACGTACCCGACTCGCTAGAACGAAGAGGTACCGAACCCAGCGTCGATCCCGCACCTCGGACGCGCGATCGACGCGGATTCGGTGGTCTCGTCGATCCCGTGGGCCGTGCCCGGACATCTCGACGGCCAAGCGAACGGAGCTCTTTCGATGCGTTTCTTGACTTGTCGACTCACGTGGGCCGGGCTCGGCGCCGGTCTGCTCCTCGCCAGCAGCACGGGCGTGTTCGCGGGTTGCTCCGGCTCCGGATCGGGCGATCTGTTTGGACCGTCGACCACGAACGGCGAAGACGCGGGCGACGATACGCCGGGCGGCGACACGCCCCCTTCGGGCGAAGAGAAAGATGGCGGCACCGGCACCCCCGATCCGGGGACGGACGAGCCGGATGCGCAGGTTTCGACGCCCGACGCCAGCACCTGGGATGACGCAGGCGAAGAGCCGGTGGTCGACAGCGGGACGGACGCCGGTGGACCGACGACGGTGCTCTCACCGTCGCCGGGCCATGTCCCGTGCGGAAACAAGGACTGCGAGCTGCCGGGCAAGGTGTGCTGCACCAACAACTTCAACCAATGCGGCACCCCTCCGGCGTCGGAAGACGACGCCAAGAAGTGTCGAGCGAAGGTCTGCGACGAAGCCGCGGACTGCCCGAACGATCAGGTCTGCTGCATGGACGGCTCCAACATGCCCACCTCGTATTGCGCGGCGAGCTGCAAAGGTCAGGACGTCAAGCTTTGCCAATCGAACGCGGAGTGCGGCAACTCGACGTGCGAAACCTACAAGTGCTCTCTCGGGCTCATCCCCCTCGGAGAGATCAACGCCTGCTCGAAGGCCTTCCTCTGTTCGCGGTAGGTCACGGCTCTTCGCCGTCGGGCCTCAGCGCGAAATCAACGATGCGAGGACGAACGCCGCGATGATCGCGAAGATGGCGCCGACGACCAGCTTGCGGAGCTTCGCGCGCGAATGGGAGACGCCGAGGTCGTTCATCGAGAGCTCGTGGGTCGCGAAGCTCGAAAACGAAGGGAGCGGCGGCGGGGCCGGGACGAGCGGAGCGGCAACGGGCGGCGGAGGCTGCGCGATCGAATCGTCGCGGACCGCGTCGAGGCCGCGCGTCGGTAGCGGGCCCGAGCCGTCGTCGCGAAGGAGGGCGGCCGCGAGCTCTGGATCGAGGGTGCGCATCTCGCGCGTTTGCTCGTTCGGGCCGGCCACCGCGGGTCGCGGGCGACGCGTCGAGCGCGGGTGCACGTTCGCCAGCGCCCGACGTAGCGCCGACGTCTCGGTGCGCGCGTCCTCGGTGGGCCCGAGGGCGAGCGCGACGACGTCGACGAAGACCCGAGGCACGCGGTCCGCGAACGCCTCGAGCACGTCGTTCGCGTCGCTCGCCGGCGCGCTCCCGGTGAGGAGCAAGAACGCCGTCGCCGCGGCGGCGCGGACGTCCGAGCGCGCGCTCTTCGGCTCGCTCGACGAGCTCTCGGCGAAGCCGAAATCGAGGACCCGGAGCCGTCCGTCGACCTCGACGAACAAGCTCGCCGTGCGGATGTCGCCGTGGACGATCCCGCGCTCGTGCGCCGCGTCGAGCGCGTCGAGGAGCTGGACGAACAGGTCGACGACCTCGCTCGGATCGAGCGTCCCGCCCGCGCCTTGGCGGTAGGGTTCGAGCCCCTCGCCTTCGCGCAAGTCGAGCACGAGGCATGGTGCGCCGTCGGGGATCGAACCGACTTCGATGACGCGCGCGATGGCGCCGTGGCCGACGGCGTTCGCTTGGAAGCCAGCCTCCACGAAGCTCTTACGCGTCGGCAGATCGGCGACGAGCCCCGCGTCGAGGACCTCGATCGCGACGTGATCGCCCGCGGCGTCGACCGCCGAATAGATCGTGGTCCGCGCGCTGCCCGCGATCCGGAGCCCCACGCGCCACCGCCGCTGGAGCGTCGTGCCGCTCCTCAGCGCGCCCGCGAATTGCGAAACAGCCATGCCGCAGGCTCGTTTACCAGAGCTACTGCATGGAGAACATGCGCACGGTGCGCGCCGGCACCTCGACGACGAAGCCCGTGCCGCCCGCGCCTGGCGCGATCGATGACGAGCTGCGGGAACGCGCGAGCAAATCGACGAGCAGGCGCGCGCGCCCGAGCCCGACCGTGGCGACGACGGGCTTGTCGGTCGGGTTCATCACGAACGCGACGCGCGGCGTCCCCTCGGCGTCTTCGTGCACGGTCACGTGGACGTCGGGCACGTCGACCGGGTACGCCGGCAGGCCAAGCTCGTCGACGTGGTGCGCGACGACGGCGTCGGCGCGCGACGGATCTTCGAGCGGCTCGAGCGCGAGCCCGCGGACGTCGTGAGGCTCGGAGAGCAGGCGCATGGCCCCGTCGCGGCTCGGCACGCGCGGCCCGATGGTGACCGACATGCCACGTTCATGAGCATGCCGGAGCTGCGTCAACACCTCGCGCTTGAGCCCGCCGGCCGTCGTGCAAATGATCCACGCGGTGTGCTGGATGCTCTCTTCGAGGCTCTCGCCGCCCGCGTAAGCGAACGGCACGCCGCGCGCGAGCAGCGCCCGCTCGAACGCGCGGACGAACGACTCGCCGACGATGGGCGCGACCTCACCGAGGCCGAAGTCCTCTTCGAGGCAGCGCTCGAGCGGACCGGCGCCGACGATGTGGAAGACCGCCGGCGTGACGGGACCGAACGCGTGTGTGGCGCGCGCGAGGCGTCGAAGGGCGCGCGGGACGACCAACCGAACGGGGGCGCGACGGCGGAGCGACGCGAAGTCGACCTCGTCCAGGGCGCGCACGAGGACCTTGTAGTCGTCCGCGAGGCGCCGCGGGATGCCGCGCACGTCGATCGGCGCGCCGACCCAGCGATCGCGATCGACGGCCATGTACAAGTTGAAGCCGCGGAGCCCGTAGGCCAGCGCGCTCATCAACGTGTAGAGCGAGTCTTTCTCGTCGAGCGGCGGGAAGAGCGGCGGGAACCCCGCG
>JBGAHN010000097.1:0-20494 GCA_044226145.1 Labilithrix sp. | reverse complement strand
CTCCACAGGCAAGTCCTCCGCGCGTGCGGGACGTGCGCCACCCACGGCTGCCTCGACTGCACGTGCGGCGCGGCCCCGCCAAAGCCGTCGAGCCCGTAGGATGCCGCCATGACGAACGATCTGGTCGCGTCCGCGCAGCGATCGTGGCGGAGCTTCCTCGAGACGTACGAGCCGCTGCGCCCCGATCTGTACCGCTACTGACGTCCCTCCTCCTCGACACCGCCGTCGTGGAGGTCGTGGGCGCGACGACGCAGTACGGCCCCGAAGCCGCGCGCCGCACGGTGCTCACGGGCATGGTGTTCGGGACGCGGGGCCTCGCCGGCCCGAACAACCCCCTCGATCCCGAAGTGGTGCAAGGTGCGCTGCCGGAGATCCCGCGCTGCGAGCTCCGCTTCCTCGGCGGCGCGTGGATCGTCGTGCATTGGTACCGGCACACCGACGGCGAGGCGGTGCGCGCCTTCACGCGCATCACGCTCGACGGCGACCGCGTCTCACACCTCGAAAATTACTTCTACAATCCGGATCTCCTGCGCGACGTCGCGGGCGAGCTCGGCGTACCCGTCCGGATCAACGGCTACCGTTGGTGGCGGCGCGATCGGTGAAATTCCGTCGTGCGCGGACGCATCGTCTCGCTGCGTCGACGCACGATTTCGATCCGCTTCCGGCGAGCGAGAGCATGCATGGTCGAGCTCGGCGTCGTATACTCGTGAGAATACGACTCGGACGCGTGGCTCGATGGAATTCACGAAACCCAAACCTCGGATCGTCCTTGCCGTCGTGAGCGTGGCGCTCATCGCGTGCAATTCGCTTTCGGGCGTGGGGGATTTCGTCGTCGACGAGACCGCTTCTCCGCTGCCGTCGTCGCCGGATGCGTCCGACGATTCGTCGGACGACACGATCCCCGATCCCTCCGATCCTCCGGACGCGTCGACGCGAGACGAAGAAGACGCCGCGCCCTCACCGCGCTTGGACGCGGGTGAGCCGACGATCGACGGCGGCTCGGAGGACGACGCCGGCCCCGTGGTTCCCGAGGATCGCAAGTACGTGTTCGTCACGTCGGCGTCGTACAGCTCGGCCGGGTTCGGTGGTCTCGACGGCGCCGATCAGAAGTGCGCGGATCTCGCGGCCGCCGCGAACCGCTCGGGATCGTGGAAGGCGTGGATCTCCGACGCGAGTCAGAACGCGTTCGACCGGGTGAAGGGGAAGGGCCCCTGGTACACGTTCGACGAACAGATCGCCGTCGCGTCGCACGACGAGTTCCAAGGCTCGAGCATCACGAAGGCGATCAACGTCGACGAGAAGGGCAAGACCGGCGTCTCCGAACGCGTGTGGACGGGGACGTCGGGCGACGCGTTCTCGCAGAGCTGCTCCAACTGGACGCAGAGCTACGGGTTCTGCTTCGGGGTCTGCGCTACCGGCGTCGTCGGCAACTCGGGGCAGAACTCGTCCTCGTGGACCAAGCAAGGTGGCACCGTCGCTTGCGCCGGCTCCGCCCGCTTCTATTGCTTCCAGCAGTGAAGAGCGGGAAACGCGGCGCGCGGAGTGGCGGGCTCGGAGGGGGCGGGCTCGTCGCGTCACGCGTCGGCCCGTCGCGCCTCGGCCCGCCGCCGCACCTCAACGCCGTCAGTTCACCGACGGCGCCTTGATCGGCGCGCAGATCGAGCTCGCCGCGCCTTGGATCACGTTGCCGCCCTTCGTCGCCGGCGTCTTCATCCCCGCGCTGGCGGCGTCGGCGACTTCGACGGAGATGCCCTTCGTCTCGAGATCGTAGCGGGCGACTTGGATGCGGTTCGTGTCGAAGTTGTTGCCTGCGAGCGCCGTCCCGAAGGTCCAGGCCGCGCCGCCCCAGAACGCTCCCGTCGTCGGCGCGAACTTCGCGGCCGAGAAATCCATGGGTTCGAGCGCCGCGCTCTTCGCTTGGGTGCGATCGATCGTCGAGATCGAGAACTTCGCGATGCTGTCGCCGCTCTTCCACCACATCCCGAACAGCCGACCATCGCCGGTGCCGAGGAGACCGGGGAGGACCAAGTTGTCGTCGGCGTTCACGACGCCGATGGTCGTGCGCGCGAACGAGCCGCGGTCGACCTCGTAGAGCTCTTTGTCGAACAGGGAGTTGGTGGCGAAGAGGTGCTCGTCGGTCCCGTTCGTCGAGCTCATCGTCATGGCGCGCACGTAGCGGTTCTTGATGCCGTCGCACGCGGCCGCCTTGGCCTGCTGTTTTTCGGGGTAGGCGAGGCGTTGGCAGCCCGACGCCTCCTTGTTCGTGAGTAGGAGTTCGAACTTGGAGACCGTGCACGACGCGTTCGAGGCGTCGAAGGTGACGATCGCTTGATCGGCGAACGTCCCGTCGGGAGCCGACTTGCCGAGCTGGGTCAGCTGGATGGCGGACACGTTCACCGAACGCTGGAGCGTGAGCCACCCCTTCCCCTTCGTGTCGAGGGCGATGCCGCCGAAGCGCACGACGTACTTCTTGGAGTCGAAGTCGGGCGACGCCGGGTCGATGCACGAGAGCGCGCCGGAGAAGGTGAAGTCCTTCGATTGCGGGTGGAACCGGTACATGTCGAACGCGCGCGTGACCACCACGATGTCTTTGGACGATGCGTCGCAGGCGTCCGACGTGGGCGCGCCGGAGTCCTTACCGTCGTCGAACGATCCGTTCGGAGTGCCTTCGTTCGGGGGGGAGTTCGAGTCGCCTCCGTTGGTGTTCGAGTCGTCGTCGGTCGCTTCCGAATCGTCGTCGTTTCCGGCGCCGGAGCTCCCGCACGCCATCGTCATCATCACCAAGCAGAGCATCGTTCCGCGCATGTTCGACCTCGTCGGTAGGGCGTTTCTCGTTGTCGATCGTCTTTCGAGCTTACGACACCGATCGCGCCAAATCACCGATCGCGCCAAACTTGATGACGTTACATGTCGGGAAAAGAGCGGAAATGTCGGTCTATGGGTGACGCGTCCTTGGGCGGTGGAGGCGCGGTGGTTCGTTCGTGCGTCCCACGCGTGCGTGGTACGCCCTCGTCGTGACGAACGTTCGACCCTCCCCGCGCGACGCGATGCCCGACGACGGCCGACCGGTCGTCGCGATGCGATGCACGGTCGAGGATCGTCCTCCGTGCCGCGCGCCCGTCTCGCATGGACACGCGGCCCTCGCGTTCCAGACGCGTGGCCGTTCGCGCATGGAACAGGACGGCGAATGGACGTTGGAAGCCGGCGACGTCCTCTTGGTGCCGGCGGGGCAGATGCACCGAGGGCTCGGGAGCCGGCGATCGGAGTATTGGGGGCTCTCGTTTTGCGTGCCCTGCTTCGCGGCCGACGGCGCCGCGACGTTCCTCGAGCCGTTCGAACGGGTGCGCGAGGGGGCTTCGGCGGTCGTCCGCATTCCGTCCGTGCGGCACCGCTTCCTCGAAGATCTCTTCGTGGAGCTCGAGGCATCCGGTCGAACGCCGCCCGACGGCGAGCGGCTCGACGTCGTCCAACGAAGCTTGCTCGCGCTCGTCCTCCACGAGATCGCCAAGGCCGCGCCTTCGGACGCCTCCCGCGCGCGCGCCGGCGGGAGCGTGGTGATCGACGGCCTGCGCTTCATCGAACGAAACTGCCTGCGGAAGCTGACGCTCGACGACGTGGCGGCGGCCGTCGGACGAAGTCCCGCGTACGTCACGAGCGCGTTGAAGAACGCGACGGGCCGCAGCGCCGGCGCGTGGATCCTGAACGGACGCATGGCGGAGGCCCGACGGATCCTCCTTCACTCGGACGAGAAGGTCGACGCGGTCGCCGAGCGCGTCGGGTACGCGGACGCGACGCATTTCATCCGGATGTTCCGCCGGGTCCACGGGGCGACGCCGGCGGCGTGGCGGCAAGCCCGTCGCCGCGCGCATCGCAACGCGTAGGGATCCACGCGGGATCCATCGCGAGATCCACGTTGATCCTCGCGGCCGCTTGCACTCCCGCGGAGGCGGCGAAGATGGCGCCTTGCATGCGCGTCGTCAGATCGCCCGCCGCGTAGATCCCTGGAGTGCTCGTCTCGAGGCTCGCCGGATCGACCCGCACGTAGCCGTCGTCGAGCGCGACGCCGAGCGCGCGAACCAACGCGACCGGGCGCTGGGGCGGGTGCGCGAAGAGCACCTCGCACGGCACGCGTGCGCCGCTCGCGAGCTCGACGGCTTCGAGCCGATCCTCCCGCGCGATCAGGCGTGCGATCGCGGCCGTCTCGCACCGGATCCCCGCGGCTTCGAGCCTGTCGCGCACCTCGTTCGTCATCGTGGAGGCGCCGCCGGTGAAGACGACGGCGTCGCGCGACCACCCTCGCATTTGCAAGGCGAAGGGAACCAGGTGCGGCGAGTCCGCGAGCGCGAGGTATCCCCACCGCCGATCCCGCGCTTCCCAGCCATGGCAATACGGGCATTGGAAAATGGAACGACCCCAAAGCTCGCCGAAGCCCTCGATCGGGAGCGCCTCGTCGATCATCCCCGTGCAGAGCAGGACGCGTCGCGCTTCGACGCTCCCTGTGTCGAGCTCGGCACGAAAAGCGCCGCGTGTGCCGGAGATGGCGGCCACGCGCACGTCGCGCGCGTCGACGTTCGGGTAGATCGCGAGCTGCTCACGCGCCGCGCTTCGGAAGTCGTCGGGCGGCGTCCCGTCCCGCGTGACGAAATTGTGGATCCGAGCCGCCGCCGCGTTTCGACGCGGACCCGAATCACACAGGAGGACTCGCTTGCGAGCGCGTCCGAGGGCGAGCGCTGCGGAAAGGCCCGAGGGGCCACCTCCGGCGATGAGGACGTCGTACGTCATGCGGGATCTCCTTCGGTCACGTCGTTGGTCGTCGTCACGCCGGCCGCGCCGGCTGGGTTCGTCCTCTGGCGTAACGCACGATGGCCGGTCGTCGTAGGGCGCGCCTTTCGATTCGATCGGCGTGATTTTCGATGCGTGGAAAGGGATCGTTGGTCACGATGTCTCGTTGACAGTCGCGGTGATCGAGGACCACACTTTTCATGGGTCATCGAAGGAAGGAACTTGCTTATGAGATTGGCGCTCGCGGTGTCTTTTCCCCTCATGCTCGCCCTCGCTCCTGCCTGCGGCGGCTCGGACGCCGGTACCGACGGCGATCGTGACGATGCTGGGCGCTCGAACACGGGGCACGACGCGGGCACCGGCGGCGCCAAAGATGGTGGAGGAGGCGGTGGCTCGGACGGCGGCGACGTCGACGACGACGATCCCAACGGCGCGCGCACGCTCAAGTCGTGCAAGACCGACATCGCGGCGGACGTCCCGGAGTTCTATCGGCGCTATTTCCGTTGCGTGACGGTGACGAAGACGGCGAACGGAGTGTCGATCACGACGGAGAATCTGCCGCCGCACCTCTCGTATTACTACGGTTCCGGCAATCCCAATTATGCGCCGTTCGATACGTCGCGCGGACCGCAGTACCACCCGAATCCCAACACGCTCCAAGCGCGGAGCGTGACGCTGGCGATCCCGGATGCGCCGACGTCGCTCGGGTTGACGATCACGAGCGGCATGGTCGACCGTCAGATGAACACGAATCGGAACGAGTACCGACCGGGGCCGGCGGGCGTGGCGCTCGACTCGGTCGCCGTCTTCAACGATCAGGCGGCTCCCGGCGACGACATCGACAACGAGCTCTACACGTTCGACAGTTACAACGCGCACCCCACGCCGCAGGGCGAATACCACTACCACACGGCGACGCCGGGGCCGCTCGAGGTCTTGAAGTCGATCGGCGCCACGACGTCGACCACGCCGGGCAGCGCGGCCGTGGAGCTCTACGGGATCATGTGCGACGGCGCCCTGGTCCTCGGTTGCACCGAGCTCGACGGCAAGCCTTCACCGACCTCGGGCCTCGACGCGCAGAACGGCCACGTCGGCGACATCGTCGACAAGGACGGGACGGTGCACTTCACCGCTCGCTACCACACGCACGTCTGTCCGATGCGTTACACCACGCACAAGTACACGCCCGAAATTCAGTACTACCAGGGCTGCGGTCGCTGACCGTTGCTCCGACGCGCGCGAGCCTTGGGATGAGTCTCGGGTTCTTCCGTCCAGGGCCGCCGCTCGACGCGTTCGTCGAACGCTTTTGGTCGGCGGATCCGTACGTGGCACCCGCGCCGCGCGAGCGCGTGTTGCCGGCGGGGACGCTCGATCTCGTCGTCAACCTGGAGGTCGACCGCGTGCGGTTCTTCGAGGACGAGGGGCGTGCGTCGCCGACCGACTTGCCGGGGATGGCGCTCTTCGGCGCACAAACACGACCGCTGGTCGTCGCGGCCTCGCCGAAGAGCTCGGCCGTCGGCGTTCATTTCAAGCCGGGCGGCGCGCGGGCGTTCGTCGACGTCCCCGTCGGCGAGCTCGAAGACGGCGCCGTACCCGCCGACGTGTTCTGGGGCGCGGCCGCGCGATGGCTCCGCGAACGGCTGCTCGACGCCTCGACCCACGCGGCGCGCTTTCGGGTGCTCGAGGCGTTCTTGCGCGCTCGCGTTCGCCCGCGGCGGACGGGGCCCGCGCTGCGCGAAGCGCTCCTCGCGTTCGACGAACCGGGGCTCCCCTCGGTGGCGGAGGTCAACCGGCGCACCGGGCTCTCGCCGAAGCGGCTCATCGCGCTCTTTCGCGAAGAGGTCGGGCTGTCTCCCAAGGCGTTTTGGCGCGTGCGGAGGTTTCGTGCGGCGCTTCGCGATCTCGATCGAGGGGCGCGGAACGGGGCGGCGTTGGCCGTGGACGCGGGCTATTTCGATCAGGCGCATTTCGATCGCGAGTTCCGGCGCCTCGCGGGGCTGAGCCCGCGCGAGTACCTCTCCGCGCGCGTCGAGCGGCCGAACCACGTCCCGATGCACGGGTAAAAATATCCAATACGTCGGACCCGCCGCGCGATGTCATCGACGGCATGAATCCCGTCGCCGTCACAGGGTTGCTGGTCGCCGCCATTCGCGCGGAGGAATCGAAACGCTCCGACCGCCTCTTCGAAGATCCCTTCGCCGACGACCTCGCGGGGGATGCCGGTCGAGCCGCGCTCGCGCGTTTCCGGGCGGCGGGCGGGGCCGTCCCCATCATCGAGGTCCGCACGCGTTGGTTCGACGAGGCGTTCGCGCGCGCCTGGGAAGCCGGCGTGCGCCAGTTCGTCCTCCTCGCCGCCGGCATGGACGCGCGTGCCTACCGCTTGGCGTGGCCGCCGGGCACGCGGGTCTTCGAGCTCGATCAACCCGACGTCCTCGCGGCCAAGGCGCGCGCGCTCGGCGACGTGGCTCCGCGTTGCGAACGCGCGGCGGTGGGGACGGATCTCGCCGGCGATTGGGCGAAGGAGCTCGTCGCGAGCGGCTTCGAGCCCGACGCGCCGACGGGGTGGCTCGTCGAGGGGGTCCTCCAATACCTCGGGCGCCCGGCGGTCGAGCGGCTCTTCGCCCAGCTCGACGCGCTGTCCCGACGAGGCTCCGTGGCGCTCTACGACGTGGTCGGCCAGGTGCTGCTCGACGCGCCGTTCGTCGCGCCGATGCTCGCGATGATGCGCGATCACGGTGCGCCGTGGATTTTCGGCACGGACGATCCGGGCGCGCTGCTCGGCGGATGGGACGCGGTCGTCGTCGACCCCGCGGTCCCGGGCAACGCGTGGAGGCGGTGGCCGTTCCCCGCGCCGCCCGCCGAGGCACGGGGCGTGCCGCGCGGCTACCTCGTCGAAGCGACGAAGCGCTGAGCGGAAGTCCTCCGAATCGGCGACTTGTCGCGCCCCGGCGAGCCTGCGAAAGTGGCTTCCCATGGCCCGACTCCACGCCGCGAAGTGTCCGACCTGTGGCGCCGGTCTCAACATCGATCCCGGCGCCGCCAACGTCGTCTGCCGGTATTGCCAGAACCTCATCACGATTGAGAAGCGGACGCCTCCGCCGGCCGTGACGTCGTTCGGGACGCCCGGCGTGGTGCCTTCGACGACGCTTTACATCGATCCGAAGGCGATCCAGCGGGCGAGCACCGCGTTCACCTCCGTCATCGTCGCGGCGACGTTGATCCCCGCGCTCATTCCCGTCTTCATCTTCGTCGTCGGGCCGGCCGTGCGGAAGGTCAAAGGCTCCGTCCGGCCGTTCCCCGCGGCGTGTGAGGGCAACGAAAAACTCGAACTTTCCGGGGATTTCGACGGACCGGGGCCCGCCATCACGTCGGTCGGCGTCAACTGCAAGATCACGATCTCGAAGTCGAAGATCAAGACGTCGGCGCTCGTCGACGAGAGCGCCCCGAACTTCGAGCTCACCATCACGGACTCGACGATCGAGACCACGGGGCCGCTCGTGAAGGCGGGCACGAACACGAAGGTCCGCGTCAAAGGAGGCTCGCTGAAGAGCAGCGGTCCGGTGATCGCGACGAGCGGCTACAACCTGGAGGTGCGCCTCGAAGACACCACGCTCGAGAGCACGTCGGACGTCGTCATCCAATCGCCGTCGCTCCTCTTGGAGTCGAAGAACGCCACCGTGCGCGGGAAGAAGTCCGTGCTCGACGTCGAGAACAACGCCAAGGTCAACGCCACGGCGACCACCTTCGAGGCGATCGGACCGGCCTTCGTCTTCGAATCGAACCCGAAGGTCGACATGACCGGCGGCTCGGTCGTCTCCAAGAGCGGGCGCGCCATCGAAGGCGAGGTCAACGTCGAGCTCGCGATGTCCGGCACCAAGGTGCAAGGCGCGACCGACGCGGTGAGGGCGAAGACGAACTTCCGCCTCAAGGCGAGCGACAAAGCGAGCTTCGTCGCTGGATCGGGCGACGCGTTCGCGCTCGGCGTGAACGCGAACCTGAGCTTCGACGACGCCACCGCCTCCGCGGCGCGCGCGGCGATCAACGGCGACAGCAACATGGTGCTCAAGCTCGCCTCGGGCGCGCGTCTCACCGGCAAGAAGGGCGGCGTCGGCGCGGCGAGCCGCGAGCTCGAGGCCAACGGCGCCACGATCGAAGGCGGCGGCGGCGCCGGCATCGACGTCCGCGGCTCCGCGAAGATCGACCTTCGCCAGGGCTCCGTGTCGGGTAGCCCTGCGCTGACGTTCACGCGCAAGCCGTCGACGTTCGAGGTCGACGGGACGCGGATCGTCGGCGCGAAGGTGATCCCGGCCCGTTAGGACGCGTCACCGCGCGGCCGGCTCGTCGTGCGCGAGGGCGCGGAGGGCGGCGACGAGCGCGTCGTAGCGCTTGGCGCCGAGCTTGGCCCGGTAGTCGGCTTCGATGGCGCGCTTGACCGCGACGCCGTCCTTCAGGGCGGCGAGCCCCTCGTCCGTGTAGACGACGCGCTTGGCGCGGCCGTCCTCGGGATCGGGCTCGCGGCGGACGATCCCATCGGCCTCGAGCGCATCGAGGAGCTGCTGCACGGCCTGCTTCGTCGAACCGACGCGTTCGACGAGGGCCGCTTGGCTCATCCCGCGCGGGTCGAGGTGCTGCGCGATGGCCGCGCGCGCGTCGCCGAACCACGCGTGGCCGCGCGCGACCATCTCGGAGTGGAACCGGTCCCGCCAGGCGATCGCCGCGCGCCAGAGATCCACGCCGACGTGGTCGGGCAAGAGGGGATGCGCCTGGGATTTTGATTCGTCAAGCTTCTTGACCATTGGCGAGGGATGGGTTAATTCGTCAAGACACTAGACGATCTCGCGCGCCTCGGCACCTCGTCGAGCGACCACGCCAGAGATCCGTCCCGGAGGCCCCATGACCACGCTCGCCCTCGGCGCGAAGGCGCCCTCGTTCGTCCTCGAATCCCTCGACGGTCACGCCGTCTCGCTGGCGTCGTACCGCGGCCGCCGCGTGCTGCTCGCGTTCTTGCGAAACGCGCGCTGCGCCGTGTGCCACCTCTACGTCCACGAGACGTCGCGCCGCGCGTCGGCTTGGCGCGACGCCGGGCTCGACGTGATCGTGGTCTTCGAGTCGACGGTCGAACGTCTCCGCGCGTCCTTCGGCGAGCGACGTCCGCCGTTCGCCGTCCTCGCCGATCCCGACGGGCGGGTGCACGAGGCCTACGGTTCACGCAGCGATCCGGCGCGCGTCGGGGAGATCGTGCGGAGCGGCGCCGGCGCCGAGGCGCTCGCCCGCGCGCGTGACGCCGGGTTTCCGACGATCGAGGAGGACGGCGCCAACTTCTTTCGGCTACCCGCCGAGATCCTCGTCGACGATGACGGCGCGATCGCGCTCCTCCACGTGGCCGAGGGGGTCGTGGATCACCTCGATCCCGAAGTCGTGGATCGCTTCGCGCGGCGGGCGTGAGGCGCAGACCGAGGTCGATCGCGATCGCGCCGCCGTCGCCGCGTCCGTCGCGCGGTATCTCGCGTCCTCGATCGAACCCCGAGGTGCAACCGCGTCGCACCTCCACGACCGCGCGTGAAACCGGACGCCTGCGCTCCGAGGAAACGTCGACGTTTCCTCGAAGCACACACGATGCTCGCATGGCGGATTGAAGGCGCGATGGGAGGACGTTCGCGCCTCATGGAGACGTCCGTGTTCGCGCGATAGGTGTTGGAATCGCGCTCGGATGGATGTTCCCATCGACCGGCCGTCGCGTCCGGACGAGGTGCCGCGCGTCGATGGAAATCATCCAACGGAGGATGCATGGGAATCCTTAAGGCCTTGATCGAATTCATCATGAAGCTGCTCGGAATGAACAAGCCCGCGCCGCAGGGTTTGCCGTCGAGCTCCGCCGCCCATGCGTCCGCGCCGGCCGCCCGCGCCGCGTCGGAATCGGAGGACGAGGACGAGGACGAGGACGACGACATCGAAGCGCCGGAGGTCTTCGACGTCGCTGGGTTCTCCCCCACGGGCGACGACGAAGACGATTTCCTCGAGGCCATGCTCTACATCGAGAGCGAGGGCATGATCGCGCCGAACGTGACCATCACCGAAGAAGACCGCGACGGCGCGATGCGGAAATTCGGGATTCGTGATCGCTCGCACTGGTACGTCGTCAAAGAGTCGTATTCGACGGTGCTCGTGCGAAAGCACGGGAGCTCCGACGTCGTCGCGCAGCGGATGCTGAACCACCGCCAAGCGATGACGCTGCGGTTGATGCAAGAGGCCACGAAGAAAGCGGCGGCCTCGGGCGAGCTCAATCCTTCTTTCGGCGTGACGCTCGAGCAGTGGGCCGCGATCAACGCCGCCGTCGCCCAGGGCCTCAACCTCGACGACATGCTCAAGGGGCAAGGCATCGACAAGGCGCGGTGGGACAGCGCCCGCGCCGAATGGGAGGCCCGCATGGCGCGCGACACGTCGTTCGTCATCGCGCAGGTGTACGGCGCGGCGTTCCAGAACGCGTCCAAGGGCAAGTATTCGGAATATGCCAAAGAGGCCAACGCGGCGCGCTTGGAGAACCGTGATTTGACGATGCAGCCGCCGATGTCGCTCGAGCGCTATTGGGAAATCCTGTTCGAGCAGGCGTATGCGTCCAAACAAGGAAAAGACGTGGCCGAGACCCTCAAGGCGTGCGACCTGAGCGTCGTCGACTGGTGCGATCTCTCCGCGTTCATGGGGTATCACATCCAGCGGACGTACATGCTTCATCAAAAGGAATACGAAACGACGATGAAGCGCGTCGAGGACAAGTACGCGGCGAAGAATCCGGGCGTCAAAGCGGATGTCGACATCTCGTTCTGACGGCGCGGACGGGGCCGGTAGGGACGGCGCGGCGGGCGGTTCGGACACTCCGGACGGCCCGCGCGCCGAGCGCACCGGCCACACCGGCGTCGGCTCGATGTTCAAACGAGCCGTCGCCGCGTACTCCGCCAAACCGGAAGCCAGCGCCGCCGTCGCGGATGGGATCGAGCAGATCGTCTGCGGGCACTGCGGCGCTCCTCGGCGGAGCGAAGAGCGTATTTGCCACTACTGCCAACGATCTTGTTGAGGAGTCGAGGTCCCCGATGCGCGCCGCCGAACGATGGCAAAGCTTCTTGAAGCAAATCGAAGAACGTCACCGACTCGTGCGCGACGAAGCCGCGGCCGGCGCGCGAGAGGCGCTCCCGGAAGGGGGATACGACCCCACGCCGATCGCCATCGCCTGGGCGGGCGTGAACGATCGTCTCCTCGAGCTCGAGCGGCGCATCATCGACACCTGGCACGAGAAGGTCGAGGACGTGTTCGAATCCGAGGGGTACGACCGGCCCGCCCTCGACGTCGAGCGGCAGAAGGGGGAGGAGCTCGCGTTCGTCCTCGAGAGCGCCCGCGAGGCGGCCGAGATGCACCTGTTCGCCGAGATCGCGCGCGAAATTCACGGGCGCGCGCTCGCGGCGCAGAAGGAGCGTCTTTGCCCGTCGTGCGGCGCGCCCTTCGAGGTCCCCGTCTCGTACCGGTCCGTCAACTTGCGGTGCGCGCATTGCGGATCCGTCGCGACGTTCGAGCCCGGGACGCTGGCGCGAAACGCGATCGCGTTCGGCTCCCATCCGATGGCGTGGGTCGCGGCGGAGCGCGAATGGAACGCGATGCGACGAGCGGAGCGTCGCGTCCGCGATCAACGACCACCGGCCTCGCTCGCGTCGCTCAAAGACCACGAGCGCGCGCAGATCGCGTATTGGTCGGCGTATTTCCGGACGAAATCGCAGTTCGAACCCGAGCTGTTCGACGTCGCGCGCGAGGTCCGTGCGCGCATGGAGTGGTGGTACACGTCGCACGCCGAGCACGAAGAGGCGTGGCGGGCGGCGGGACGACCTCGCGAAGCCCTCTGAGGCGCTCAGGCCGCTCGTGGAGCGCGGGTCTGCTCGCGCGAGGTGCGCATGGCGGTTCGTCGGAGGATGACGAGCGTGAGCGCGAACGAGGCGAGCGCGAGCGCGTTTCCCGACGCGCCGAGGCGACGGAGGAGGGCGCTGCCGGCGAGATCTCCGACGACGCGAGCCAGGAGCGCGGCGTGGAGCAACCCGGTCGAGGCGTAGAGCGCCGGCGTGAACGGGAGCTCGACGCGCGCGACGGCGGGGAGGACGATCGGCGCGTGCGCGAACAGCATCGAGAGGACGTACCCGACGAAGACGCCGTGCAGCGCGGCGTCGTACGTGGGACCGGCGGCCGGTAAGCCGCGGAGCGCGACGAGGCCTCCCGCGACGACGAGCCAACCCGCCGCCGTGAGCACCGCGGTCGCCGCGAACCTCGGCAAACCGGCGCGCGCGAGGAGGCGCCGGGCCAGGTCGAAGCGAAGTTGCCAGAGCCCCAAGGCCGCGAGCAGGGCGCCGAAGACGCGAACGACGGGAGCGCCGAAGAGCACCGCGATCGATGCCGCCGCGAGCGCCGCCGCGAGGACGGCGAGCCCACGCCGCGCCCATCGCGGGATGGGGGCGAGGCGTGACAGCTCGAGGCGCTCGGCGACGATCGTGAGCACGAAGAACCCCATCCACGTCGTGACGACGTCGGAGACGGAGCGACGAAGGGCCCAGGCGATCGTCCCGACCGCGAGGAGCAGCGATCCGAGCAGCATGAGCCACGTGGACGGCGCCGGCTGGCGGCGCACGATGGCGACGTTGACCGCCACGAGCAGGAGCGTCGCGCCCGTCGACGTCCATGCGCCCGCCGCGAGGCCTGCGAGCGACGCGATCGCGCCGGCGGCCCCGAGGACCGGCGCGCCGAAGCTCCATCCGCTTCCCAACGCGACGGCGCGCTCGAGCCCGACGATCGTGGTGAACGCGCCGAGCACGACGAGGGGCCCGTGGTCGACGGCGTAGCGCGGACCCCAAGCGACGATCACGCCGAGTCGCGCGAGCCCGGCGAACACCCCCGTGACGAGCGTGGCGGCGGCGACGAGGAGCAGGCCGCGGCGTGCGACGATCGAAGCACGAGGGGGCGCGTCGGCGGGCGCCGTCACCGCGACCACCCGAGCGCCTCTTTGGCGGCGTCGGACATGCGATCGGGGCTCCACGGCGGCTCCCACACGAGATCGACCCGCGCCGTGGCGATCCCGTCCACCTCGGCGAGGCGGGCCCGTGCGTCGTGCACGATGTGCTCCCCGAGAGGGCACGCCGGCGTCGTCATGGTGAGGGCGACGCGCACGTCGTGGCCGTCGATGTCGATGCCGTATACGAGGCCGAGATCGACCACGTCGAGGCCGAGCTCGGGATCGATCACTGCCCGCAACGCCGTCGTGATCCGTTCGCGCAGCTCCGCGTCGCCCGTCGTCGGTGCGGGGCGATCCTTCGGTGCGCGATGGGCGTCGGCGTCGCTCGGCATCAAGCGGCTCCGTCGTGTCGTGGCGAGGCGTGCGGAGCGGGCGCGAAGCGCGGGGCGAGCACGTGGTTTTCGAGGTGCACGTGGCGGAACACGTCCCCTTCGAGCTCCTCGAGCTCGCCGAAGAGCACGCGGTAGCTCCCGCACGCCCACTCCGGTACCGCGAAGTCTTCGCTCGCGCGTCGGACGTCTTCGAGGAGCTTCGCGACGGCGAGGTGATCTTCGCGCATCGCGCCGAAGAGCGCTTCGGTCTCGTTGGCCTTGGCCGACGTCAGCGCCGGGAACAGCACCGCCTCCTCTTCGTCGATGTGCGCGAGGAGCGAGTCCGAGAGCCGCGCGACCGCCTCGTCGAGCTCCCGGAGCCGCGGGTTGTGATCGCCGTGGACCCGCGCGACCTTGGCCGCGAGCGGCTTCAGGAAGGGCAGCGCCTTGCGGAGGTAGCCGTGGTGCTTGACGACGATGTGCTCGACGAGCGCCGGGGTGGACAGATCCTTCCACACGTTCGGCCCGCCGTCGCGACGCGAGGCGATGGCCTCTTCGAGCTCCGCGAGGAGGGCTTGGAGATCGACGCGTCGTTCCTGCGCCGCCCGCTCGAGGCTGAGATCGCCTCGGCAGCAGAAGTCGATGCGATGGCGCTGGAAGATGGCGGCGCACTCCGAGTGGTCGAGCACGATGGTCGCGATGGTCTGTTGGGAATGAATCACGGTGGACCTCGACGAGCCCCTGGTGCATCCGTCGTGCCGACGCCGCGATCCCTCGCGTCGACGGGGGATCCGGGCCCGACGCTGGGCCGATGGCCCGCACCGTTGAAACCATTGCTGCGACGTGACCGTGAACATGAGGAACATACCCGTCGGCTCGCGAGCCCGTTTTTTCGGTCGACCGCCGCGTTCCGGCCGTGCCTCCCGCATCGTCCCCCGCCTCGTTTGCCCGGGCGTTCGCTCGAACCTCGCGCGCGAGCGACCGAAGACGCGGACGTCGACGGGCCGCGCGATGCGTGGCACACAACCTGCGACGGACCGCGTTACGTCCGTCGTCGGGACGGCGCTCGAAAGCGGATCATGCGGCTCCTCTACTTGCTCTCGGTCTACCTGCACGTGTCGAGCGCGATCGTGTGGATCGGCGGCATGGCGTTTCTCGTCTTCGTCGTCGTGCCCTGGCTCCGCGCGGGCGGCCAGTCCGTGGCCGGTCCATTCCTCCGCGAGACGGGCGAGCGATTCCGCCGCGTCGGGTGGACATGCTTCGCGGTGCTCGTGATCACGGGCAGCTTCAACCTTTGGGTGCGCGGCGTCCGGTGGAGCTCTTTCGTCGATCCGGGGTGGCTCGCGTCGCCGTTCGGTCGCACGGTCGTGCTCAAGCTCTCCGTCTTCGCGATCGTGCTCGCCGTGAGCGCGTTTCACGACTTCGTCGTCGGCCCCCGCGCCACGCGCGCCATCCTGGCGGATCCGACGTCGGAGCGGGCGGGTCGCTTGCGTCGCCAAGCGGCGCGCCTCGGTCGGCTCAACGCGCTGCTCGCGTTGGTCCTCGTCGGTCTCGCCATCGTCATCGTCCGCGGGGCGCCATGAGGCATCGTTCGCAGGACGCCGTGGAGCGCGTGGAAGAACCTCGGAGGTCGGGATCATGCTCGTGAACATCGGACGACGCGCGCACCCCGAGGGGCTCGTCGATCTCCTCCTCGCGTGCCACGGGCGCATTCGATCGTTCGGTGCGCTCGCGCTGGCCGTCGGTCGGCGCACCGATGCCTCCCCCGACGAGTGCCGCGAGGCGAGCGAGCGGTGCCGTCGCTATTTCGGCGAAGCGCTGCCGCTCCACGTCGCCGACGAAGAAGAGAGCTTGCTGCCCCGCCTGCGTGGCGTCGATCCGGCGCTCGACGAGGCCCTCCGCACGATGGCGACCGAGCACGACGATCACGCGGTGTGGATCGCGGAGCTCCTCGACGCGCTCCAGCGGGTGGGGATCTCGCCCGAGGACGACGCGGCCCGCGCCGATCTCGTCCGGATCGCCTCCCACCTCGTCGGCGAGTTCGAGCGGCACCTCGAGGCCGAGGAGCGCCTCATCGTCCCGCGGATCCCCGTGCTCTTGTCGCCCGAGGAACAAAACGTCGTCCTCGGCGAGCTCCGTGCGCGTCGACGTCCGCCGAGTCCGCCGCGTCCGCCGCGCGGAGGATGAGCGCCGCGCGAGGCACCTCCGTGCGCGGGCTCGGTCATCCCGTCGCGGTCGTGCCGTCGTTCCGCACGGAGAGCCCGAACATCAACGGCAACCGCGCCACGCCGGCCGGCCATTCCCAGCGACGACCTTCCGCGGGTACCAACGCGGGCGTCACCTTGCAGCCGTTGGAGAAAGGGTATTCCTCGAGCCGTTCGACGACGAGCCCCGCCGCCGCCAGCGCGCTCACCGTTCGGCCGAGCGAGTATTGATGGCTCGTCGCGGGGACGTCGTTGGTGAGCGGCTCGGCGCCTTCCGTGGCGCCGAGGGCCGTCCCCGACCGGGCGACGTAGTCGCCCACCGGTTCGACGAAGGGCGCCGTCGCGAAATAGTCGTCGCCCGAGAGCCGCCCGTCCTCGCCGATGCTCCACACGAGCGGGTGGAAGTCCACGTAGACGAACCGACCGCCCTTCGTGAGCACGCGTCGCACGCCGCGCGCCCACGCGTCGAGATCCGGGAGCCAACCGACGACGCCGTAGCTCGCGAACGCCCGGTCGAAGCGCTCGTCCGTCTCCTGCATCCACTGGACGACGTCCGCCTCGACGAATCGCGCCGCGATCCCGCTGTCGTGCGCGAGCCGTCGCGCGAAGCCCACGGCTTCGTCGCTGAAATCGACGCCCGTGACGACGGCCCCTCGTCGCGCGAGGCAGAGCGAGTCCTGCCCCGCGTTGCACTGGAGGTGGACCAGGCGCTGGCCGGCGACGTCGCCGAGCAGCGCGAGCTCCTCCGGGAACAGCGTGTCGCCTCCGCCGCGCAAGAACGCGGCCTGATCGCCCTTGTGCGCGTTGTGGTTGCGCGTCGCGACGTTCCAGCTCTCCTTCGTGCGGTCATCCATGTCGAGGGCATCTTACCTCGTCGTGTGTGCCGGTTCGCATTCGGATGGCCCGGGCTCTCGCTCGAACACCGTTGGACGAGGGTGGGTCGGACGAGGTGGTCGGGCTTGACAGCGACGAGCGGAGGCTTAAAAGAGAATGAATGGTTCTCTATTCGAGCGCCGTCGGGGGAAGCCGACGATGACCTTGACGAAATCGAAGGCGGGGGGCCTCGCGACGACGCGGTCGCTCCTCCGACGCCTCATCGAGATGCCGGATCTCGCGCGCACCCTTCCGGCGCTCCCGGCGACGACCTTCGCGGTGTTGATCCGGGAGGTGGGGATCGAAGACGCCGGCGAGCTCGTGGCGCTCGCGACGACCGAGCAGCTCGTGCAGTCCTTCGACGAAGATCTCTTCCGTGGCGAGCGGGCGGGCGAGCGCGAGACCTTCGACGCGGGGCGCTTCGCCGTGTGGCTCGAGGTGCTCCTCGAAGCCGGCGACGACGTCGCGGCGGCGCGCATCGCGGAGCTCGACGAGGACTTCGTCGCGCACGCGCTCGCGGGCATCGTGCTCGTGTTCGAAGAGGACGCGCTCCGGGAGCGCTTCGACGAAGCGGACGAGGACGACGCTCGGCACGCCGACAAAGCTTTGGAGAGCGCGCTCACGGAAGACATCGACGGCTACGTCCTCGTCGCCAAACGGCACGAAGGATGGGACGCGGCGCTCGCGCTGATCTTGGCTCTCGACCGCGACCACCGCGCGTTGCTCGTCCGCCTGCTCGATCGGTTGGCGACCGTCTCTCGGCCACACCTCGACGATCTCGAGGAGCTTTCGACGGTCCTCTCGGAGGCCGAGTCGCTCGCCGAAGACGTCGAGGCGGCGCGCGAAGAGCGGCGCGGCCTTCAGGGCTACGTCGAAGCGCGGGCCGCGCGTGGATTTCTGGCGCTGGCTCGCCGGCCCTTCGCGACGGGCGAACACGTCGTCCCCGAACGCGACGCCTCGACGCGCGCGTACTTCCGCGATCTGGAGCGGAGCGCTCGCGCGGCGAACCTCTCTCCCGCGGCCCCGCTGGCGCCCCTCGCGTTGCCGCCGGCCGTTCAGCGTGAGCTCGCGGCCGTGAGCGAGCTCGCGTCGGAGCGCGCCATGGAGCCGATGCCCGCGACGCCCACGATGCGAGCGTTCACCGACGCGCTGTCGGAGCTCGGCGCGATCGCACCGGAGATCTTCGGCGAGCGCATGGAGGAGATCGCGTACCTCACGAACGTGCTCTTGGCGGGGCACGAGCACGATGGACGGCGCATGAAGCCGAAGGAGGCCGCCGACGCGGCGTTGGCCACCGTCGCCTTCGGAGCCGTCGTCGCGGAGCGGGTGGGGCGTCCGCTCCCGAAGGCCGGCAAGCCACGCCGACGGGCTCCGACGCGGGACGAGCTCGTCGCGATCCTGCGCGCGCAGCCCGCGGACGTCTTGTTCCGCGTGGCGAGCCACACGCTGGCGACGGGCGGTGCTCCGCGGGTCCCGCGTTCCGGAAAAGACGGCTTGCTCCTCTCGGCCGAAGAGCTCGAGGCCGCGATCGGCTGACGGCCCGAAAGAACGTCACACCAACGGGAGCCGCTTGCCGTGCACCGGGAGGGCGGTGAAGTGCGCCTCGCGCGTCGACGCGGTCGTCGGTCGAACGTCGGCCGGGCGCGCGAGCCAAGCGTCACGCACGTCGACGTCGAGCAGGTGCGTGGGCCGCACGTTCGCGAGGGCGTTCGCCATGATCGCGCGCACGTGGGGGTTCTCCGCCTCGAGGCTCGCGATGAGCGACGCGACCTTCTCGCGCTTCAACCCCTCTTGGGAGCCGCAGAGGTTGCACGGCAAAATGGGGAACGCGCACGCTTCGGCGAACGCGGCGATGTCGCGCTCGGCGCAATCGATGAGCGGACGAATGACCTCGAAGCGGCCGTCGTCGGTCGTGAACTTCGCGGGCATCGCCTGGAGCTTGCCGCCGTAGAAGAGGTTCAAGAGGAAGGTCTCGAGGCCGTCGTCGCGGTGGTGCCCGAGCGCGACCTTGTTGCAGCCGAGCCGCTCCGCCGCCGTGTAGAGGATGCCGCGACGGAGGCGCGAGCACAGCGAGCAGTACGTCGCGCCCGGCGCGAGCTTGTCGGTCACCACGGAATAGGTGTCCTCGGACAGGATCTCGTACGTCCCGCCGCGCTCTTCGAGCCACGCGACGAGCTTCGATCCGTCGTAGCCGGGCTGGCGCTGATCGAGATGGACGGCGACGAGCTCGACGCGGAACGGCAGCCCGCGCACGAGCCGGTCGAGCAAATGGAGCATCGTGTAGCTGTCTTTGCCTCCCGAAATGGCGACGAGCACGCGATCGCCGTCGGCGAGGAGCCCGTGGCGCAGGCACGTCTCCCGCAGGGTGCGGGCCAGGTGGCGTTCGAGGCGCTTCGTTTCGGGAGCCATTTCTTTCGTCGTCACCCGCGGCGGTCGGTCAACCTCGGCTCCCGATGAGCTTCGCCGTCTGGTCCTCTTGCAGAGATCCGCGCGCCACGCGTGGCCGGCGAGATCGAGATCGCACGCCATCCTATCGCGCGGTCGACCCGTGGCAAGCTCCCTTGGTTGGACGGTCGCCCGGGCAACGGCTCGACGAGCCAGTTTGTCTCGATGCCCGTCCGCCGCCCGAGCTACCATCGACCCGTGCTCGAACGACTGAGGTGCCATCCGTTCGCCGTCGAGGCGTACTTCCGCTGGTCGCTCGTGCTCACGTATGCGCTGCCTGCACGCGCGCTCCAGCCGCTCTTGCCGCGCGGCCTCACGCTCGACACGTACGACCAATGGGGGTTCCTCGCGATCGCGCTCGTACAGACCGAGGATCTCCGGCCGAAGGGGCTGCCGCGCGCGCTCGGTCGTGATTTCTTCCTGAGTGGCTACCGCGTCTTCACCCGCTTCGTCCGTCCGGGCAATCAGAGCCTGCGTGGGCTCCGCATCCTGCGGAGCGATACGGATCGTCGCGCGATGGTTCGCCTCGGAAACCTGTTCACGCACTACGGCTACCGGCTCGCGCGCGTCGCGATCGAGCGGGACGGCGATCGACTCGGGCTTTCGGTGAAGACGCCGGAGCGCGAGGCCGACATCGACGTCGACGTCGACGTCGGGTGTGCGTCGGAGTTGCCTGAGGGCTCGCCGTTCCGATCCATCGACGATGCCCGCAAGTTCGCGGGGCCGCTGCCGTACACGTTCGACCTCGACGAGCGGACGGGGAAGATGATCGTCGTCCGGGGCCTCCGCAAGGCCTGGAACCCGCGGCCGGTCCGCGTGCTATCGCATGCGGCGAG
>JBGAHN010000096.1:0-20722 GCA_044226145.1 Labilithrix sp. | reverse complement strand
CGTTCGTCCACGCGCTCCTCGAGCGGCGGGACGACCATGCTCGGCGACGGCACGAGGACATCGTCCGGCGACGGCGTCGAGGCGCGCTTCGCCGGCTCGGCGGGCGCGTCCGCCGTCGGGACGAGGAGCCCCTCGAAATAGAGCTTCGAGAGCGTCAGCATCGTCGACAAATCTTCGAACGGCGACGCGTCGATGACGTCCATCAGCGTCCGCTGGCCGTCGAAGAGGCGGAGGATGCCGTTGAGCTCGTCGGGGATCTCGTTCAAGCGATCGACGAGCCGCTCGTGATCGACCTCGAAGATCTGCGAGAGCGGCGGGATCTGCTCGACGAGGCGCCCCCACTCGTCCGCGCGCCGCATCCCCTCCATCAAGAGCGCCGGCGTCGCCATCTCGATGACGTCCTCGCGCTCGACGGGACCGAACTCGACCTCGAAATCGGCCTCGCTCCAGACGAGCAGGCGGTAGACGGCCTCTTCGCCGTGCAGCGCGTCGGCCTCGGCGTCGACGACCTTGCCGTCCGAGCACCAGATCCGCGCCGAGTGCGCGCCGTTCTTGAACGTGATCGTCCCGGCCTTGCGCGAGATCTCGAAGGTCTGGAGGAGATCCACGACGGTCATGTCTTGGATCGATCCCGCGAACCGCGTCTTGAGCGTCCCGGAGGAGCGCCGCCCCGACAAGCTCTCCTGCGCTTGCCGCGCGAGCACGACGTGCACCCGCGCCAGCAGCTCGCGCACGAAGATCGGCTTCGTCAGGTAGTCTTCGACGCCGAGCTCAAGCCCCCGGATCTTGTCTTCGACGGAACGCTGGCTCGCGAGGAAGATGACCGGGATGAGCTGCCACTCCGGGTGGTCCTTGAGCCGGCGAACGAACGCATACCCGTCGAGGTTCGGCAGCTTCGTATCGCAGATGACCAGATCGGGCAGCTGATGTTCGAGCGTCCCGAGCGCCGCGGGCGCGTCGCCCACGCACGTGAGGTTGTAACCCGCCTTCCGGAGGCTGACCTCGAGGACGCGTAGGCTCCGCGGATCGGCATCGACCAGAAGGATCTTTTTCTTCGCCACGGAAAACCCCGAGCAGGACGCGTTCGGACGACGAGCCGACGTGCCGTTCGTCCGGCCGGCTCACCTGCGTCCGGCCCCGCCACCTTATCAGAGCCGCCGTCAGTCACCATCCAGGAAGGCGGCGTCGGCGTCCGGTCCGGCGTCCGAAGGCCCGAGCGGCTCGACGCACACGCCGTCGCGGCACACGAGGTCGGCCGTGCAGTCCCGCGATCGGGTGCACGGCGCGTTCGCCGCCGCGTCGCTGAAGGAAGAGGCCCCGCACCCGTACATGACGAGCCAGGTCGCTCCGATCATGGCGAGCGCGGGGGTTCGAGACCGCATGACGGAAGTGTACGCAAGCCGGGCCGTCGTGGCCACGGCCGCGTCAGGGCGCCGACGCGGGAGCTCCGGCGGCGGCCCCGCAGTTCGCGCAGAACTTCGCGTTGGCGGCCAATTCCTGGCCACAGCCGGTGCAGAACTTCTTCGGCTGCGCGAGCGTCGCGCCGCACTCCGCGCAGAATTTCCCGCCCGGCTGCTTCGCGTTGCACTTGGGGCACGACGTCGTGACGCCGCCCGGCGTGAACTGCGGCTGCGACTGCGGCTGCTGTTGGGGCGTGAACTGCGGCTGCTGCATCTGGTTCGCCATGTTGACGCCGAGGGCCATCTGCAGGCCCGCGCCGACGATGCCTCCCCCGCCCGCCATGCCGTGCTCCGCCATGCCCTGACCGGCGCCGATGATGGCCTGCCCGACCGCGTAGTTCTGGTAGTTGCCCGCCAGGTTCTGCACGTAGCGCGAGTCCTGGTTGTACTTCTGATCGAGCTCGAACTGCTTGGCCTTCGCCTGCGCCTCGGCGACCTTCACGCCGCGGTTGGCCTTCGCGATCTCCGCGTTCGCGGCGACGAGCCGCTGCCGATCCTCGTCGGAGAAGTTCAGGTTGAACTGCCCCATCTGCAGGATGCGCACGCCGACGTCGTTCAAATCGGGCGCGTTCGCGACGAACGCCTGCGCGAGCTTCTGCGTGAGCGAGACGGCCTGGAGCACGCTCTTCTGCTCGACCTCGCAGAGCTCGCCGAGGGTCGTCTTCACGCCGTTCATGAAGAGGCCCTTGATCCACTGGAGGATCGCGTCGTTGTCGCCCTGCGCGGCCTGGCCCGTGTAGCCGACGATGAACCGCACCGGATCGGTCACGACGAGCGAGAACTCGCCGAAGATGCGCGGGATGACCTGCTCGCCGGTGAGCGGGTCGATCATGTCGCCGATGGGGCCGCCGAACGTGACCGAGCGCACGGGCGTCGTCCGGACGAAGAAGATCTCGCTGATGAAGACGTCGCCGCCGGTGAACTTGTTGACGATGTTGTTCAGGAACGGGATGTTCTGGGTCGACATCGTGTGCCGGCCCGGCGGCAAGACGCCGATGACGCGCCCGTCCTTGAAGAACACCGCGCACTCGTCGCTGTCGACCGTGAGCTGCGACCAGTTCGGGAAGTTCTGATCGGGGTGCTTGTAGACGATGAGGTGCTTGGCCTGGTCGGGCCGCGCAATCATCATTTCGCGCACGCTGCCCTTCACGAAATCGAACACGCCCATGATCGTGGCTCTCCCTTGGACTCCGGTGTTTCGCTCGGCTCACGACGCGCGCGTTGGTCGCGTCGTTCGCTCATGAGAACATCTGCACGCACGAAGGTAAATCGGCGATCGAACGCACGCCGGGGGTCGCGGCGCGGAAAAACGGGTTAGACTGCTCGTCGACGTGAGCGCGACGATCGATCTTTCGACGCTGCCGGGGCCGGCGCAGAAAATCCTCGCGCCGGACGGGCCCGCGCCGTTGCGGGCGATGGCGGCCAAGGGCGTCGTGCCGGGCCTCAAGCCGGCGGACGCGCTCTCGGTCGTCGTGTTGCTCGCGGAGGGCACCGACGCCGCCGCCGACACCGCCCGACAGACGCTCGCGAACCTGCCGGCGCCGCTCGTCCTCGGTGCGCTCGCCGGAGACGTCCAGCCCGGATTGCTCGCGGCGCTCGGTCCGAGGGTCGCGCGCAACGCCGCGCTCGCCGAGAAGGTGCTCACCCACCCCGCCGTCGATGCGGAGACGGTGTGCGCCATGGCCACCGTGGCGGACGAAGCCGTCACGGAGCTCATCGCGACGAACGAAGAACGCTTGCTTGCCCATCCGGCCATCATCGAGCGGCTCTACATGAACGAGAGCACGCGGATGTCGACGGCCGACCGGATCCTCGAGCTCGCCGTCCGCAACAAAGTCGAGCTGCATGGAATTCCCGCGTTCGAACAAGCCGCCGCCGCGATCCTCGACGAGCTCGTGTGCGAACCGACGGACGAGCCGACGTTCGACGATATTCAGTTCCGTACCGCCGAAAAGCTCGCGAGCGAGATCGAGCTCGGGGAAGAAGGCGACACCCACAAGCTGAACGAGGAGACCGGCGAGGAGGAGGTCGTCGAGCTCGCCAAGCCGCTGCAGGCCGTCTGGTCGGATCTGAGGCCCCCCGCGAAGATCCGCTTGCTCCAGCTCGGCAAGATGAAGGTCCAAGACGAGCGCGGACGCACGATCGGCGAGGTTCGGTTCGACGCGAAGGCCGTGCGCATGCTCGGCGTGCGCGACGCCAACCCGCTGGTCGCCGTCGCGGCGATCAAGGCGCCGGGCATCGGTGACAACGAGGTCGTTCAGATTTCCGGCATGCGCAACGTCTGCGAGGACGTGCTGACCGCGATCGCGAACAGCCGCGCGTGGACGCGCCACTACATGGTCAAATACAACCTCGTGGCGAACCCGCGGACGCCGTTCGCGCACGCCTCGAAGTTCATCGTGCACCTGCGTGAAAACGATCTGAAGACCGTGGCGAAGAGCCGCGAGGTGGCGGGCGCCGTGCAGACGGCGGCGCGGCAACAGCTCCAACGCAAAGGGAAGTGAGTCGACGCACGGACGCGGGCGATCGCCTCGTCGCGCCCCTTCGTCCGCGGCGGTCTCTCGTCCGCGGACGGTGCGGAGGTCGCGCGGCCTGGCTAGCGCCCGACGCCCCAGATTTCGCCGGTCGCCCACGTCGCGTCGAGGAGCGCGAGGACGACGTGGACGACGTCTTGCGGGGTGCCGAAGCGACCGAGCTGCGAGCGTGTCGCGAGGCGGTGGGTGCGGAGCGGATCGGCGTCGGCCTCCGGATCGGCGACGATGCCGAGCTCGGCGATGTTGACGCGCACGTCGGGGGCGAGCTCCACGGCGAGCGCGCGGAGGCCCGTGCGCACGGCGCCCTTGGCCGTGAGGTAGGCGACGTGGTGCTCGTAGGGGCGCGTCGTCCCCGCGTCGCCCAGCGCGACGATGGCTCCCTTCGCCTTCTCGAGATCGCCCGCGAGCGCGTGGACGAGCAAGAGCGGCGCGATCGCGTGGACCGTCAGCGTGCGCTCGAGATCTTCGCGGCGCAGATCTTCGAACGGCGTCCGAGGAAACGGGCCGCACGCCAAGACGACGTCGTCGACGCTGCCACGCTCTTCGGTGGGCGGAAACGCCGCGCGCAGGCCCTCGACGATCTGCTCGACGGCGTCGCGGTGGGTCAGATCCGCGCACACGGTCTGCGCCGGTCCCCGCCCGCGGTCGAGCGACGCCGCGAGCTGTTCGAGCTTGTTCGGATCGCGGGCGGTCAGGACGACGTCGTCGCCGCGATCGGCCAGCGCCTCGGCGATCGCCACGCCCAATCGACCCGTCGCGCCCACGACGAGAACCCTTCGCCCCTTCCGAGCCGCGACGGTCATTCTTCCCGTATACCCGAAAAGCGGGCCCGCGAGACCGCCGTCGCGACGGGGGCGGGTCGACGCCGGCGGCTTCGCTCCCCCGAGCGTCCGCGGGCGAGCCCGACCCCGAGCCGCCGCCACCGTCCGACCGAACGAAACGTGATGGTTCCCCCTTCCCTTTCGCGTATAACGATAAGCAATGAGCGAAACGGCCGGTCCGCCCTCGTCCGAAGCTCTCTCGCAGGCGGAAGTCACGAAGCTCTGGGCCAAATTCCGCGCGGGGAACGTCGTTCCGTGCCCGCGTGACGCGCACGCATTCGCCCTGGCGGTCGACGGGGCGGCGAAGGCTTACCGGCTCGTGTGCACGGGCTGTGGTCTCGCGTCGCCTTGGTTCGCGAGCACGCCGTCCGGTGTCGTCTTCCGTCAGCCGTCGATCACGAGCGGCCCGGGAAACGAATAGCGAGCGCGTCCGTCGGCGGGCGTCACACGAAGCGACGCACCTCTTCCGCGTGCTCGTTTGACGAGGTTCGAGGCCTCTGTCATAAGTGTCGTCGAGGCCACCGATGCGTCCCGCCGTTCCGAACCTGCCGCCGTCGCCGAGCACGAACCGCCCGTTCGGTTCCGAGCTCGCGGTCGACGCGTGCATGGGTCGGATCGATCGATCGACGTGACGTGGTGTGAGCGTTCCTCCCGGAGTCCCTGGACGCACATGCCGTCCCAGGGACTCCGAGGCACGAATGCGTCATGTCACGTCAAGAAACATCGGAACTCGAAGCTGAATCACGGCTGAAACGCGAGGTCGCCTCCGGGATTCGCCCCGCCGCGAGCGAGGTCGCCGACCTTTCGCGCGAACGCGCGGAGGCCGTCCCGGTCGGGCGACCGCAAGACATCGCGAGAGAGCTGACCACGCTCGCGCTGCCGATCGCCGCCGCCATGCTCGGCGAGACGGCGCTCGGGCTCATCGACACGAAGCTCGTCGGAGGACTCGGCACCGCGGCCCTGGGCGGCGTCGGCGTCGCGACGACGATCATGTTTCTCTTCTATTCGCTGGTCTTCGGGCTGATGCGCGGCGTGAAGGTGCTCGTCGCGCACGCCGTCGGCGCACACCGCGAGCACGACGCGTTCGCCTACGCGCGCGCGGGCGTCGTCATGGGCGCGGGCGTGGGCGTCGCGATCTTCGTCTTGTGCCGCGACGTGGGGCCGGTCCTCGTCGCGTGCGGCATCGACCCGACGATCGTTCCGTTCGCGCGCGAATTCCTCGCGGCGATCACCGTCGGCGCACCGGCGACGTGCGCGCTCACGGCGCTCATCCAGCACCGCCAGGCCATCGGCGATTCGCGGACGCCGATGATCGTCGGCATCGGCGGAAACGTCTTCAACGCGGTCGTCGCGTGGAGCCTCATTTACGGTCATTTCGGCTTGCCGGCGCTCGGCGTGCGCGGCGGCGGGTACGCCACCGCGGCGACCGAGGTGCTCGAGCTCGCGATCATGGGCGGCCTCCTCCTTCGTCACGAACGGCGGCGGCGCGCGCGCGGCGGGGCGGCATCGGCGCTCTCGCTCGGCCACGCGGCGCGCGAGGTCGCCGGGCTCGGCGTTCCCACGGGCCTGCAATTCGGCCTGGAAATGCTCGCGTTCACGACGTTCACCGCGGTCATCGGCGGCATCGGGCGCCCGGAAATCGCGGCGCACCAGATCGCGCTCGCGGTGCTGCGCGTGTCGTTCCTCCCGGGGCTCGCGGTCTCGGAGGCGGCGAGCGTGCTCGTCGGCCAAGCCCTCGGGCGCGGGCGGGCCGAGGAGGCCGAGCTCGTGACGAAACACGCGCTCAAGCTCGCGGTCGGCTTCATGGCGCTCTGCGGGCTCGTGTTCGCCTTCGGTGGCGGCTTCGTCGCGAAGACGTTCTCCGAGGACGCCGAGGTCACCGGGATCGCGCGACGGCTCTTGCTCGTCGGGGCGGTCTTCCAGGTGCTCGACGCGGTGAACATGGTGCTCCGCGGTTCGCTGCGGGGCGCGAAGGACGTGCGCGTGGTCGCCGCCATCGGCATCGCGGCCGTCTGGATCTGCGTGCCGACGAGCGCCTATTTCCTCGGGAAGGTCGCGCGGATGGGAGCCGTGGGCGGATGGCTCGGCTTCATCGGCGAGACGGCCATCGCCTCGGCCCTGCTCTGGGCGCGTTGGTCGCGGGGATCGTGGCGCGCGCGGGTGGCTCCCACCACGGAAGCCGCGCCCCTCGCCCAAGCGGCGCGGTGATCCCTCGCCGCGACGACCGAAATCGCCCGCGCGCCGAAGATCTTGGCGCGCGGGCGGTCGCGGGCACATAGGCATCGATCGCCGAATTCCGCTACGATGAGGGCGTGCCCGCCGCGGCCCTCGCCCGTCACCGACGCTGCCCTCGTTGCCGCGGAGAATTCCCTCCCGAGGCGATCTTCTGTCCGAACGACGGCACGCGGCTCGAACCCGAGGGCGAGCCTCCGCCGCCCTCCACCGACACGCGGCTCGGGACGGTCATCGGCTCCGACATCACGCTCCAAGCCATCGCCGGCTCGGGTGCGATGGGCCGCGTCTACCGTGGCTACCAGAAGAGCGTCGAGCGCGACGTCGCGGTGAAGATCCTGCACCGCGAGCTGTCGAGCAACGTGCAGCTCGTCCAGCGCTTCCACCGCGAGGCGAAGATCGCGAGCAAGCTCCGTCACCCGCACGTCGTGGAGGTGTTCTTCACCGGCGAGCTGCCCGACGGCGCGCTCTACATGGTCATGGAGTACCTCGACGGGGCGTCGCTCGCGTCGGTGCTCACGCCGGGCAGCGCCCTGCCCTTGCCGCGCGCGCTGTCGATCCTCTTGCAGACGAGCGACGCGGTCGGCGAGGCGCACGCGCTCGGCATCGTGCATCGCGATTTGAAGCCCGAGAACATCATGCTCGTGCGGCGCGCCGAGCGGAGCGATTGGGTCAAGGTCCTCGACTTCGGCATCGCGAAGCTGAGCGTCGGCGACCAGTCGATGGAGACCGCCGCAGGGCTCATCTTCGGGACGGCGCGCTACCTCTCGCCGGAGGCGGCGCAGGGAACGCCCGTCGGACCGGCGGGCGACGTCTATTCGCTCGCCACCATCCTCTACCAGGCCCTCGCGGGTTCGACGCCGTTCGAGGCCGAGGCGCCGGTCGGCCTGCTCGTCAAACACATCCACGAGACGCCGCCCGATCTGCGCTCGAAGCCGCTCGCGCAGGGCGTGCCGGAGCCCATCGCGCGCGTCGTCATGGACAACCTCGCCAAGGATCCGGCCAAGCGCGCGCCGAACGGCAGGGCGTTCGCCGCGGCGCTGGTCCGCGCCGCCAAGCAATCCGGCGTGGCGATCGCCGAGGCCCACGTCCTGTCACGGTGGAACGATCCGGACGTCGACGACGCCGCTCACCCGCTCGCGCCGACGCTGGACGAGGCCTCCTCGATGCGCCTACCGCGAGGCGCGGGCGCGGAGAACGCGGGGCTCGGCAGCTCGCCGGGTTCGCCGCCTGCGCCGTCGCCCTCGCATGCGCCGTCGCACGCGCCACGAACGTCGGAGATCGCCGCACCGCCGCGGGAGAACCGACGCGGGTCGCTCGTGACGGTGTTGCTCGCGCTCTTGCTCGGCGGCGCCATCGCGATGTTGCTCGTCGAATACGTGGCGCGGCGCAAAGACCGCGAGCACGACGCGTACGTGGGGCGCGCGCGGCGCGCGCTCATCGAGGGGCGCTACCTCGATCCACCGGGCGACAACGTCAAAGAGCTCGTCACCGAGGGGCTCGCGAAGTGGCCCGACGACGCCGAGCTCGAACGCATCCGCTCGGACGCCGCGCACGAGATGGTGACCCGCTCGATGGCCGCGCGGTCGACCGGCGACATCGGCGGCGCGCGGGATCTCGTCGTCGAAGCGTCGCTGCTCGACGGCACCGACCACTCCGCGCGCATGCTCGTCAGCCAGTACCAAGACGAGCTCGAGTCGATCGACGCAGGCGTCGTGTCGGGTGCGCCGCGCGTGTTCCTCGACGTCGCCAAGATCGCGCGACCGAGCGAACCGATCCCCGTCGTCGTGCGCATCGTCCCGGGATCGTCGACGGGCAAGACGATCACCGACGCGACGATCTCGATCTTCGACAACGGGCGGACGAGCAACGGCCGACCCGTCGCGCTCTCGAGCACCGACTCCCTCGTCTTCCGCGCCACGATCGTGGCGCCGAAATCCGGCAGCTACGACGTCGTGTTCGAGGCGAAGGTCGGCGGCCGACCGGTGCGAGCCGAACGCGACCTGAACGTCGTCGAACTCCACCCATAGCTTCACTGTGCGCGAGGCGCCCCGCCAGCCCCCCCGAAGGAATCGCTCTTTCCTGTACGGAGTCCAGCTCCGCTGGACAGAGTACAGGAAAGACAGATGACGTCTCTCCTGGAGCGCGCACGGCGTGCTCAGAGGTGCCCAGAGACGGAATCGAACCGCCGACACGGGGATTTTCAATCCCCTGCTCTACCAACTGAGCTATCTGGGCCCGCGCCGCGGAAACGCGCCGACGGGGTGCGCAACATCTTCGGAAGCGCGCCGTTTGTCAATGGGCTTCTGACCGAATCCCCGCACTTTCACCGAAAGATCGCGCGAAAGGGCGCGCTCCTTTACGCTGGTCGTCGGTCATGACGGCGGAAGACATATCGGGGGACGCGCTCGGCCTGATCGGCACCACGGTGGCCGAGAAATACGCGATCGAAGCGGTCGTCGGGCAGGGCGGCTTCGCGACCGTCTACCGGGCGACGCACGTCCTCTGGAAACGGACGGTCGCGGTGAAGGTCTTCACGGCGCTGGGCGAGGTCGCCAAGGAGCAGCGCCAGCGCTTGCTCGACGACTTCATCCGCGAAGGCGCGCTCCTCGCGGACCTGTCGGAGCGGTCGACGGCGATCTGCCAGGCGCGCGACGTCGGCTCGTTCGCGACCGCGAGCGGCGACACCGTCCCGTACATGGTGCTCGAGTGGCTCGAGGGGCGGACGCTCGAGGCCCTGCTCGAGGACGAACGCGCCCGCGGCGCGCCGCTCCGATCGCTCGAAGCGACGGTGCGTTTCCTCGAGCCCATCGCCGTCGCGCTCGCGCTCGCGCACAAGAAGGGCATCGCCCACCGCGACGTCAAGCCGGCGAACGTCTTCGTCCTCGACGATCCGAGCGGGGGCGCGTCGGACGAACCTCCGGCGCTCAAGCTGCTCGACTTCGGCATCGCCAAGGTCGTCCAGGACGTCCAGCGCATGGGGTTCGGCAAGACCGCCGGCCACATCACGTCGTTCACGCCGCTCTATGGCGCGCCCGAGCAGTTCGACCGCAACGTGGGCGCGACCGGGCCGTGGACCGACGTCTTCGCGCTCGCGCTGATCCTCACCGAGGTCGTCGCCGGCCGCGAGCCGATGCAGGGCGACAGCTTGGTCCAGCTCGCCGTCGCCGCGTCCGATCCGAACCGGCGCCCGACGCCGCGAACGCTCGGCGTCGCGATCTCGAACGAGGCCGAGGCCGTCTTCCAGAAGGCCGTCGCCGTTCGGCCGAGCGATCGCTACGCCACCGTCGGCGAGTTCTGGGCGGCGCTTCGCGCGAACGTCCTCGGGGAGTTCACGGGCGCGCCGATGAGCTCGGCGCGGTTCACCCTCGACTCCGTTTCGAAGGTCCCGTCGTCGAAGAAGGAAGAAGCCGCCGCGTTCCTCGCGACGGCGATGTCGCCGGAGAGCCTGCGCGCGGCGACGTCGTCGGCGAATCTCCCCGCGGTCTCGTCGGAAGGCGCGCGCGCGGCGACGTCGTCGGCGAACCTCCCCGCGGCGCCGCCCGAGAGCGTGCGCGCCGCGGTGCCTTCGTCGGACGGGCGAGCCGCCGATCTCGCACGATCCGTTCCGATCGCCGAGCCGGCGTCGTCCAAGAGCAAGGCGCCCATCGTCGTCGGCGCCGTCGCGGTGCTCGCGCTCGTGGGCGTCGGATCGGTGTTCGCCCTCAACAAAGGTGGCGATCCTCCCGGCCCGTCGCCCGTCGCTTCCTCGTCCCCCGCGGCCACGCCGACGCCGACGCCGTCACCGAGCCCTGCGGCCTCCGCGGCGCCTCCGCCCACGTGCCCCTCGGGCATGATCCGCGTCCCCGGCGGCGAGTTCTTCATGGGCTCCGACGAACGCGACGCGCTCGACATGGAAAAGCCGGCGCACCGGGTCAAGCTGGGCTCGTACTGCATGGACGAGTTCGAAGTATCGGTTGCAAAATACAAGAAGTGCAGCGACGAAGGGAAATGCCGTCGCGCCTCGCGCGAGAACGGCTGGCCCGGCATCAAGGCCATCCAGCGCAAGATCTACGATCCGCTCTGCAACATCCGCGAGCCCGAGGCGAAGGCGACGCACCCCATCAACTGCGTGGATTGGGATCAGGCGCGCGAGTTCTGCGAAGCGCAAGGGACACGCCTGCCGACCGAGGCCGAGTGGGAGTTCGCCGCGCGCGGCCCCGACGGCCGCATCTACCCCTGGGGCGACGAGCCGCCGAGCAAGAACCACCTGAACGCCTGCGGCAAAGAATGCGTCGCGTGGCAGAAGGCGCATCCCGATCCCGACGCGTACGTCGGCACGATGTACGACGAGGACGACGGCTACCCGAACACCGCGCCCACCGGCAGTTTCCCGCAAGGCAAGTCGCGCTACGGCATCCAAGACGTCGTCGGCAACGTCTGGGAGTGGGTCGCCGACTACCACGCGGCGTATCCCCCGACGACCGCCTCCGTCGCGGTCGATCCCAAAGGACCTTCCGAAGGGGAGGAGCGCGTCATTCGCGGCGGCGCGTGGAACGGCGCGATGCCGTCGTGGGTGCGACCTTCGTTCCGCTACCACGCACCTCCGAGCGAGCGGACGTACGGTGTGGGTTTCCGCTGCGCCGCCTCGCTCGAAGGCGGCGAGCCTCCGCCGTAGCGTCGTGCTCGGCGCGCCGATACGGCGGGCCGATACGGCGGGGTGCTGGAAGCCGATGAGACGCGGCAGAGGCGGCTCTGACAGCAGATGACGGCATATTTTCATGGTGCGATGCCGTGGAGGGCGTCGCAGGAGCTCGGAGGCCGTCGTGTTGCGTTGGATGGGAGTCGTGGGGTTCGTCGTGTCGACGGCGCTCGTGGGCGTGGCTTGCGGTTCGGATGGGGCCGCGGAGCCCGAGGACGACGCGAAGAACACCACGAAGGGCGACGCCGGCCCGCGGAACGATGGCGGCGACGGGAAGGACGATGGCGACGATGACGACTTCTATCCTCCGGATTTGGGGGATGCGTCGGCGGGGGTGAAGGCCACGCCGGTCGACGTCGTGTTCACGGCCGACAACGCGTACAAATTCGGTTGGGGGACGAAGACGTCCGTGGCGAAGCTGCAGGGCAGCCCGTCGAACCCGAACGCGCCGCAGATCTTCGATTGCCCGGTGGGGCAAGGTCCCGAGGCGTACGAGGTGCCCGCGGAAGACGCGCCGATCGACGGATACCTGTACGTGATCGCGTGGGACGATCGCTCGAACACGCAAGGGGCGCTCGGGCAGTTCAAACGGCGCGAGACCGAAAAGGTCGTCTACAGCGGAGATCGGGACTGGGAGGTTTGCGCGACCGGGCTTCCCTACGATGCGCGCTCCCCGACGGCCGAGGGACCGCCGCTCGACGTCGTCAACCGCGAGCTGCAGCGATGCAACGAAGGCAGCGGCGACGAAGCGAAGACGAGCGCGGGGTGGGTCAACGCGAGCGGCGCGGTCACGGCGGGGGCCGTCGGCAAGCTGACCGTCGGCGAAGACAACTCGAAGGGGTACGAAGACGGCGTCTTCCCGATCACCTGTCAGAAGGACGAGACGGGGCGAGGCATCGCGCCCGAGGCTCGTTGGATGTGGTACTCGAGCGACGGCAAGCCGCATTTCCAGAACGATCCCGATCCGCGGGCGTTCCTCATTTTCCGGCTGCCCAACAGCTCCGTTCCACCGCCTCCCGTGAATTGAAGGAAAGACGGCGGGACCGCGGCGCGAACACCTTCGGCGCCGGACGTGTTGGCTCGACGGAGGCACCTCCGGGGGACCGCGGCATATCCATATTCCAAGGTGCCGCGGACGCTCAGCGCGCCGAGGTGCGGATTTGGGTCAGCGTCCATCGCGCGAGCTCTTCGGCGCCGGCGCCGTCGGGGTGGAGGCCGTCGGGGCGAATCGGCGCGCCGTCCGAGAGCACATTGCACGCGACACCTTTTTCCAGAGGGCAGACGTGGGTCCGAACGTCGATCGTCGCGAGGTGCCGCTCGGCGGCGACGTCGTCGAGGATGCGGTTGAAGCAGTCGACGCGCTCGACGATGCCTTCGTAGCGCCAGCGCCCCATCGGGTACGGCACACGCATGATCAGGACCTTGCCGGCCTTCGCGCCCATGCCGTCGAGGAGCTCGAAGAGGCGCGCCTTGTACGCGTCCGCCCAATCGGCGTGGCAGCTCGTCCGCTCGTTGCCGTCGATGTTCATCGTCGCGAAATAGCCGCCCCCGAGCGCGATGAACGTGACGTCGGGCGCGAGCTCGGCGACGTCGGAGACCCACTTGGCGGCGCATCCATTCGTGCGATCGGAGGCTTTGCGCGAGCCGAAGCGCGTCACCGTCAACGTCTCGAGGATGCTGCAGTTGCCGACGCCGCGTTCGGCGACGAAGGCGTTCTCCTTCTCTTGCTGCTGGCGCAGCGCAAACCCGAGCTTCTGCGCGACGGAATCGCCGAGCACCAGGACGCGCAGCGATCCCGGACGGAGCTCGCTCGCGGGCGGCAGCGTCGAGACGGGGACGGAGTAAGGTCCGGGATATGCGCTCGGCGTGAGCGCCGCGACCGTCGCCGACGCGACCTCGACCAGCGAGGCCGGCGTGCGCGGACGCGTCGCCACGACGACGACGAGCGCCGAGGCCGCGAAGGCACCGAGCGTCGCCACGACCGGGAAGCGGACGCGGAGGCCGTGCGCGCGGATCGGCGCCTCGAAATAGCGGTGCGAAAGGATCGCCACGAGGAACGCGAGGCCGATCCGAAGCGCCGTCAGCACGCCCGGGTCCAGGTCGACGCGCTCGGACGAAAGGACGCAGTCGATCGGCCAATGCCAAAGGTAGACGCCGTAGCTGATGGTCCCGACGTAGGCGAGCGGGCGGGACGCGAGCGCGCGGCCGACCAGACTCCGTTGGCCCGCCGTGCCGCACGCGATGAGCACGAGCGCGAGGAGCTCGGTCGCCCAGAAGCCGCCGTGGTAGAGGCGCGGATCTTGGCCGTCGAGCGTCGCCCACGCCCACCCGAGGATCGCGATGGAGACGAGGCCGAGCGCATCGAGGACGCGCACCGTTCGTTCGCGAAACACCGTCTCGGGGCCGAGCACGCACGCGAGCGCGGCGCCCATCAAGATCGCGGCGGCGCGCGTGTCGGTGCCGAAATAGACGCGGGAGCTCCGCGAAGGATCGTAGAGGACGAGCGCCAGCGCGATCGATCCGGCGAGCAACGCCGACGTGATCGCGAGAAAACCGCGGCGACCGAGGCCGACGACGACCACGAAGAGCGTCACCACGAGCGGCCAGAGCACGTAGAACTGCTCCTCGATCGCGAGGCTCCAGGTGTGCTCGAGCGGGGACGGCGCCGTGAACAGATCCCAGTAGCTCTTGTCGCTCAGGATCTGGCGCCAGTTGGCGACGTACGCGAGGGTCGCGAGCGCGTCCGCGCGGAGGCCCGAGAGCTCGTCGGGCGACGCGAAGAACGCCGCGTAGAGCGCGATCGCGGGCATGAGCGAGAGCAGCGCCGGGAAGAGCCGGCGCGCGCGACGCACCCAGAAGCGCGCCAGATCGACGCGCCCGGTCTTGTCGATCTCGGCGAACAAGATCGACGTGATGAGGAACCCGGACAAGACGAAGAAGAGGTCGACGCCGAGGTAGCCGCCCCGGAGGCCCGCGTCGGCGTGGAAGACGACGACGCCGAGGACGGCGGCGCCACGCAGACCGTCGAGCGCGGGCAGGTGCTTGATCGAGCTGCCGTGGGACGGCGCGGCGGCGGACATGCTGCGACCGAGCTACGGGGTTGCGCTCGCGCGGTCAAGCGCCGCGGACGCCCGCGATGCGCGCTCGCCGACGTCAATCGAGCGGGGCTTCGCCGCTCTTTCGGAGCATCCACGCCTCTTTGGCCGAAAGACCGATGGCCTCGAGACCCGGGACGATGGCGTTTTCGACCGTGGCGTAGAACAATGCGCGCGCGTCACGGCCGTCGCAAAGGCCGAGCGCGGCGCCCTCGGGCGGCGGCGCGTAGTGAATGGGCAAATGGGCGAGCTCGTGCGCTTCGAGGTGCGCGAACGCCACGCGGAGGTAGAGCTCGAGGCGCCGTCGCGCATCGCGATCGAGCTTGCCGACCGCCCGCCCGGCGACGCGCCAACCGAAGCGCGAATGGCCGATCTCGTCCGACCAAATGCGCGTGAGGAGATCCTTCAACTCGCCGTCCGACATCTCTTCGCGCTCGGCGCCGATCAACGCCACCGCCACCGTCTCGCTCAAACACGAAATGCTGAGGAGGTTGCGCGTCGCCGCTTCGAGCCTCGACGGCGCGTCGCGATGCTCGGGGAACGGATGTTGTTCGGGGAGGGTGCCGATGGCCTCTCCACCGAGCGCCTCGACGACGGCGCCGCAGAGGACGCCGTGCCGCCGCTCTTCGTCCGCGAAGGCGCGGCATTCGGCGACGTCGCCCTCGTCCCACGCGGCCTCCTCCAACTGCCGAGCGAGGCCTTCGAAGACCTGCGCGGAGGCGTATTCGTTCTGCATGCGACCGCGCCACGTCGCGATCGCGACGTCCTTCAAGTGAGGAAGCTCGGGCACCTTCGGTCGCGCGTCGTACGCCGGCCGACGGAGATCGATGGAGTCCGCCATCACGCCACCATCGCCAGGAATGCGGGCATTTCGGGCGGCACCGGCGGTCCCCACGGCGCGCACAGGGTGCCCACGTTGTCGACGGCGACGCTGCAGCACCCGGTGCTGCGGAACTCTTCGAGCTGCTTCAAGAATTCGTCGTTCGAAGAGTCTCCGACCTTCTTGGCCGCCTCGTTGCAGCATTGAACCAACGCGGGGTCGTGGTTGCGCTCTCCTCCCGGAGCCCACCAAGGGCCGGCATCGAACTCCGCGAACAGCGCGGGGCAGTCGTTCGCGGAAGCGTCGTTCGACGCTCCACCCGCGTCGCTCGGAGCGGACACGTCGCTCGACGCGTCGTACGCGGGAGTGCCGTTCGACGCGCCGTCACCGGGCTCGTCTCCCGTGCGTCCCTCGTCGGTGGAGGCGTCGTACGACGACGTGACGTCCTCCGATTTGGACGAGGGATCGTTCGCGGGCGTTCCGCAACCGGCGGCGAGCGAGCCGAGCGCGAGCCGAATCGTCACGTCCAATGCACGGTGGTAGATGGCTTGTTTCATCGTCGATGTCTCCCTCGGTAGGCTTCCGTCTCGATATTTCCAGCTCGGCATTCCGTCGCGCCCCTTCCGGCGATTCCGACGTCGAGCAGGGCGATGCGGGTTAATACGCGGGACGACGAAATCGACCATTCGTATTTCCGAATCGGAATCATCCCGATTTCCATGACAATCCCAAATCCGCGCGGCACGCCGAACGTCGATGTCCGCGCTCACCGGGACGCCATGACTCGTGCGATGATGCGATCGTCATGAGGCCGCTTCCTTCGTTGGAGTCGCTCCGTTGCTTCGAGGCCGCCGCGCGGACTCTCCATTTCCGCAGCGCCGCCAAATCCGTGGCGCTGACGCCGACGGCCTTCGGACAGCGCATCAAGCAACTCGAACAGGAACTCGAGACACCGCTCTTCCAACGAACGACACGCAGCGTTCAATTGACGCCCGCGGGGATGAAGCTCCTGCCGCTCGCCGAGCGCTGCCTGCTCGCGGCGCAGGCGTGCGTCCAGGTGAAAGACGAGTCGGACTCCGATCCCGCGATGGACATCACGGTCGGCACCCGTCACGAGCTCGGGCTCTCGTTCGTCGTCCCGGCGCTCGACGAGCTCGCGAAAGCGGTGCCGCACGTCCAGCTGCACCTCTACTTCGGTTCGGGCGCCGATCTCTTGCTGCGCGTGCGTTCGCTCGACATCGATTGCGCGATCACGTCGTCGTACCTCGCGGACGCGCGGCTCGACGCCGTTCGGCTGCACCGCGAGGACTACGCCTTCGTGGGCTCACCTTCCCTCCTCAAAGCGCACCCGCTCTCACGCGCCGAGCACGCGCGCGCCCACGTGCTCTTCGACACGACGCCCGATTTGCCGCTCTACCGGTATTTCCGCGACGCCCCGAACGCGCCGACGCTGCGCTTTCGCCGCATCGTCCGACTCGGGACGATCCAAGCCATCCGCGCGCGCGTGCTTGCCGGGGCCGGCGTCGCCGTGCTCCCGAAATACCTCGTTCGAAGCGATATCCAATCGAAGCGGCTCGCGGTCCTCTTCGACAAAATCACCTTGAATCACGATTATTTTCGGCTCGTGTTCCGCGTGGACGATCTGCGCCGCGAGGTCTACGAGAGCCTGGCGAAGCGGCTCGTCGAGCGGCCGCTCCGATAGACCTATTCTTTCGGTGACGTGAACAGCGCCTTCGTCTTGCCGGAGGCGTCGATTTGCTCGACGACGTCGTCGGTCCCCTTCTTCACGACGCGAAGGAGCATGCCTTTGCTGTAATCGACGTCCGGGGACATCCCGCAATCGATGCGCACGAGGACGTTTTCCTGCGCCACGGCGATCTTCCCTTTCGGGCCGAGCGCGGACGGATCGTGCCCGAAGACGATGTGCCGAACGCCGAGGGCCGTCGCGTTCGCGCGCGCCGTCGCCGTGTCCTCGTACCATTCGCGGGATTCGAGGATGGAGTCCGCGCCGACGATCGCCGGATCGTCGTAGTCGGGATGCGCCTCGACCGCCGCCTCGAGCACGGTCTCGAGCTCGGCCATCGATCGACCGCCCGTGTCCCCCGCGTGCGAGAAGAAGAAGCGCCCGACCTTCACCCCGAACGGACGATTCCGGAGCCACGCACCGCGCGCATCGTTCCCCGCGGCGACGGCCACCGGCGAGAGCCCGGCTTTCTCGAGCTCGGCCGAAAACCCACCTTCGCGCGCGGCCTTCTTGTTCGTCGGATCGACGAAGAACTCCGCTTCGTGGTTGCCCAACGTCACGACGACGCGGCCGCCGTTCGTTCGAGCGTCGGCTTCGAGCGCCATGAAGAAATCGATCACGTCGAGGTTCGACGGCCCCTTGTCGATCAGGTCCCCGAGGACCAAGAGCGTCGCGGATCCGCCCGCCCATCGCGCTTCGGCGGGGTGCGATGGCACCTCCGCGAGGACGCCGCCGGCCACGAGGAGCTTCGTCACGCGCTCATAGCCGCCGTGGACGTCACTCAGCGCGAGGACCGTCTCCGCGGAGGGCAGATCGACGAGCGCGGGGTTTTCGTGCCAATCGCGGACCGCGCCGCCGTCCGTCGCGCCACCGTCCGTCGGCGTCCCCGAGCATCCCGTGCCCGACGACGCCGCGTCGCAAGGCTCGGTCGACGCATCGACGGGCGCGGCGCCAGCATCCGTCGATGCGTCGTCCGTGAGTTGGTTCGGCTCCGCGACGTCGTGCGCGGTGGACGCGCCGTGGCACGCGAGCGCGCCGGTCGCCGCCGCGAGGACGAACGCGAGGAGCGCCGCGCGACGGGACGACCGAGGCTCAATCGCCATGGAACTCGCGCGTCTGCTTCAGCACGAACTGCCCGTTTTCGAGGAACTTGAACTCCATGTCGAGGCTCTTCGGCTTGTCCGAATCGAACGCGACGTACGCGCAGTTGCCGCTGTAGTAGCCGGTCTTGACCTTGCAATACGCCGTCTCGACCCGCTGGGCGAGCTCGGTGATCTGGACGAGCTGCGCGTCCGTGAGCACGCTCGCCCCCAAGGCCGGCTGCCCCGCCACCGGCGTCGCGTAGCGGACGAGGGTGAAGCGCGGCGGCCGCCCGACGTCGCTGAACGTCGCGAGCGTGAGCTGCGAGATCGTCCCCGGATCGGGGTTCGTCACGAGGTTGTTCCCCTGCTGGAGGCTCAGCGTGTACGCGAGGAAATCGCTGTTGACCGCGCGCGTGATGAGGACGCCGTTGGCCGCGACCTCGCTCTCGGTGTCGTACGCCGGCACGACCGCGATGCCCATGCTCGCCGTCGCGTGATCGAGCCGCGCGAACGATCGCTCCTCGATCGCGCGCGCGTTCCACAAGCTCGCGAACACACCCTTGAGCGCGCATTGCGGCGTCTTCGGCTTGATCTCGAGCTTCGTCGCCGGCCCGTCGGGCTCTTCTTCGATGTGGCAAGAGAAGTCGGGCTTGTCGACGCTCGAGAGCTTGACGGCGAAGCTGTCGTGCAGGCCGGCGCCGTCGAAGTTCGGGATGTCCTCGGCGTTCGCGCTCGAGCGGAACTTCATCTTGACCATCGCGGGCTCGAGCTCTTTCAACCGCGCGACGCGATCGTTCAGGACGTCGAGCTGCGCGGCGGGCACGCGCGCCGTGTAGAAGAGCTGCTGGACCTCCGTGGCGAGGGCGCGGCGCTGGTTCGGCGAGAGCTGCCCGCTCTTCTCTTGCGCGATGAGCGCGGCGAGCTTCGCCTTGAGGGCGGCGTTCTCGGGCGCATCGACGAAGTCGCGGTACCACTGGACGGGGATCGCGAACCCTTGCGGCACCAGATCGTAGCCGACCTTCGCGCTCGCCGAGCCCGCCTGGTTCGTGCGGCCGAGCACGCTGCGGTTCGCGAGGAACCCGAGGTTCGCGGACTTGCCGCCGAAGCGGTTGCCCTGCTCCGTGCACGAGCGCGAGAGCGTCTTGCACATGTCGTCGTACCAGACGATGTTCTTCTCCGCGACGATCGGCAGCGCCTGCCAGGGCTTGTTCGTGCGGTCGCGGAGCTTCTGCTGGACGACGGCGTCGGTCGTCGCCTCGATCGAAAAGCCCGACTTGCCGACGACGAGGTGCACGGGCTTGTCCGCGAAGGGCGCGAGCTTCTCGTTCGTGGGCGAGGCGTCGCGGAGGACCATGTTCGGCGTCCCGCGCTCCTTCGCCTTCAGGTTGACGTGCGAGGTCACGTCCTGGACGACGCGCGTGATCGTGCCCGCGACGACGGAGAGATCGAGCGGCAGCTCGTCGAACACCACGATGTCGGTCGGGCGGAGCTCCCCGAGATCCGTGGGGAAGATGCGGAGGTAGCCCCACGCTTCACCGGGATTGAGGGGCAGGTACTGGACGCTGCCGAGCACCTCGTCGATCGTGAGCGCCGCATAGCCGAGCGCCTCGATCTGCCCCTTCACGGTCGCGAACGTCTGCTGCGGACCGCTCGCGACGAACGCCATCTTCGCGCCGGAGATCTTGAACGACGCGGAGAGGATCTTCAGGAGGCGGACGATCCCGTCTTCGTGGATGACGTCGTCCGGGTAGAGCTGCACCGCGAAGATCGGCGGCTGTCCTTCTTTGATCTGGTAGGTCTGGATCGTGCCCGCGTAAAAGCGCTTGGTGTCGGAGAAGTACGTGTTCTCGTTGAACGACGCGAGCCCCTCGGTGATCCCGAGCTTCTTCTTCGCGAACTCGTAGTGGTACTTCGCGTACTCCGGGGTCTTGCCCGAGACCTTGTAGTTGCCGTTGATGAAGTGGGCCGTCGGCCGCGAGGTCCGCGCGTCGACGAGGAACTTCATCGTGCGGCCCGCCTGGCCGAAGCCGCCGCCTTCGACGGAGAACGCGTTGTACGCGGAGACGCTCCGGATCGACGTCGCGCTCAGCGCGCTCGATTGCACCTCGGCTTCTTGGCTGACGCCGTCGTCTTCTTCGACCGCCACGCCGCAGCCGACCGACGAAGCCACCACGCCTGCAACGATCAGCGTCCCAAGAGCCCATCCATGCTTCCGCATGGGCCACGGAGTAGCACCGGAACCTACATGGTGCA
>JBGAHN010000095.1:0-20805 GCA_044226145.1 Labilithrix sp. | reverse complement strand
AGAACACTCGACGAAGGAAATGACCGCCGACGCTCCGAGCTCTGCGACGCTCGAAGCTCGACTTCGCGATCTCGGCCTCTTGCCGAGCGTCGACGATATGCAAATTGCGCTCGAATCCGACATACCCCAGGACGCGCACGATCTCCTGATGCGAGGTCATCGACTCATTCGGTTCGATACGGAGACGGATGACGTCGTCAACCATCACGACGGGTTGCTCGGCCAGCTCGCAGCCATGGCACAGCCGGCTCTTCGAGGCATCGTCTTCGAGGAGGTTCCGCCATCCGAAGCCGACCCCGAACACTACGAGCTGCGCGCCTACAAAGATGGCGAGCTGATTTCAACCCGCGCCCGCAATCTTGGCGATTGGTACGATGTGCGCGCGGTGGTCGGGTTGCTCAATATGCTGAGCCGAGAGCGACACTCGGACCTACGCTTCGCCGACGTGACAACCGGTGGACAGGAAAGCGATGTCGCCGTTGGGCCCGAGGGAGGTTTGCTTCAGGCCTTCGAGGCAGGCGTCTTGAAGGCCGCTTCACCTGACGCAGGCACGTCCGTAGGCAAGAGGTGCTCTACTCAACGCTCGTCCTCATAAGGACGAAAGCCGAGTCTGATCGACGCCACGAACGCCGCGATCTCGCGCTTCATCGTCGCGAGCGAGCGCGTGCCCGTGACGAGCTCCATGTGCCCGGGCGGGCCGCGATCTCGCGCTTCATCGTCGCGAGCGAGCGCGTGCCCGTGACGAGCTCCATGTGCCCGGGCGGCGGCCCGCCGTCGTCCGCGCGATCGACCGCGACGAAGCGAACGGGGCCGGCGCACTTGCGCGCGAACGCCTCGGCGGCCGCCGGAGGGCAGATCACGCGGTCGCCGTGGCTCGCGATGGCGCACACCGGGACGCGCACGTCCGAGAGTCCCGCCAGGTAGTCGAACCGTCCGTCGCGGCTCGTCCACGTGTTCCGTGCGACGAAACGCGCCAGGTCCCGCACGAACCGGTTGGAGGCGTCGTCGCTCCCGATGCGCAGCGCGCGGGCCGGGAAGAACCCCACGCGGCGCGAGGCCTCGTTCATCGCGATCAAGGCCGCGCGCTTGGCGAGCGACCGCACGCGCGACGACTCGAACGCGTCGACCCACACGGACGACGCGACGGCGACGATCCCGTCGGCGTGGAGCTTGCCGATCCCTTGGGACGCGAGCGCCACGTGCCCACCGAGCGAGTGGCCGACGACGACGACCGGCTCGTCGTTGCCGCGCGCGCGGGCGCACTCGACGACGCTCGGCAAGTCGCTCACCACGAACTCGTCGTAGCCCCACTCCGATTTCGACGGCGACGGCCGGCTCTCTCCGTGACCGCGGAAGTCGAACGCGATGGTGCGAAACCCCAGCGACGCGAGGGCTTGCGCCAGCCCGGCGCGCTTCGGGTGATCGAACGACGTCCGGCGCGCGAAGAGCGCGTGCGCGAGGACGCACGTCCCGGCGAAGGTCACGCCCTCGGGCGGCTCGCGGACCGTCGCGCGGAGCGAGGTCCCATCCGTCGTGCGAATTTCGAGATCTTCGACCATCGTTCGGACCGGAACGACGCGCGAGCGGGGCGCGCCGATGCCGACTCTTTCCTTCTTCCGTGAGCGTGCTTCGTCCATTTCCCCCCTCCGATGCCGCTCACTCGAGCGGCAACATCCATGCGTCTTGCCCCGTGTCGAGGCCTAGCGCACGGGCGGAACTTCCTTCGACCGCGCACGCGCCGTTCGGGCGCTCCTCGAAGGGCGCGAGCACGGCGCGGAAGTAAGGTGGCGACGGCGACTCGACGGCGATGACGGCCCGCTTCTGCCGCCCGGTCGGCGCAGGACGCGCGGCGACGTCGAACAGCTCTTCGATCGGGAAACGCTGCGTGCTCTTGACGAGCGTGACCTCGTCGGTCGGCGCGGTGAAGTGCGGTCCGCCGTCGAAGGGGTCGACCCGATCGGCGTACCGGAACCCGATGCGGCGCAGGAGCTTCTCGACGCCGCGGGTCTGCGCGCCGACCTTGCCGATGACGTCTTGCGCCTGTTGCGGCAGGAGCGACGCGTAGATGGTGCCCTCCGGGAAGAGCCCGCGGATGAACTCCTTGTTCCTGCGCGAGAGCTTGTCGGCCTCGGCGTACGTCATGCCCGTGAAATGGCGGCCGAGCGCGTCCCAGAGGTGCGAGGTCCCGTCTTTCTCGAGCGGCGGGAGGAGCTCGGCGAGCACTTCGTCGCGGAACCACTCGCGGTGCATCTTGATGAAGAGGAAGCGCACGTACGAGAGGAAGGTCCCGAGGCGCTCCGGCACGAGGCGGTAGTCGGGGTGCAGGACGAGCCCGCCGATCTCGGTCGGCCCGTTGTACGAGTAACCGATGCGCAGGATCGTGTGCTTGAAGTGCTTGTCGAGCGTCTGCGAGTAACGCTCCTCGTCGATGACGTCGAGATAGATGTAAGGTGCATCTCTTCGACCGAGCTGCCCGAACACCATCGACGTGCCGATGACCTGTCCCTTGTCCCCCTTGCGCCGGTCGACGAGCACGAAGACGTACTGGCGTCGCTTCGGATCCTTGATCGCACCCGTGAAGCTCTTCACCGAGACGTCGAGGATTTGACGGACTCCTTCGCGCTCGTGCGGCAAATTCACCGTGTTGAGGTGCAGCGCGATCCGCAGGATGTCCTCTTCGTCCTCGAGTACGGCGCCGCGGATCTCGTAGGCGGGATCATCCCCGGCTGCGCGCGGAACGGACGAAGGCATGGGAGGCGGGTTCTAGCACGGCTTGCCATCCCCGCGGATTTCCTCGAACACACATTTGCACACCACGCGGTGCGTCGTACGTGCACGAAGAATTCCAAACGGGATGCCTCACGCCGCCGCATGCGCGTCGGCGCTCCGTGGCTCCGACGGTTGCCGACGGCCGCCCGACGGCCGCCCTTGCCGCGAAAAAAGAGCAAAACTGAGCCGGGCACGAAGCGCCGGACGGATGGAAGGACTCCGGGTCCGATGCTAGCTTGTTTGGACCTGGACCGATGTGCGGGCGTGCACCGATGCACGTCGCCTCGGGGTCGTTGGGGTCGTCCTTGGATCGCGAACGGATCCACGCTCGACGAGAGAATCGTGGATCGCAGTCTCGACTTTCGGCACCGTCCTCGCATCCGCAAGCACCGATGAAACGCCCTCCCCGCGAAGCTCCGGCCGGCTCTCGGTTCTACCGGTCCCCGGAGACGCCCCTGATCCTTTGGGTCTGTGCGGCGGTGTGCGCGCACTTCATCTTCGGCGGCGGTACCGAAGAGGTCTCGCAGGAGCTTCGTCACATCAGCGACGATCGTGCCTTCCTCTCGCGGCTCGGATCGGAGGCGCGCGCGAAGGTCCGCTCGTCGGAGATGGGCCTCGAGGTGGCGATCGTCGAGGAGGGCGTGCGGCCGGAGGAAGAGAAGCCCGAGGAGCCGCCGAAGGCGCCGGAGGCGAAGAAGCCCGAGCCGCCGAAGCCCGAAAAACCGGAAGAGGCCGCCAAGAGAGAGCCGCCGAAGACGCCGCAACAAGAAGAGGTCAAGGTCGTCCAGAAGGAGCCCGACCCGGTCAAGAAGCTCGACGAGGTGCCGCTGCACGAGGACAAGCGCATCGCGGTCAAGCAGCACGCCGAGAAGAACCAGGCGGACAACCCGAACGCGAACTTCATCGCCGACGAAGCGAACACCGTCGAAGAAGAGAGCGTCGCGACGCAGACCGCGCACGACCAGGACGATCCGAACCCGACGCCGGGCTCGAACAAGCCGGGCGGCCCGAAAGATCAGGTCGGCGACAGCGAGCGGACGAAGATCGCCGACAGCGAAGAGCACGCGGGCGACAAGGATCGCGCGCCGGGCGAGAAGGGCACGGAGTTCGAGGTCCAGAAGGACAACCGGCCGATCGAAAAACCGATGGCGCCCGTCGCCGTGAACCAGGCGCCCGCATCGAACGCGCCGCCGAAGCAAGGCGGGGACGGCCGGCCGGCGCAGGAGACGACGCCGCAACCCACGCCGCCCGCGCTGGCTCCGGGGGCTGCGCCGCCGCCGTCGGAGGAGGTCGCGCAGGCGCCGTCGGGGTGGAGCTTCAACCCGATCCGACCGGGAGCGATGGGGCCGAACGCGCCCATCGCGGGCGTGACGAACCAGAACCAGGTGGTGCCGCCGCAGGCGCAGGGTCGGACGAAGTGGCTCGGCCTGGGCGGGCAACCGAACCCGGGTCAGGTGAACATCAACCTGACGAACACGGGCGTCGTCGCGGTGGTCGGCTCGGACGAGCTGCGCCGCGAGCGCGTGGCCGACGGCGAGCGTCGCAAGAGCGAGCACCGCGGTTCGTGGACGGCGACGAACTTCGAGAAGTGGCGCAACGCGATCGAGAACTACGTCTCGAGCGTGAAGCCGGGCAACCAGACGGCGCTCAACGCGGCGGCGGTTCCGTTCGCGACGTACCTCAACACGATCCACAACCGGATCCACCCGATCTTCGCCGACAGCTTCTTGAGCTCGCTCGACAACCTCCCGCAGAACCACCCGATGAACGATCCGAAGGTCAACACGCGCCTCGAGATCGTCGTGAGCCCGAAGGAAGGGCGCATCGTGAAGCTGGGCGTGGTGAAGACGAGCGGCATCACGGCGTTCGACGTCGCGGCGCTCGACAGCGTGAACCGCGCGCAGCCGTTCGGGCCGGCGCCGAGCGCGATCGTCTCGGCCGACGGGAACGTGTACCTCCACTGGGAGTTCCACCGCGACGAGGTGTTCGCGTGCTCGACGATGCACGCGCGGCCGTTCATGCTCAACACGCCGGCGAAGCCCACGCCGACGGAGCCCGAGCCGCCGTCGCCCGCGCCGAAGGCCCCGCAAGAGCGCGGCGCGCCGCCCGTCAACGTGCGCGAGCTGCGCGAGGGGGCGCTCCCGAAGGCCGCGGGGCGTCCGTTCACGGGCTGACGGCCGGACGGGGATCTCGAAGGGTCGACCGATGCGCCGCGCCGCGCGAACGACGCCGCAAGGACGACCGATGACACGCACGACGGCGCGCGAGATCGTGTAGGCTTCCGCGGACGCTCCGAGCACGCGCTCGCCCTTCGAACGATGGACGAAACTCCCGCCGTCAACTCCCATCCTCACGGCGACGCCGACGACGGAGCGAACGCGGCCGACCCGGGCGCCGAGCGAGTGTCGACGCCCGCTCCGACGCCGGAGCCAGAGCGCCGGCCTTCCCGCGAACGCACGCGCGTCCCGCAAGTTGCGTCGTGGGCACCCGAAGCCCTCGCGATCACCGCGCTCGTGGGGGTCGTGGCGAAGATCCTCGGCATCCTCGTCGCGCCGGGCATGCGCGGCGTCGCGAGCCAGGGCGCCGTCGAAGCGGCGGACGTCACGGCGGCGAGCGCGAGCTATGCGTTCGCCGCGCTGCTCGTGGCGCTCCTCTGCGCGGGTTCGTTCGAGCTGGCGCGGGCACCGCACGTCGGAGTCGTTCCGCGCGGGCTCGTCGTGGCCATGTCGGGCTTGGTCATCGCGCTGGCGTCGCCGGCGCTCGTCGAGCGGCTGCCCCTGCCACCCGTTCTGGCGTGCGCGGGGTTCTCGGCCATCGTCGCGCTGATCGGGGGGGTCGTCTCCCTAAGGACGGCGCGGACGCGCGCGGTCGGCGGCGTGCTCCTGTTCTTCACGATGGCGGCGCTCACGAGGCCTTCGGCGTGGGTGCTCATCCGCTCGGCCAGCGAACACGCGAGCATGCGGCAGTACGAGATCGGCCGGCTCATCGGGATCGCCGGCGTGGTGATCCGGACCGTCGGCGTGGTCCTCGCGGCGACGTGGCTCGCGACGCGCTCGCGCTGGCGCGATCGCTTGCTGGTCAACGCCGCGTTCCTGCTCGCGTTCGCGACCACGTACGTCGTCGTGCACGACGAGAACGCCCCCTCCGTCGCCGCCATCGCGACGCTCCGCGGATCGCTCTTGCGTTCGCCGGAGCTCGCCCTCGCGTTCGACGGCGCGCCCGTCGCCGTGTTCCTCGTCCTCGTGACGGTGCTCCTCGCGATCGTCGCGGTGTTCCAGAAGACGACCGTGTCCCGCGCGCTGTCGTTCGTCCTACTCTCGGGCGCGGCGTTCGACGTCCCGCTCCACGCGCTCGCCATCACCGCGGCCGCGCAATGGCTCCTGCTCGGCGAAGATCCGCGCACGACGTGGAAGGCGCTCTTGGCGGAGAAGTCGTCGGCCTCTTAGCGGCGTGTCGCACGACGACGAGCCGTGCGTCGAGCGACGGAGAGCCTCGGCGTTCTCTCGTTGGAGCCGCCTCGAATCCGACGGTCGCAAAAAACTACTTCTTCGTGGGCGTCCAGCAGCCGACGTCGGCGCTCGTGCCGAACGAGTAGATGCCGTGGCAGTAGCTCTTCGGGACGGTCTTGAAGACGTACTTGCCGTAGCACCCGACCTGCGTGCCGGCCGGGGAGTCGACCGTGGGGCACTGGTAGTCCTTGCCAGCGACCTGCCCGGACCCCTGCTTGTACGTGCACGGGATCGCCGAGAGCTTGGCGCACGACTTCTCCGTCGTGAACTCGCCCTTCACGCACGCGCCGTCTTCGCCGCAGTCCTTGTCCGAGCGGCACGGCGAGCAGAGGTTGCCGTCACCGACGCACGTGCCCGCACGCGGGTAGCACGCCTTGACGGTGTTCCCTTGGGGGTCTTCGAGGCCGATCATCTCCACGCAGCGCGCCTCTTTGTTGCAGTTCTTGTTCGTCTCGCATTCGGGCGAACAGAAGCCGGCGCCATCGTCACCGGGGAGGCAGTGTTGCGTCACGCCATCGAGCGGCGGGCAATCGAGATCGACGGCGCACGGCGCGCAGTAGTCGCGACGGAGGCAGACGCGCTGCGTCTCGCCCAGGCTGCGGTTGGGGTTCTCGACGTTCGGGGCGACGTTCGCGTCGCCGCAGTAGAAACCGGCGCCACAATCGCGATCGGTCGCGCAACCGAAGAGCGTGCAGTAGGCGTCGGCGTCGGTCGGAGAGAGGCCGTAGCAGGCGAATCCCTGCTGCACGTCGCAGTCGGCGTTCTCGACGAGACCGCCGGTCGGAGCGCACGGCGAGCCCCACTGGCCCTTGGTGGCCTTCGTCAGCGTGACGTTGTCCTTCACGCAGAACGGCGACGACGCACCGCTGTCGACGCACGTGTAGCCGAACGGGCAATTTTGCTTCGGATCGACGTTGCTCGAGCACGTCTTCCGGCACTCGACGACGCCGTCGAGCGGCAGGCACGTGTTGCCCGGGTAACACTTCGTGCTGTCGCACGGAGGCGGCGTCGTGTCCTGGACCGGCGCCGGATCGTCGCTCGAACACGCGGGGGCCGCCGCGGCGAAGAGGAGGACGGCGGAGGCAATCCCGGAAACCGCACGGGCGCGCGAACGAAGCACGGTGGTCATGGCACCCGCCCAATACCCCTCGGACGCCGGGTTGACAAGACGCGTGCCATGCGTCGAACGCCGTCGAGGAGCCCGAAATGCAGGCCGCGCGAGGGCCGTCCTGAACACCCGACACGCCAGCGCACAGAAGAGGATGCCCGCCGACGGGGGGAGTGCTAGAGCACCAGGCAGTTTACGGGCCACGCTCACGCGTGCGCCGTCATCGAGGTCTGTCATGATGAACGCTCGGATTTTCGTCGCCCCCCTCGCCTTCGCGCTCGCTGCCTGCGCATCGAGCAACGACAGCCCGTCCGCGAACAAGCCGCCGGAGCAAAACGGCGGACTCACCGACGACGGCGACGACTCGGCCCTCGGCGCGCCCGACACGAACGCGAAGGGCGATGCCTACCCGAGCGACAACATCGGAACGAGCCGCGGCAACCGCATCAAGAACTACAAGTTCCTCGGCTACCCGGACGCCGATCCCTCGAAGGGCCTGCAGCCGATCTCGCTCGCGCAGTTCTACGATCCGACCGGCGAGACCGTGAAGTTGATCCACATCCAGGCCGCCGGCTCGTGGTGCACCTACTGCCAGCAAGAGATGACGCAGGTGGTGCCGCTCGCGAGCGATCTCGAGAGCCGCAAGGTCGTGTGGATCCTGAGCCTCGCGGAGGGCCCGGTCCAAGGGAAGTCGTCGACGCAGTCGGACCTCGACAAGTGGATCGCGAAGTTCAAGCCGGGGACGAACCTCCCGCACGTGCTCGATCCGGGCAACGCGAACCTCGGGCCGTTCTACGACGCCGCGGCGCTCCCGTGGAACGCGAACATCAACGCGAAGACCATGGAGATCCTCTCCGCGAAGGTCGGCGCGGTGACGACGAAGGACATGCTCCTCAAGGATCTCGACGACGCGCTCGCGAAGGTCGACAAGTAAGCGCGACGCGCGAGGAATCCCACGAATGGCCATGGATCGAGCTCTCCGCGTTCGCCGAGCGATGAAACACCACGTCACCATCGCCGCGGCCGCGCTCTACGCGGTGTCGGCGCTCGGAAGCTCGGGCTGCGCCAACGAAGGCGGACAGGGCGCGGAGACCTCGGGATCGAACCGCATGGTCGGCGCGCGGGCCGCGGACTTCACGGCGCGCGACAGCGAAGGCAAGACCGTCAAGCTCTCGACCTACCTCGGGAAGAGCGCCATCTTGCTCAGCTTCTGCGCGACGTGGTGCGAGCCGTGCGTCGCCGAGTTCCCCCACCTTCGCCGGCTCTACGAAGCCAACAAGGACAAGGGCTTCGTCGTGCTCGGCGTCGCGATGGATGGGCCGGAGACCGTCGCCAACGTGCCCGCGTTCGCTGCACGCAATCAGCTCAATTTTCCAGTGCTGACCGACGAAGATTCGCACATCGCGTCGCTCTACAATCCGAAGAAGTCCGCGCCGCTCACCGTCCTCATCGACAAGACTGGGCAGATCGCGACGATCCGCGAAGGGTACAACCCCGGCGACGAGGAATATCTCGCCCGCGACGTCGCGAAGGTGCTGGACGATAGCGCCGCTCCTCAATAGGTTGCGTCCCGCGGTCCCGTGCGGCGGTCGACCGCGTCCGCCGCGCGAGATCCCGACGCCAACCCTTCCCTTCGTCTTTCGGGCGTGAGGGGCGACGAGGAGACGAGGACGCGTGCGCCAAGCATTCGATCGGCGAGGACGGAGCACGCGACGTGCGGGTGAAGCGCGTCGCGACGTGCGTGCCTCCGCGCTCGTCGTGGGTTCGCTCGTCGCGGGGCTCGCCGTGCTCGCCTTCCCGCTTCGTGCGGGCGCCGTCGATCTGCCGAACGTGGGCGGAAAGCCCCTCCAACTCGACGTCACGGAGACGTCGGTCGCCGCGCAACGCTTCGAAGCGCGCGAGGGCGAGAAGCCGAACGACCAAGGTTATTTCGCCTGGCTCAATCGGCTGAACGTCATCCTCACGTGGGACAAGTTCACGTTCGGCACGCGGCTCGACTCGGCGCTGTACGCGCTGCGCCCTGAAGATCGGCATTTCGACGACCCGCAAATCGCCAACAACACGCGCATCGACGGCGCGAGCCGATTCCGCGACAGCCTCTATCCGGCGAAGCTTTACCTGATTTACAAATCGGGAATCGTCGAAGCCACGGCGGGGGACTCGTACGTGCAATTCGGCCGCGGGCTCGTGCTCTCGATGCGCAAGGTCGACGAGCTCGGGCTCGACACGACGATCTTCGGCGGGAAGCTCACGCTGCAGAAGGATCCGTTCGCGTTCACGGTCGTCGCGGGCCTCGCGAACCCCACGCGCGTCGACGAGCCCACCGGACGCGCGCTCTTCCTCCCGAAGGTCGTCGACGGCGATCGGCTCGGCCAGCAACCGCTCTTCGGCTCCGACCGCGTGGTCGGCCTGCAGATGCAGGCGGGGCGCGGGCTGCCGGTCGTCGCGTCGACGCAGGCGGCGATGTTCACCAAGTGCGCGCCGTACGCGTACAACGCCGACGGCACGGTGCGCGACGGCTTCCTCGACACGCCCATCGGCACTTGCCAAGAGTCGGACGTGCAGACGTGGCTCACGTCGCTCCCCTCGGGCCTCGGCCCGGTGCTCGATTCGCGGCGCACGATCAACGCGAGCCAGAGCCTCGAGGTGCCGAGCCTCTGGGGACACGGCTCGTTCTACGTCGAGGCCGCCGTCCAGCAGCGCCACCGGCTCGACCCTCGCGACGGCGACACGTCGGGCAACGCGGTCTACGGCTCGCTCAGCAACACCGCCGGGCCGATCACGAACACGCTCGAGATCAAGAGCTACCGCAACTTCTTCCCGGTCGCCGGGAGCGTGAACGTCTCGAGGGCCTCGGCGTTCGGGAACGTGGCGTACTCCGCGCCGCCGACGGCCGAGGTCGTCACGCAAGACTCGATGTTCGGCTTCTTCAACGCGTGCGTGAACGGCGGGCGCGATCGGCTCGACGTCCGGACGTCGCCCTCGACACTCTTCTTCGGCGCGCTCGGGTATTTCGTCACGCAGAGCGAGGTCCCCGGCGGCGTCTGCGATTCACGAGGCCGGAGCCGCGCCGACGATCCCGACGACACCACGACGCGCGTCGTCGACGTCAGCGGCGGGACGCAGATCCTCTGGGACAACGACCGGTCGATCGCGTTCGCGACGTTGACCTACCGCGACGACACGCGCGACAGCGGCAAGCTCTTTTATCGCGAATACGCCGCTCAATTCTCGGTGACGCAATACTTGGGACACGCGTTCGCGCTGGAGATCGCGGGTAGGCACCGGCGTCGCCAGGAAGACGGTCAGAACGTGCCGGAGAACTCGCTCACGGGCGAGCCGTGGTGGCAAGGCGAGAACCAAATCGCGCTGAAAATTGCACCGAAATGGATCTTCTCGCAGGGATTCGAATACACGACCCTCGTCGGGCAGCCGACCTATTACATCAACGGCGGCGTGCTCTACCGCTTCACGAGCCAGTCGAACGTGCGTGTCTACGCCGGGCAGAACCGCGGCGGCCTCCGTTGCGTCAGCGGCGTGTGCCGCGACTTCCCCGCGTTCAGCGGCGCGCGCGTCGAGCTGACGCTCCGGTACTGACGGCGCGCCGTCGCTCCCTCGCCTATTCGAGCGTGAGGACTTCGAGGATGGCGGGCAAGCGCGCTTGCGCCATGGTGTCGAAGTTCGGGACCCAAGGTTCGACCTCGCCGGCGGCGTCCGTCACGGACAGGGCGCGTTGGCCGTAGTGCTTGGTGACGTCGAGCAGCGTGGTGAAGCGTCCGCCGTGCCCGAACGGAGCCGTGGTCGCGACGCCGCGCAGCGTCGGCGTCTTGAACGCACCGCGCATCGACGACGGCGGCGTGAACGCGAGCGGCTTGGCGGCGGAGGGATCGTCGCTGTACGTCGACGATGCGACGAACTCCGCCGACGCGAGCGTCGCGAGCACGTCGAACCTGCCGGGGTCTCCCGTCCCATCTTGCCTTCCGCTCGGAAAACGAAGGGCGTGGAACGCGTCGTCCGTCAGGCGCGGTCCCCAGTGGCACTGCTCGCATCCGGTGTCGAAGAAGGTCTTGAGCGAGGCCTTCTGGTCGGGCGTCAGCGCGTTCAGATCCCCTCCGGCGTAGCGATCGAGCGCGTTCGGCTTCGCGCGGAGCGTGCGCTCGAACGCGGCGATGGCCTTGCCGACGTTGACGTAGACGCGATTGACGGCGTCGCGATCCGCGGGAGGCAGCGATGCCCACGCGGGATCGCCGGGCTTGCCCGCGGCCGGCCATCCGGAGACGTCCGGCAACGGGTACGCGGCGCCGAACACGTCGGTGTACGCCGTCGCGTGGTGCGTGGCGACGCGGTGCGCGACGAAGAGGCGGCTCGACGCGAACTCCTTGTCGTTCTCGAACGGACCGAGCGCCTGCATCCAGAGCGTGTCGGCGCGGCCGTCCCAGAACTGCCAGCGCGCGTGCGCCGCCAGCGTGATCGACGGCGTGTTCCGATCGCCGACCGCGACGCCGTGCGCCTGCGCGAAGTCGTCGGCGAAGCCCTTCTCCTTGATGTGGCACGTCGCGCACGACACCGTGTTCGACGGCGAGAGCCCCGTGTCCTCGAAGAGCGCGCGGCCGAGCTCGGCGGCGGCGGGAAGGTCGGCGTACGCGTTCGTCGGATCGGGCGGCGGGGCGTCGACGAGCCGCATGTCGCGGATCATGTCCCACTCGTCTTGGGAGAAGCGGTCGTCGAACACGGGCGCCGTCACCCACGTCTTGCGCGGGGCGCCGTCGAGATCGGAGAGCTCGGCGGCGAGCTGGTTCGAGAAGGTCTCCGGGTTGGGCCGCGACATCGACGTCTGGACGCGCATCGTCCGCGTGTCGACGGCGACGTAGAGGGGTAGCGGCCCGAACCCGATGTCCGCCGCGCGCATCGTGTACGCGGGATCGAGCGCCCAGCGCATGCTGGCCGACGGCGCCGTGACCTTCGCGCGCCACCGCTCGAGCGCGACCTTCGTCGGCGGCATGTTGTCTTCGTCGGCGACGAGCAAATCCAGCAAGAGGACGCGGCCTTCGAGCCGAGGATCGTCGACGAGCTCGCGCGTGTGCTTGGCGTGCCAATCGCACGAGCCACACCACGCCGCGGTGCTCCGGACGAGGAGGAGCCGTGACTTGGCGGCGCAAGGTTCGTACACGTCGCGCGGGCGAACGGGGCCGCCCGAACCGTCGAGGTCGCCCTCGAAGGCGAGGTCGGGCGGGAGCACGTCGAGCAGCTCGAGCCCGTAGGGGCCCGCGGGGTAGTCGGGGACCGCGCCGTCGGCGCAGCGATCGACCGACGACGCATCGCCCGCGTCGACGGCCGCGTCGCCCGCGGGCAACGACGCCCCCTCGTGCGGTTCGGGAAAGACCTCGTCGCACGCCGGCGCGGAGAGGCCGATCGCCGCGAGCGCGACGACTTCGAACGCGAGGAGGAACGAGAGACGACACATCGAGCCGTTTCCGGGAAGGGAGACCGACGATCGCCGCACCACGTCGCCGCACCACGTCGCCGCGCACCTCGCCGACCGTCCCGACGTTCTACCATGTGCGCCCTCCGCGACGCTCGTGCTAGATGGGACGCCTCGTCCCCGCGCGAAGATTCCGAGGTCCCATGCCCGACTTTTTCGAACTTTCCCGCCATTTCAGCGCCGAAGAGCGCGCCGTCCAGAGCACCGTGCGCGCGTTCGTCGACGCGAACGTGCTGCCGGTCATCGCCGACCACTTCGAGAACGGCACGTTCCCGACGGACCTCATCCCGGAGATCGCGAAGCTCGGCCTGCTTGGTTGCAATCTACACGGATATGGCTGCGCGGGGCTCTCGGAGATCGGCTACGGGCTCGCGATGCAGGAGCTCGAACGCGGCGACTCGGGCATCCGCAGCTTCGCGAGCGTCCAGGGCTCGCTCGTCATGTACCCGATCCACGCGTTCGGTTCGGAGGCGCAGAAGGAGAAGTACCTCCCCAAGATGGCGCGCGGCGAGATCATCGGCTGCTTCGGCCTCACCGAGCCCGACCACGGCTCGAACCCCGCGGGCATGCGCACGGTCGCCATCGACGACGGCGACACGTGGGTCCTGAACGGCACGAAGCGCTGGATCACGAACGGCAACCTCGCGCAGGTCGCGGTCGTCTGGGCGAAGGTCGGCGGCCCGAACGGCGAGGTGCGCGGGTTCCTCGTCCCGACCGACGCGAAGGGCTTCGAAGCGCGGCTCATCCACAAGAAGATGAGCCTCCGCGCCAGCGTGACGAGCGAGCTCATCCTCGAAGACGTGCGCGTCCCGAAAGACGCCGTCCTCCCCAACGTCAAGGGCATGAAGGGCCCGCTGTCGTGCCTCACGGCCGCGCGCTTCGGCATCGCGTGGGGCGTCATCGGCGCGGCGCGCGCCTGCTTCGACAGCGCGGTCGACTACGCGAAGCACCGCGTGCAGTTCGCGGGAAAGCCCATCGCGGCGCACCAGCTCGTCCAAGCGAAGTTCGCGGAGATGCTCACGCAGATCACGGCGAGCCAGCTCATGGCGCTCGAGGCCGCGCGCCTCAAAGAAGAAAAGAAGCTGCGGCCGCAGCACGTGAGCATGATCAAGCGGAACAACGTCCGCGCCGCCCTCGACATCGCGCGCACGTGCCGCGACGTCCTCGGCGGAAACGGGATCACGCTCGAATACCCCGTCATGCGCCATCTCTGCAATTTGGAGACGGTGTACACGTACGAAGGGACGCACGACATCCACACGCTCATCCTCGGTCAGGAAGTGACCGGAATCGCGGCGTACGAATAGGCACGAGCGCGCGACGAGCGAACGCGGCCCAGCGTCCTCACGGCTACATCGGTCCGAAGGCTTTCGTCAGGACCAGCGCGAACGCCGCTGCCAAGGCGATCCTTTTCTGCGCGTCCATGGAAGGGACGAAGCGATGGGTTCGGCCGATCGCGAATCCCACCCAAGGCACCAAGTATTGCCACAGGCGTCCGCACTCCCCCGTTCCTCGCGCGAGGGTGAGGTACGCAAAAAGCACGAATAGGCACAAAGGAAACACGGTGAGGCCCAAATCGCTTTCGGCTCTCCATGAGCGCCAGCCGAGGCCGAAAGCGAGGCTTTTGCCGTTTCTCCAGAGAGCCGCGATCGCGACCGCCGTCTCCACCACCAAGAGCCCCACGGCGAGGCAACCGCCGTACATCGCAAACTCCGCGACCGGCCGCCACGTCCGCCACGCCCAATCGTTTCCCATCCACGCGAGGTGATAGGCATACGCGGTTCGATATTGGGTGAGCGGTCGCCAATGGCACGCCGCGATCAGGACGGCGGCGCCGATCAGGAATCCCGAGATTTGAAGAGCTGCCAGCCCTACGGCGCGGCCGAGGCGACGCTCGGCCACGTCGTCGAACACGAGCAGCGTCGACACGACGAGCCCCAACCCTATCAGGGGCAGCAATCCATACGACATGAACGCCGCGCCGATGGACGTGATTCCGGCGGCGACGGCCCACGGCGCCCCATGCCGTGACTTCGCTGCTCGGACCGAGAAAAAGAGCACGAGCGCCGACACGAAATGAAACAACGTCGCGTCGAGATGGACCGTGATCAGTGCGGGGCCTGGCGACAAGGCGATCAACCATGCGGCCCATCTCGCGCTCCGCCCGTCGCCTGTCGCGCGACGGACGGAAGCCCAAACGAGCGCGCACGCGAGGAAGGCGAAAATGGGGAGCCCCACGACCAGCAATGCACCGGCGGGCCGCAACGAGGGCGGTAGGAGTGTTCCGCGCGGGGCATACGGCGGCGCCAGTTCGTCGAGGCGGGAGCTCACGGGACGGAGCCATCGCCGGACGATCGGCACACGGGCGATGCGATCATTGGCCATGTAATAAAGGAGAGTTCCCGGCGGTTTCGACGGGGCATAAGGCCCGAGCTGTCGACGTGCGTTCAGCTCGTCGTAGTGCTCGAGGAACGATCGGACGTCTCGAACCTGCGCGGCCGCGGGCAAGAAGGTGCCGTGACCGCCCTTGGGTTGGAGGTTCTTCGTCCACACCGTGGGCCCGCGCTCGAGGCAGTTCGCGCCCACGTAAAACGCGAGCATCGCGAGCATCTGCGGCACCGGCCCGAATCGAAGGCCTCGAGGCCGGAAGCTCGAACGAACGAGCCCGACGACGATCACCAGGCAAACACCGAAACAAATGGTCTCCCCGGCGCCGCGGTCCGTGGCCCGATATGTCCAGATCCCGCCGGTACCTGGCGTCCCCATCATCAACCAGACGGCAGCGCCCAGCGATACCGTCGCCATCGCCACGGCGCAGAGGATCGGGAAACGCGCGATCCCTTTTTCGCCGACGTGCGAGAGACGCGTCCCCCCACCGAGCTCGAGGGATCGAGCCTTCATGAGCGAATCGCCCGACGACGACGAGCTCGAAGGTGGAAGTTCATGCACGCGTATGTCCAAAGCGGCCCTTGGCGATCATGAAAAGTGCCCGGTGCTTCCGGCGGGGCTCGTCGCGCCTACGTCGCTGCGTCCGACACCGTGGACATCACGCGGACGTGACGCGGACTCCATTCGCCGTATCCGACACCGTGGACATCACGCAGGCGTGACGCGGATTCCATGAGCACGATGCATTTCCCGTGAGCGTTGCGCGGTCGTGGCGCCTCTCGCAGAAAGGCCGAGCCTCCTTCGGAAAGCTCGGCCTCTTTGTGCTCTGCCGAATTCACCGGTCGACGCGTATTCGCTCGCGTCCACCCGCGTTCGTTATTCGTTATTCGTCATTGGAGGTCGACCGCCTGGACGCCCCAGTAACCGCTCGAGAGCAAGAGCGTGTTGCCTTGGCGAGCGAGCGAGTTCGCCCACCAGCCACGCGTCCGCACGAACTTGTCGAACGTCGGCGCCGCGTTCGCGTTCAGTCGGTAGACGTCGATGCCCTGGCTCGCCCAACCCGACATGACGATGGCGCGGTCGCCTTCGACGCCGAGGAGCCATCCCCACCCCTTCTTCGATTCGCTCGCGCGGTCGACGGGGTGCGCGGGGTCGGTCAGGTCGATCTCGTGCAAGCGCACCTTGCCTTGGTAGTTCTTCGTGTATTCCTGCGCCGAGAGGTAGGCCTTGTTGCCGCGGACGAAGACGCTTCCGGTGTAACCGTCGAGGGTCGTCGTGCCGAGCAGGTGCGCCTTGTCACCGACGAGGCGCGCGACGGACAGCTCGTCCTTCGTCTGGTTGTCCATCCAGCGGTAGTCGATGAAGTAGAGGAGCGAAGCATCCGTCTCCGAGCCTCCGACGAGGATGCCGGGGACGTTGACGCTCGACTGGACGTGCGGCGCCGTGCGATCGCCGATGTCGACGCGATCGAGGAAGTACTTCACCTTGCCGTCCTTGAGCTGCGTGCCGGTGTTCGGATCCCACACCGGCTGCTCGACCCACTCGTAGTGCGTCGTGTAGAGCGTATCGCCGACGGCGCGCATGTTGCCCCACCAGCCGTCGGTCTGCGGGAGGATCGACGTCGAGGCGACGGCCGGCGCTTCCGGGTTCGCGAGGTCGACGACGTAGAGCTTCTGCTCGGCCGTGGACTTCTGCGTGACGGGATCGTACTCCCAGCGCGTCCGGCGGAACGCGAGCGCGCTCCCTTCGACTTGCACGATCTCGCTGCCGTACCACCAGTCGGACCAGCCGCAGCCACCCCAACCATAATAGTAGCCGTAGTAGTTCGCGTCGTCCGGCAACGCGATCTTGCCGCGCAGCACGACGTTCCCGTTCGAGAAGTCGACGACTTGGACTTGGGTCGTCGCCTTTCCGCTGTTCGATTTGTCGACGAGCGTGGTGACGACGTATCCAAAGTTGCCGTTCTTGAACATCTGGGCATTCGTGCCTTCGATGTCGAGCGTCGACAGCGTGGCGTCGCCCTTCGTCTCGTCGATGTTGGCGAGCGACGTGACGCGCAGCTCGCTCTTGCTCGCGTCGTACCCCCACCAATCGGTCGACAACTGGGCGGCGCGATCGCCGAGCGGTTCGGCGGCGACGACGTTGCGCGCGAGGGTGAGCTCGGCCACGGTCTTCGGAGACGCGGGGTTCGCGTAGTCGACGACGCTGAGCGCGAGATCGCTGAGCGACACGAGGCGGTTCTTCACGAAGATGCCGCGCTCGACCCAGCCCTTCGTCTTCGCCGCGCCGGCCGTCGCGATCGACGTATCGGTGAATTGGATGAGCTGGAGGCCGTTGTTGTATTCGTAGCTCTGGTTGCTCCAACCGCTGAACGGCAGGACGACGAGGTTCTTCTCGGTGTCGAGCGTGAAGGCCTTGAACGTCCCGGCGGCCGGCGTCCACGCCCACCCCTCGCCGAAGCTCGACGTGCCGAGGAGCTGGGGCGCGGCGGGGTTGGCCGCGTCGATGTAGCTGACGGAGACTTGGCTCGAGCCGTAGCCGCCGTTCTGGTAAGTCGAGCCGAGCGCGAAGATCTTGTCGCCCATCGGCGTGAAGTTCCACACCATGCCCGGGATCTGCACGGAGCCCGCGAGCGACGGCGACGCCGCGTTCGTCAAGTCGTAGATCTGGACCGGCGTGTCCGTGTTCGAGCCGTTCCAATATCCGTTCGAGGGCGAAAGATAGAGGCGATCGCCGGAGAAGCGCGCGGCGATGCTCCAGCCCGGATTGGCGATGGACAGCGAAGAAGCGAGCAGCGGGATCTTCGGATTCTGGAAGTCGACCGCCGAAAGCAAATAAGAGCTGTTCGAATCGCAATATCCGTATTGGCCCGCCGCGCACGTGAGCACGCGCGCGTAGCGCTCGCCGGCGAAGTCGACGTTCCAGCGGCCGTTGTCGGTCCCCCACCCCTGGAAGGTGCCGTCGACGTCGAAGCCGCCGCGGACGGAGATCGCGCCGTTCGGATCTTGGATATCGATCAAGTCGACGCGGGTCTTGCCGGACGATTGGCCCCAAGGCTGCTTCGGATCTTTGGGAATGTCGTGGGCGAAGAGGATGCTCTTCGCGGTGACGTTGAAGGCCGCGGAATAGCCGTCGTATTCCTGCGTCCCGATGGTGGAGGGTTTGCCGCTCCCGAACCGCACGCTCGTCACGATGACCTTCGAGCGCGGGTTGGACGTCACGGACGTGCCATCGCCGTCTTCGGTCCCGTCGTAGTAGCCATAGACGTATCCGTAGTCCTGGCTGACCGTGTACATGACGTCGCCGACGACGCGCGTATCGGACACCCAACCGCGGACGCGCGCGTCGCCGAGGACCTTGATGTTCGACGGATCGCGCGCGTCGAAGGTCCGGACGATCGAGCCGTAGAAGGGGTCGCCGGCGTCGTCCGTGCCGTACCAGTCGCCGACGACGACCGTGGCGATGCCGTTTCGGACGATCATCTCGCTCGGGTAGCCGTAGATCGGGCTCCGGCCCACGAGCTTCGGCTGGTCGACGTTCGTGACGTCGAACACCATGAGGCCGCGATAGCCGTTCAAGTAGTAGAGGGTGTTGCCGTCGAGGCGGTAGAGGTCGGTCTCTTCGACCTTGCGCTCGGACGCGCCCGATTTCGACCCTCCGGAGTCGTCGGCGCCCGCGCTCGGAGCGGCTTCGGAGCCGTCGCCCGTGCCTCGGCCCTGGCCGCTCTGTCCGGCGGGCGGCGCGGACACGAACTCGGTTTGATCGGGGTTGCGTTGCTCGTTGGGGCCCGTCGGGGGGTTCGCGCCGTTTCCTTCGGACGATCCGCAACCGGACGCGGAAGGGAGGAGGCCGACGGCGAAAGCGAGGGAACCGAGGGTCAGGAATCGGCTGGCGAAGAGGCGCATGGTGCGACCTCAAGCACGTCTCATGCCGCTCGAAATGACGCGAAAAAGCGCCGAAAAAGCGAGATGGGCTGAGCCACTCCCACTGTGCCAGTGGCACACCACACGGCACGCCGATCAGGTGACGGATCGGGGATGGGCGGCGATGGCCGTGATGGACGGCGAAGTCCCACATCGCTCGAACGCGCCCGAGCGCGCCGAGCGGGGTCGACTACTGGACGACGACGACGGTGCCGACGTACGTGCGAACGACTTGTCCGTCGGCGAGGAGTGAGACCTTCGTCGACCCGGGCTTCACACCGAAGAACGCGAAGGACGAGTTGCCGGACACGGGGTGGACTTCGAGGATCGACGAATCTTCGACGAGCACGTCGGTGTCCATGACGTCGTCGTTTTCGTCGTAGGACGTGATGCGGGCCGTGAGGACGCTGCCGACGGGGAGGTAGAGGCGCTCGTCGGAGAGCTCACCACCGGACGGGCGAACGACGTCCTCGATGTCCGTGTGGTCGTAGCGGGGAGTCGCGCAACCGGCGAGAAGCGAGAGGCCGAGGGCCGCGATGAGCGGGCGGAGGTTCACGGCGTCACCTCCAGCTCGACGATGCGTTGGAGCCCGGCGCCGTCGACCACGAGCTTGGCGGTGCCGATTTCGACGGCCTCGATCTCGACGGTGCGGGCGTCGATGACGGTCGACGTCACAACGACGGTGGGGGTCGCGGCGGTCGGCAACGCGGCGTCGGGTGGGGCGGCGGCGTCCGTCGGCGACGAGGCGTCGGACGGCGGTGCAGCGTCGGTCGGCGGCGAGGCGTCGGACGGGGCCCCGGCGTCCGCCGGCGGCGAGGGGTCGATCGGGGCCACGGCCGGTGCGTCGATCGCGAACGAGAACGAGACGTCGCCGGCGAGCGTGACGTCGTACGCGTCGAAGAGCACGGCGCTCACCCGCGTCGTCGACCCCTTCCGGAGCGAGATCTTACGGACGTTGCGCTCGTACCCGCCATCCGGCCCAGTGAAGTCCATGCGCGCCGGGTTGGCGATCCCGACGATGGCGAAGTCGATGAGCTCGTCCGCCGAGGACATGGCGGCGATCGTCGTGGAGCCGGCCTCGAGCGCCTCGAAGGTGCGGAGACCCGTGGCGTCGACGGACTCGGCGAGCATCGAAGGTGAGACGGCCCGAACCGTGTCGCCCGTGACGCTGGAGTTCGTGCGCTCGAAGCGAATGCGCACGCGTCCGTGGCGTGCGATGGAGACCGAGGGACGTCCCTGTCCTTTGTCCGCCTTCGGGCACACGACCGCGGAGGGACTGCACGTGAAGTAGAAGGTGCCGACGCCAAGCTCACCACGCACGTTGGGCGGCTCGTCGACCGCCGAACCGCAAGACGCGAGGAGGAACAGCGGGAGCAGCGAAGAGGCGACGACGGCGCGCGCGAGCAAGCCCCGAACGCGGGTTCTCGAACCGAGATTCATTCGACCACCGAAGAAGAAGGAACAGAAACGACCGAGCGCGTGTTCGACGAGTTCGAAGAGGACGCCCCGGAGAGGAACGAGCGAAGCGTCGGTCGCGAGGTCGACGTTAGCAACGGTCGTGCCTCGGGGGGTTTGTTCGCGAAAACTCGGGGCAGGACGGCGCGGGCTACGGGGTTTGGGAGCGCG
>JBGAHN010000094.1:0-20799 GCA_044226145.1 Labilithrix sp. | reverse complement strand
ATCCTCGGTCGGTGGGATCGACGACGTTTGATCGCGCACGGACAAGTCCGTGATGCCGACGATCTGCTCGCAACCGACGAACAGTATCAGCGCTATGGCGGAACCGAATACGTGACATGCCAGCACGCACCGATGGTGCCATATTCGGCGTGCGGACTCCATGCCCGCTTCCAGGCGGATCGAAACCTCGTCGCGCCACTCCATCGACGGCGAGCCGCCATCGTCCGCCCACATGGGCGACTCTCACCGGCGACGGTCGACATCCGACGCGCCAGCTTCGTGGTGGTCATAAGCTTGTTCGGGATTCGAGCTCAGATGGCCCAGGAGAAATGCGGGAAAGGCTCGGCGCCGAGTCGCGAAAACGCGGCGGCGAGCGTCGAAACGGGGTTGCCTGCGTTTGGTCTTTTTCTTGCTGATTCGAGAACGCATGCCGATCTCGACGTCCCTCTCGCACGTGTTCCTGGCTCTCCACGTCGCCTTGTTCTCCGCGGGATGCGGTAGCGCCTCTCGTTCGACGGCAGACGACGACGGGAGCGAACGAACCTCGTCGGACGATTCGTCGGGAGGCGTTCCGTCCGACGAGGGCTCTTCCGATCCCGGAACATCGAATCCGTCGAACGATCCCGGCTCCACTCAGGACGCCGGCGGAGAATACGAAGATCCGGGAGAGAACTTCGACGGCGGCAACGACGGCGGCGGCAACGACGTCGAGTGCCCGAGCGACGTTCCTCGCGTCCCGTTGGCCGTCGGCGATCCCATCTCCGGCGTCGGCGCGATCCTCGGTATCGGCAACAGCTCCGTCAACGGGGAGTGCACCGTCGGCGCGATCGGCGTCGACAAACAAGGTCGAAAGGTCGCGCTGACGGCCGGTCACTGCGCCGACGTCGTCGACGCCGTCATGGTCAAGAACGGACTGAAGGAGCAGGCCCAAGGGAAGAAATCGGTCAAGATCGGGCGGGCCCGGGTGTTCGTGAAATCCATCCCCGCCAAAGACACCTTCAACAAGTCGAACGTCACCGACGTCCTCGCCTTCGAGCTCGATTGCTGGGTCGATCTGGTCCCGTCCGGGCTGACCGTCCGGGCCCCCGTCGTCGGTGACAAGGTGTACCGCAAGGGCAACGGCTTCACGTCGCCGCTCACGTCCAAGGGGACGGTCGGCGTGGTGACGGGCAACGACTTCGGCACCGACATGGCCGACGGAGCTTCCGCCGGTGACTCCGGGGGCCCGGTGCTCTCCGAGGACGACAAGTTCCTCTTCGGGATCGTCTCGCGGCCTTACAAGGACTCGTCGGACAAACGAATCATGGCCACGCGCGTCGACGCGGTCCTCCAGGAGCTCGACAAGGCCGGTGGGGTCGGCGCGGGTTTCGTCGCGAAGTGACGAGAAGTGACGCCCGCTCGTCCCTCTTCGAAACGGGCCGACGAACGGCTCCTTCGCTCAATCGCTGTTGTGGAGCCCGTGCCGTTTGAGGAGCGAGCGGAGGTAGTGCCGCTCGATGCCGGCGAGCCCCGCGGCCATCGAGATGTTTCCGTTCGTCTTCTTCATCAAGCGCGCGAGGTAATCCCGTTCGAAGTCGTCGACGGCGGTGCGCTTCGCACCTTTGAACTCCGGCACCTCGATGTCGGACGCCGGCACCTCACGCGCGCGCTCGAGGATGCGCTCGAAGGCGATGTCCGAAGGTCGAATCACGTCGCCTTCGGCCATGTACGACGCGCGATCGATCACGTTCTTGAGCTCGCGGACGTTGCCGGGGAAGTCGCGTTGACGGAGCTCGGCGATGGCCTCGCGCGAAATCGATCGCGCGCAGTTGGCCGTCGGAGGCATGCGGCGAAGGAAATGGAGCGCGAGCGGTTCGATGTCCTCGGGGCGCTCCGACAGCGATGGGAGCACGACGCGGACTTGGGCGAGCCGGAAGTAGAGGTCGTCGCGGAACTGGCCTTGGTTGACCATGCGACGGAGATCCCGCCACGTCGCCGAGACGACGCGCACGGAGACGTCGCGCGGGCGGTTCGCCCCCACGCGCGTGACCTGCCGCTGCTCGAGGACGCGGAGGAGCCGAGGCTGGAGCTCGAGCGGCAGCTCGCCGACCTCGTCGAGGAACACCGTCCCGCCGTGCGCGGCTTCGAACACGCCCTCGCGGGCTTCGACGGCGCCGGTGAACGCTCCCCTCTCGTGGCCGAACAGGACGGACTCCGCGAGCAACGGCGGAAGCGCGGCGCAGTCGAGGACGACGAACGGGCCCGACGCGCGCGGGCTCGCGTCGTGGAGCGCGCGCGCGACGAGCTCCTTTCCGCTCCCCGTCGGCCCTTCGACGAAGGCGGCGAGCTCGGTCGGGGCGAGCCGCGCGAGCGTCGCGAAGATGTTCCGCATGGCGACGCTCGTGCCGAGGAGCCCGCCGAACGAATCCCGCACGGGCGCGGCAACCTCGGGGCCAGCGACCCGATCGATGCGCAAGGTGGACTCTCCCACGTGGAGCATCGTGCCGATGGGGACGAACCCGCGCACGACGCGGATGTCCCCGCAATACGTACCGTTGTGACTGTCGAGATCGCGCACCTCGATGCCATCCTCGAAAGCCGAGATCTCCACGTGGAACTCGGACACCGTGAAGTCTTCGAGGATCACGTCGGCCACCCGGGAGCGCCCCACGACGATCTTGTGCCCCGTCGCCGAAGCGCCGGCCGACGGCCCGCTCGTGACGACGATGCGCATGCTCGCCGCGGCCTTTCGCGTACGAACGATCGTGCGCGTGCTCAGTTCGCTCATGTGGATATGCCTTCCGATCCTCGAAGCCGGAGAGCGCCTTCCGACGCTTGGTTTTGCGAGGCTCCTATGCAAAGCTCTTATCATGCTCGTAGGTGTCGACGGCATCCCCGAGGTGCGAAGGTCGACGCCCCGTTCGCATCGCTGCGCGTCACGACCACCGATTCGGGAGCCCGACATCGGATGACCGATCGCTACACCGTCCTCGGCAAGATCGCGGAAGGAGGGATGGCCAGCGTCCACCTCGGGCGCACGATCGGCAGCGCCGGTTTTTCGCGCCTCGTCGCCATCAAGCGCCTTCGGGCCGAGCTCACGACGGACAAGGACTTCGTCGCGATGCTCCTCGACGAAGCGCGCGTCACGGCCCAGATCCGCCACACGAACGTCGTCGACACCATCGATTTCATCGCGATCGACGGGGTGCTCAGCCTCGTGCTCGAGTACGTGGAGGGCGACGCGCTGCACGCCCTCGTCCGGCAAGCGCGGCACGAGGGCGAACCGGTCCCGCGACCCATCGCCATCGGCATCCTCGTCGGGATTCTTCGCGGCCTCGACGCCGCACACAACACGCGCAGTGAGGACGGAACACCGCTGGGGATCGTCCATCGCGACATCTCTCCGCAAAACGTCCTCGTCGGCGTCGACGGCGTGCCACGCATCATCGACTTCGGCATCGCGAAGGCGATGGGGCGCTCGTTCGCGACGCGTCCGGGCGAAGTGCGCGGCAAGTTCTCGTACATGGCGCCCGAGCAGCTCCTCGAGCACCCGGCGACGCGTCAGGTCGACGTCTACGCGGCGGGCGTCGTGCTCTGGGAGCTGCTCACCAGTCAGCGACTTTTCGCGGCGGAGGACGTCCGTCAGATCTGCGCCGCGGTCCTTCGCGGTCGGATCCCGAAGCCGAGCTCGGTCGTCGCGGACGTCCCTCCGGACCTCGACGACATCGTCCACCGCGCGACGGCCCATAGCATCGGGACGCGCTACCTGACGGCGCAGGAGTTCCTCGAGGACTTGTCCGGACAAGAGGCCGCGCCCGCGGACGAGATCGGCGCGTGGGTCCGGCGGCTCGCGGCGGAGCGGCTCGCCCGACGGCAAACGCTGGTTCAAAGCTCGGCGCGCGTGCTCGAGGCCATGCCGATCGAAGACGTGCTCCGCGATCTCGGCCGGCAACGCGATCGCGAACGCGAACGCGAAGGCGAGGACGTCGCTCGGGCCTCCGCGGCCGCGGCGTCCGTGCGCGCGCCGATGCCGGGCACGTTCGAGCCGCCGAGCACACGCTCGGAAGAAGTCGGGACGTCGATGAGCGTCCAGGCGGTCGCCCCGAGCCCGCGGACGACGCGAGGGAAGTTCCTCACCGCCACGTTCCTGACGCTCTTCGCGGTCGGGCTGTCGTGGACAGGGCTCCGGCACGAACCTTCGGCGCAGAAAAGCGACGGCGTCGGTGCGTCGAACCACGGCGTCGGTGCGATCGACATGCCCCACGGAGCGACGGCGGGCGTCCCGAGCGAGGATCGGCTCGGCCGCTCGGAAGACACGCCGACGGGCACGGACATCGGCACGGACGTGAGGTCCGTCGAAGGCGACGCGCGCCAACGCGATGCGCGCGAAGGCGACGACCTCGATCCGGCGACGCTGTCTCCGACGACGGGAACGTCCCCGGCGTCCGACCCGACGACGAGCATGAACGCTCGTCGCCGACATGCGAAGCCCACGCCCCACACGCCGTCGGCGATCTCGACGCCGCGCGCCCCCTCGACGCCGCGTCCCGCCGCGAAGGACGACGCGACGAGGGGTGGCGCCAAGCCCGATCCGCGAAGCTTCCGATGAGACGCCGTCTCCGAGTCGGACTCGTGCTCGCCTTCGTCCTCGGCCCCGCGTCGGTCGCGCGCGCGGCCGTGCCCGATCCCGCCGCGGAAAGTCTCTTCAACGAGGGACGCGCCCTGCTCGACGAAGGCAAGGTCGCCGAAGCGTGCCAGCGGTTCGAGCGGAGCCAACGGCTCGATCCGGCCGTCGGCACGCTCTTGAACCTGGGCGATTGCTACGAGCGCCGGAACGCGCTGGCGAACGCGTGGGTCACCTACCGACAAGCCGCCGCGCTCGCGACGACCCGGCACGACGAAGCGCGCGCGCAGGTCGCGCAGGACGAGGCCGCGCGCCTCGAACCGCGCCTCGCCCACCTCGAGCTGACGGTCGACGCGCCGGCGCCCGACGAAGCCGTGACGCGGGACGGAGCCGTCGTCGATCCGGCGGTCTACGGCGTCTCCGTCCCCGTCGATCCCGGCGCGCACGTGTTCGAGGCTTCGGCGCCGGGCCGGCTCGCGTGGAGCCGACGCGTCACGTTCGTCGAGGGCGAGCACACGTCGCTTCGCGTCCCGAGGCTCGATCGCGATCCGAACGCCCGAGCCCCCGCGGCCGTCGCGCCGCCCGAGAGCGAGCCGCGCGGGGCCGACACGCAACGAACGATCGCCCTCGGGCTCGAGATCGGCGGCGGAGCCGTGCTCGTCGCGGGCCTCGCGTTCGGCGGGCTCGCGATGGCGAAGTGGAACTCGGTCGACGCCGTCTGTCCGAACGGCGAATGCTCGAACGCCGAGGATCGGCGCCGGCTCTCTCCCGACGTCGACGCGGCGCGGACGTTCGCGACGCTCGGGACGATCGGCACCGCGGTCGGGGCGGCCGCGCTCGTCACGGGCGTCGTGCTGCACCTGACGGCGCCGAGGAGGAACGTCGCGATCGCGCCCGTCGTGGGCGAGCACGCGCTGGGGCTCGCGACCCGCTTTTCCATGTAGTCTACACGTCGAGGATCTTCCCCGGGTTCAGGATGCCGTTCGGATCGAGCGCGCGTTTGACGGATCGCATGACCTCGATCTCCGCAGGACTCCGTGAAAAGCCCAAGAACGGCTTCTTCAAGAGACCGATGCCGTGCTCGGCGGAGATGCTCCCCTGGTGACGGCGGACGAGCTCGAACAAATCGCGATCGGCGTCCTTCGTCATCGCGAAGAACGCGGCCCGGTCCATCGCCTCCGGCTTCATGACGTTGATGTGGAGGTTGCCGTCGCCGACGTGTCCGAAGAGGCAAATCTCCCACCCCGGATAGCGGCGGACGAACACGTCCTCGAGCTCCGCGCAGAACGCCTCGAGGCCGGCGATCGGCAGCGCCACGTCGTTCTTGTGGGGCAAGCCCGTCGCCGACAGGCTCTCGCTGATGCCTTCGCGCAGCGCCCAGAGATCGCGCGCCTGCGAGCCGTGCTGCGCGAGCGTCCCATCGAGCGCGAGGCCGGACTCGAAGATCGATGGCAGCCATCCTTCGAGCTTTTCGAGGAGCCGCGCGTGATCGGCGTCGGTGCTGCCCTCGCCTTCGGCCTCGACGAGCACGTAGTAAGGGTACGCGCTCTCGAACGGGACACGGAGCTTGCGGTGCGAGAGCACGCGGTCGAGGCACCGCTGCGAGAAGAACTCGTACGCGCCGAGCACGAACGGCGCGTTGCGGGCCTCGCGGAACAGGCGCAGCACGCCCTCGACGTCGCGCACACCGAAGAGCATGACGGCCGCCCCGCCCGGGAGGCGCGCGAGCTTGAGCGTCGCCGCGGCGACGACGCCGAGGGTGCCTTCGCTCCCGATGAAGAGCTGCCGCAGATCGAGGCCCGTGTTGTTCTTCTCGAGCGCGCCGCCGATGGAGAGGATCTCGCCCGACGCGAGCACCACCTCGAGCCCCAAGACCCACTGCCGGGTGAGGCCGTAGCGGATGACGCGCACGCCGCCCGCGTTCGTCGCGATGTTCCCGCCCACGGTGCTCGAGCCCTTCGACGCGAAGTCGACGGGCCACGTCAGGCCGTGGGGCGCGCAGTGCTCGTGGACCGCCTCGGTGACGGCGCCCGCCTCGACCCGCACCGTCGCCCCGAGCCGATCGACGTCGTCCATCTTGCGCATGCGCGCGAGCGACAGCACGAGCTCGCCGTTCGCGGCGACGGCCCCTCCCGCCAGCCCCGTACGCCCGCCGGAGGGGACCACGGCGACCCGCGCATCGTTGCAAATCGCCAGGACCCCGGCGATCTGCGCCGTCGTCTTGGGGAACGCCACGGCCGAAGGCGCCGGCGGGATCGCGCGCGTCCAATCGCGTCCGTATTCCGCAGTGTCCGCCGGATCGTCCGAAAATCCACCGGCGTCGAGGACCGAGGCGAGGCGTTCGCGCACGCGCGGGTCGAGGCTCATGCGCGCTCCCGTACCGCGCGCACTCCGCGAAGGCAACGCCGCGGCATTCGTCGACACCGGGCGGTGGCATGTTGCGGATCGAGACGGCCTCATTTTCGACGCACGATCGGGCCCGCTCGGTTCGGAATGGAGTTAAGACCAAGGGCATGGACCACTCCCCGCGCTTTCTCAAGCTTTGCGAAGACGTCCGATCGCGCGTCAAGGAAGTCTCCCCCGACGAGATCGCGGCCCGGCTCGCGCGGGGCGATCGCTTCGAGCTCGTGGACGTTCGCGAGCAAAGCGAGTTCGCCGCCGGCCGCATCCGCGGCGCCCGTCACCTCGGCAAAGGGATCATCGAGCGAGACATCGAAAAGACGATCCCCGACCTCGACGCCGACATCGTCCTCTACTGCGGCGGCGGCTTCCGATCGGCGCTCGCCGCAGAGACCATCCAACGCATGGGCTACAAGAACGTGACCTCGATGGCGGGCGGCTGGCGCGAGTGGAAGGAAAAGAAGCTCCCCGTCGACGAGTAGGAGCGGTCGAGCTGGAGCGGAGGGCCGGGGCGGCACCGAAGGCGCTGTGCGGTGCAGGCCTCGCCGCAGGGCACCATGGGCCTCGAGGCGCCATGGGAGGTGCATGTCGCACCCTCGAACCGCGACGCGTCGGGTTTCGAGACGCAAATATCGACGTCCGCCGAAGAGAGGCCCATACTCCTCCCACGGGCGACGTTTTCCGTCGCTCGAACGGTGGTGAGCGCGTGACATGTGTCGCCTCGTAGGGATCGTCGCCTCGGAAGCAACGGAGTTCGGCCTGGTTCTCACGAAGGCGCCGAGGTGCCTCGCGGCCCTCTCCCGCGAGCACCCCGACGGCTGGGGTCTCGCCATCCACGACGCCGATGCCGCGGACGAATCCGCGGACCCTCCAAGTCCGGATCCGTGGATCGTCCACAAGGGCACGGCGTGCGCGGGCGACGATCGCCGCTTCTTCGACCTCGCGGGGCGTAGCCACGGACACGTGCTCGTCGCGCACGTGCGCCAGAAGACGGTCGGACCGACGCGCATCGAGAACACCCATCCGTTCACGCGTGACGGCTGGGCCTTCGCCCACAACGGCACGGTCCACGCGTGCGATCTCCTCCAGGCGGGGACCTCGCCAGAGCGGCTCGCGCAGATCGCGGGCGACACGGACAGCGAGCGGCTCTTCGCGTACCTGCTGACCCGGCTCGACGAGCACGGGCTCACCCGACCGACCGACGCCGCCGCGCGCGACGCCGCCACCGCCGTCATCGCGAAGGCCTCCGCCGATCTCCGCGCGCGGAGCTGCGGGGCGTTCAACTTCCTCCTCTCGGACGGCGCGTCCTGCTTCGTCCATCGCTGTGGTCGTTCGCTCTACTTGCTGGAGCGCACGCCGCACGATCCGGTGCGCGAGCGACGCGCCATGGGCAACGGCGCCGAGGTCGTCACGAAATGGACGGAGCGCCGCCAAGCCATCCTGGTCGCGTCCGAACGCATGACGGACGAACCGTGGCGCGAGCTCGAAGAGGGGACGTTCCTGCGCATCGATCGGGTCCCGGTCCCGCGCGTGGTGACCGGAGACGCCGCCGAACGCGCCGCGTAAGGAACCGGTCGATTTCACCACGGCCCGGTATTAGGCTTCCGGCCGCATGCTCGCGCGGTCGCTCGTGATCGGAACGTTGCTCGTCGGATGTGGAGGGCCGCCGCCGAGGTCGGCCGAAGAGCTCGCGCGCGACGGCGTCCCCGCGAACTCGGCCTCCGAAGCTAGGCTTCGCGGCGACGACGTGCGCCTCGTCTCGGACGACCCCGCGGCGTCGGAGCCCGCGCCCGCTCCGGAGCCCGCGTCGGCGATCGGCGTCGCCCCGCCGAACGACGAAGAGACCGACGGCCCCGACCGCGAAGCCCCGCTCAAGCCGATGCCCGGCGCCGGCGGCGAGGAAGAAAAAGGGTCGAAGAAGGAGAAGAACGGCAAGCGTGTGTCCAAGGAAGAGTGCTCGCAGCTCTTCGATCGGTACATCACGCTGACGGTCGCCTCCGATCCGCGCTTCGCCGATCTCCCGCCCGACGCGGTCGCTCAGCTCAAGGGCCAAGGGCTCATGGAAGCGGCGCGGCAGGCGGGCGATCCGTGCACGAAGCAACCCGTCTTGCGCACCCAATACACCTGCGCGATGGCCGCCAAGAGCCCGTCCGCGTGGGAGCGCTGCCTGAAATAGCCGGCTCGCTACCCACGCGTCCGCGCGAAACGGGCGCGCGTCTCGGGCCTCACACCGCACGGGCGCGCCTCTCGCGCCTCAGAGCGTGAGGAACTTTCGCGCGCCGGAGGTCGCCCAGCTCATGGAGGGAGTCCCGCCGAGCTTGACCGCGTCGTCGATGCTCGGCTTCGACTTGCCTTGGTGCGTACAAGTCACGCTCCACGAGTACGGCGCGGACACCGCCAGCCCCGCGCCGTACGCGGCGAGATCGGGGATCGCGATCTGCGTCGCGGTGGTGGAGAGAGAGAACATGGTCGTCCCGTCGTTCGCGGACGAGAAGGACGCGCGATAGAGGCAGTCGTCGCTCTCGGAGGTCCACGAGAGCACGTCGCCGGGCTTGACGCCCGCCGCGTTCGCCGCCGGCGCGATGGCCTCGGGCGCCTTCGTCAGGACCAGCGCGATGCCGCTCGTCCCGGGGGTCACGACCGAACCCACCGTGGAAGAATCGCCGTTCGCGGTGGTCGCACGCACGGTGATGTGGACGGCGTTCAGGATGGAGACGTCGGGGACGGCGTACGAGAACGACGTGTCCGCTTTGTTCTCGAGGAAGGAGAACATGTTCTTCTCGTCCGCGGCACTCGCGAGCTCCAAGTAGTGAGTCTTGACCGTGTACCCGGTGGGGGCCTCGATGGTCCCGGCGACGGCCTTGCTGCCGACCGCGACGAGCGCCGGGAAAGGTGTATTGGTGATGGGTTTCCCGTTCGTGGCGAAGATGCTCGTGGAGCTCGCGTAAGCGTAGCTCGTGGGGATCCCCGGCTTGGTGTAGTCGTCGTAGCCGTCCGCGAACGTGTAGACGAGCGCCACGAGGTTTCCCGACTTCGTGCTCTGGGCGAGAGGCCAGCGGAGGGTCGCCGCGTACGGAATGGGACCATTGCCCGCTTGCTGCGCGGGACCGGACGCTCCAGAGCCAATCACCGTCCCGCCGCCCATCGCTATGAGGCGAAAGCGGCTCTTCTGGGTCAACGCCGAAGGGTCCTGGACGGCGACCTTGCCATCGAAATCGGCCTCCGAATGCGTCACCTTCGCGCTCACCTCGACGACGGGGTTCGGCGTGGACAGCTCCGCGAACCCGTAGACGATCGGCCCTCGGCCGGCGAACGTGAGCTCGGTCGGCACGATCGCGTGGAGGGTGTACGGAAACGTCACGTCGTCGATGGAGAACGCGCCGTTCGCGTCGGTCGTGGCGGTCTTGTCGCCGATGACGATCTTCACACCCGCGACGTTCTCGGACTCCGACAGGATTTTGCCGGCGACGATGCTTCGCGCGTCGCCGTCGACCGGGGTCGCGGCGTCGGCGTCGGGGCCCGCGCCCGTGTCGGCTCCGGGCTCGCTCGTGGCGTCACCGCCAGCGTCGGCCGAGGCGTCGGCCTCCGAGGTCGGCGGCGCGCTGGAAGACGGATCGTCGCCGCCGCATCCGCCGAGCGTCCCGGCACCGAGCGAGAGCGCGAGCGGGAAAGACAAGGTGATGGATGCAGGGAGCGCAAAGCGTCGGATCGACAAGGGCATGAGCTCAATGTCCCATGCGCGGAAACGGCGCCGCATCGCTCATTTGGACGATGCCAGGGCCGATGCGTCGTCGGCGCTCCGACCAGGGAATACAGCGGCGTTCGCCGCGTCGGCCAGCCCTTGACAGATTCTCCGCTATAACGGACGATTTCTCGTCGTCGTGAAGTCGGTGCGGGAGAGCTCGAAGAAGAAGGGGGAGAGCGCCGCGTCGGGCCGTGCGTCGGCGAGCGCGTCGACCGCGGATTGGAACGCGGAGGCTCCGGCCGACGCGCCGCAAGATCTCGCGCCCATCGTGGGGTCGAACCTGCGACGCCTACGGATGCGCCGCGGGCTGTCGCTCGAAAAGCTCGCCCAGCGATCGGGCGTGAGCCGCGCGATGCTCGGGCAGATCGAGCTCGGGCAGAGCGCGCCGACGATCAACGTCCTCTGGAAGATCGCGCGCGCGCTCGACGTGACGTTCGCGACGCTGATCCAAGCGCGGGAGGCCGGCGGCACGACCCTCCTGCGCCGCGATCAGGCGAAGGTCCTGACGAGCCACGGCGGGCAGTTCCGCTCGCGCGCGCTCTTCCCCTTCGACGGACCGCGGCGCGCGGAGTTCTACGAGCTCGTGCTCCAGCCTGGCGGCCAAGAGGTCGCCGACGCGCACGCGCCGGGGACCGTCGAGAACTTGGTGGTCTCGTCGGGCAAGCTCGATCTCGTCGTCGGCCAGGAGTCGTTCCACCTCGACGCGGGCGACGCCATCGTGTTCGAGGCGGACGCGCCGCACACGTACACGAACGCCGGGCCGAAAGAGTGCCTGATGTACCTCGTGATGACGTACGCCGAGCACGACGGCGCGCGCTGAAGCCGCAGCGACGCTATTTTTTGGACGATCCGCAGCCGAGGCGTTCGAGGAGCGCTTCGGCGTCGGGCGCGCGGCCCAAGAACGCGCGGCAGAGCGCGGACGGATCTTCCGTGTCGCCGCGCGCGAGGATTTCCCGGCGGAAACGATCGCCGACCTCGCGGCTCAAGATGCCGCCGGCGCGGAACTGACCAAAGGCGTCGGCCTCGAGGACCTCCGACCACTGGTAGGAGTAGTACCCCGCCGCGTAGCCGTAGGCCGAGCCGAACAGGTGCGTGAACGACGCGAGCATCGCGTAGTCCGCCGGCAACTCCGTCGGCGAGAACCGCGCGAAGACGTCGCGCGCGAACGCCATCACGTCGCCGTCTTTCTCCGGATCGAACGACGTGTGCAAGAGCAGGTCGACCGTCGAGAACCCGAGCTGGCGCATCAGCCCGTTGGCCGCGCGGTAGGTGCGCGCGCGCAGCATGCGGTCCTTGATCGCATCGGGGATGGGCAGCCCCGTCTCGAAGTGGCGGGCGAAGCGGTCGAGCGCCTCCTTCTCCCAGCACCAGTTCTCCATGATCATCGACGGCAGCTCGACGAAGTCGCTGACGACGCGCGTGCCGGCGAGCGAGCGGATGGGGACGTCGCTCAGCACGTGGTGCATCATGTGGCCGAACTCGTGGAAGAGCGTCTCCACCTCGCGGTGGTTGAGCAGCGCGGGTTCGCCGGGGCCGCGCGGCGGCGTGACGTTCGCGACGACGACGGCGACGTTCTCGAGCGCGTGGGGCGTGCCCGGGAGGCGATCGACGACGCCGCCCATCCACGCGCCGTCGCGCTTCGTCTCGCGCGGGAACAGATCCATGTAGAACGTGCCGAGGCGCGTGCCCGAGTCGTCGGTCACCGACCACGCGGTGACGTCTTCGTGCCAGGTGCGCGCCGCCGCGTCGCGCTCGATGCGGACGCCGTAGAGGCACGAGGCGATCTCGAAGAGCCCGCGCGTGACGCGATCGAGCGGGAAATAGGGGCGGAGCGTCTCTTCGTCGAAATCGAAGAGGGCTTTGCGCTGCTTCTCGGCCCAGTAAGCCGTGTCCCACGCGCGGAGGGGACCTTCGTGTCCGTGCTCGCGCGCGAACGCCTCGAGCGCCGCGTTCTCGCGCTCGAACGCCACCTGCAGCTTGGAGCGGAGCATGTCGACGAACGCCAGCGCCTCCTTGCCGGATTTCGCCATCCGGTCCTCGGTCACGAGATCGGCGAAATGGTCGAAGCCGAGCAGGCGCGCCTTCTCCTTCCGGAGCGCGAGCACCTCGCGGAGGATCCCGCGGTTGTCGTGCATGCCGTGCGTCGCGCGCGTAACCTGTGCATGATACATGGTTTCGCGGAGGGCGCGGTCGTCGGCGAACGTCATCAAGGGCCCGTACGAGGGCGCCTGGAGCGTGAGTCGGTAGCCGGTCTTGCCCTTCGCTTCGGCGCTCTTCTTCGCGGCCGCGATGGCGCCTTCGGGCAGGCCCGAGAGCCGCGATTCGTCGACGACGAGCTCGAAGGCCGCCGTCGCGTCGACGACGTTCTGCGAGAACTTGAGCGTGAGCTCGCTGAGCGCGACGTCGATCGCGGCGAGGCGCGCCTTGCCGGCGTCGTCCAGCTCCGCGCCGTTGCGTCGGAAGTCGGCGAGCGTCTTCGCCAGGTAGCGCGCGGCGCCGTCGCGAAGGGCCTTGGCGTCGGGCGTCTCTCCGTACGCGGCGACGGCCTCGTAGAGCGGCTTCGAGAGCAGGATCTTGCTGTAGAACTCGCTCACCTTCGGCAAGACCGCGTTGTAGGCGTCACGCAATTCGGGCGTCGCGAGCACGGACTCGAGGTGGCTCGCAAGGTTCGTGACGTAGTCGAGCTCGTTCGTCGCCATGTCGAGCTCGCCGAGGACGGACGCGTACGTCGGCGCCCGCGAGCCGTGCGACGCGGGCCCCGAAGCTTGGTTCGAGGCATGCACGGCGATCGCATCGAGCCGCGCTTGGGCTTTCGCGAGGAGCTCGTCGACGGCGGGCTGGATGTCGCGCGCGGAGACCTGGTCGAAGGGGACCGGAACGCGGACGGCGAGGAGCGAAGGACGGTTCATGGATCTCGAAGTGTAGAACGCCCGTGAACGAACGGGACGGTTGGACGCGCCGAAGCGCCATCGGGCGAGGAAAAGGCAATCACGCGCGATCTAGGGGAACAGTCGCGCTTTTCCGAGGCTCGCGAGGGTGAAGCCGACGAGCTTGTAGAGCATGCGCGCGCCGACGTTGCCGTCCCACTCGTCGTCGGGATCCGACGGGTTGGGCGCGACTTCGTTCAGGTCGAAGCCGACGATGCGCTTCTTCGCGAGCACGAGCTCGCGGAGGATGGTGACGACCTCGTGCGTGTCGAGACCGCCAGGCACGGGTGTGCCGGTGTGCGGGCAGAACCGCGGATCGAGGCCGTCGATGTCGAACGAGACCCACACGTCGTCGGGCAGCGCGCGGACGATCTCGCGCGCGACCTCGACGAACGGCGTGCCCGACTGCTTTTTCCGCGTGAGATCGCGGTCGGTGAACATGCGGACGCGATCGCCCTGCGCGCGGCAGAACGCGATTTCTTCCTCGCAGACGTCGCGGATGCCGACCTGGACGAGGCGCTCGACCGCGGGGAGCCGCTCGAGGACGTTGAACATGATCGAGGCGTGCGAGTCGACGAACCCTTCGTACGCGCGGCGCGTGTCCGAGTGTGCGTCGAAGTGCAAGACGCCGAACGATTTCGTGCGCGTCGCGATGGCCGCCATCGCTCCGAACGGCACGGAGTGATCGCCGCCGACGACGCCGACGATCTTGCCGGCGTCGAGGATCGCCTTCGTCTCGGCCTCGACCCACGTGTTCACGCGCGTCGAGAGCTCGTTGACCTCCGCCAGGGCGCGCTCGAGCTCGGGGTCGCCGCCGGTGCCGCCCACTTCGATGACGCGCGACGCGAGGGCCTTGGCGCGGTCGTTGTACCCGCGCACGACGTCGCTCTCGGGCTTCATGTAGATGCCCGGGGCGTAGGGCGTCTCGACGTCGAGGTCGTAGAGGTCGACCTGCGCGCTCGCGGAGAGGATGGCGGCCGGGCCGTCGGCCGCGCCGCCGCCGTAGGACGTCGTCGCTTCCCATGGCACGGGGAGCAGGACGACGAGGGCGTCGCGCTCCTCGAAGGGGAGGCCGAAGATTCCGGAGCCGGGTTGCGCGGGGGCGTTGGGATCGAAGGTCATGGGACGAAACGTCGATCGCTCTTAGCACGACGCTTGCGCGCCGGGGGGCGCCGGAAGGCAGAGCTCGGCGGAACTCGGCGGCGGAACTCGGAGGGAGGAAACGGAAGACAGGAGACGCGGCGCGGCACCAGGACCGGAAAAAAGAGCGCGTCGCGGATTTCACTCCCGACCGCCTATCCCGCTACGATCCGGGCGTGGGAGAGGCGGCGAATCGCGCGAACGAGACGCATCGTCGCAGCGGACCGAGCGCGGCGACGCACGCGGGAGCGATCCTCGCCGCGTGGCTCGGAGCGTTCGGTTGCACGCGCACCGAGAGCGCGTCGGCGCCGTCGTCGGAGATGCAGAAGTCCGGGGCGACGGCGACCGCCGATCCGCCGGCCGTCGTCGCCAAGCCGAGCGCGAACGCGACGCTCCCCTCGCCGTCTCCGTCGGCGACGGTGCGGTTCGTCGGGCGCGTGGCGGCCGAGCCGTCCGGGACGCGGTTCGCGTGGTCGGGGACGAGCGTGATCGCGCGGTTCCACGGGCGGTCGGTGTCCGCGCGGCTCCGCGACGACGGCAAGAACCTCTTCCAGGTGCTCGTGGACGGCGTCCCGACCTCCATCCTGAAGGTGCGTCCGAACCAAGAGCTCTACGAGCTCGCCGCGGATCTCCCCGACGGCGTCCACGACGTCACGCTCTACAAGCGGACGGAGGCGCGTGTGGGCGAGACCGTGTTCTTCGGGTTCGAGACGGACGGGACGATGCTCCCGGCGCCGCCGCCCGCCGAGCGACGCATCGAGTTCATCGGCGACTCGATCACCGCCGGCTACGGCAACGAAGGCCCCGGCCCCGCGTGCACGTTCGTGCCCGAACAAGAGAACGAGTACGAGAGCTACGCGGCCATCGCGTCGCGCGAGCTCGGCGCCGAGCACGTGAACGTCGCGTGGGCGGGCAAATCGATCGGCGAGATGACGACGTACTTCCAGCGCGCCCTCCCCTCGCGCGAAGACAGCCGGTGGAACCATGCGGCGTGGACGCCGCATGTCGTGGTGCTGAACGTCGGCACGAACAACTTCGCGCAGTTCGATCCGGGCGAGCCGAAGTTCGTGCGCGTGTATGCGCGGCTCTTCGGGCAGGTCCGCGACGCCTACCCCGACGCGTTCGTCGTCTGTTCGCTCGGACCGATGCTGAGCGACGCCTATCCGCTCGGTCGGAACAACCTCACGCACGCGAAGCGGTACATGCGCGCGGTCGAAAAGAAGCTCCGCGACGAGGGCTTCGACAATTTCGAATTTCTAGAATTTCCAGAACAAAATCATGCTCATGGACTCGGATGCGGATTTCATCCGAGCCGCAAGACCCACAGGCTCATGGCCGAGCGCCTCGTGGCGCTCGTGAGGAAACGACTCTCATGGTGATGCCCTACGACCACGCGCGCCGACGCGCGGTGGCGATCGTTTGGACGGCCCTCGCAGCGACCGGTGCGACGGCGATCGGATGCACGAAGAGCCCGCCCCAAGCCGCGCACGACGCGAACCAAGACGCGTCCGTCGAGCCGAAGGCCGCCCTCGCGCCGCCCTCCAAGGCGGAAGAAGCCCCCGCGGCGCCCGCTTCGCCGCGCGATCGACTCGCGGACTACCTTCGCGCGCACGCGCCGAGCGGCGCCGAGGTCGTCGTCGATCGCGACGAATCGGCGCCCGTGCGCGTCGTGCACACGGTAACGTCGAGCGACACGCACGCGTCGATCGCGGCCGCGTACCTCGAGCTGACCGAGATCTACGCGGCGCGCGATCTCGAGGCGGCGCTCCGCAAGAAGTACCCGTGGCTCAAGGGCGGCGCGAAGATCGACGTGCCGAGCGTCCTGACGGAGCCCGTCGGCGATCCGCAGGAAGAGCGGCTCGGGTGGCCCGAGGACAAGAGCCTCCGCGCGGTGTTCAGCACGGGCGGCTTCGCGCAGCAGCACTGGGAGGAGCTCCTCGGCAAGCTCGCCGCGCGCGGGCTCAACGCGGTGATCCTCGACGCGAAGGACTACATGGGGCCCGTCAACTACCCGACGAAGGCGAAGATCGCCGTCGAGACGGGCGCGGCCGCGAAGGCCCCCATCCCCAACCTCGCGCGCATGATCCGGTTCGCGCACCGCCGCGGGATCCGCGTCTCGCTCCGCATCCCGTGCTTCCACGATCCGTGGACGGACAAGAAGCTCGAAGGCGGGCGGCTCTCGATGCTCTACAAGACGGGCGATCGGCACATCCACATCGATTGGCTCGATCCGACGAACACCGAGGCGCAGGACTACGCCATCGAGCTCGCGAAGGAGGGCGTCGAGGCGGGGGCCGACGAGATCAACCTCGACTACGTACGCTTCCCGGTGCACATCGGCCCGTCCGTCGCCGTGCTGCCCGCGCCGAAGGAGCGCTCGAAGATCATCCGCGACTTCGTCCGGCGCGTGCACGCGGTAACCAAACCCGCAGGCGCCATGCTGTCGCTCGATCTCTTCGGCGTGACGGCGACGGGCGATCGCGGCGACATCGAAAAGCTCGGTCAAGACATCGGCACCGTCGGTCCCGAAGCAGAAGCCATCATGCCGATGGTCTACCCGTCCCACTACGACAAGGGCTATCACGGCTGGGAATTCCCGGGCGATCACCCCGAAATCGTGGGCATCGGAACGAAGGCGGCGGTGGCCCAATTGAAGCGCGCGAAGGCCGAGACGGTCGTGCGCTCGTGGCTCCAGGCCTTCGCGTGGAGGACGAACGTGTACGGCTCGAAGTACGTCGTCGCTCAGGCGAAGAGCGCCGAGACGAACGGGGGCGCGGGCTGGGCGATGTGGAGCCCCTCGTGCGAGTACGCCGCCGTGTGGAACGGGTTTCCGCCGAAGAACGTGGCCAAAGAGCCGGAGGCCGTCGCATCGAACGCGGCGTCGCAGGGTGCGGCAGCCGCGAAGACGCAGGCCCCGACAGCCGCGAAGACGTCGCCCGAGACCGCGACGAAGACAGGCGCGGCGAAGCACGGCGGAGTCGCCGCCGAGTGAGCGCGAAGGAGGCCTGCGTCTTCTGCTCCATCGCGCGCGGCGAACGGCCGGCGCACGTGGTCCTCGACGACGACGTCGCGCTCGCCTTGCTCGACGTGCGTCCCCTCTTCCACGGCCACGTGCTCGTGATCCCGCGCGCGCACGTCGCGACGCTCCCCGAGCTCGATCGCGCCGCGGTCGGTCCGTTCTTCGAGCGCGTCCAAGACGTCGCGCGGGCCGTCCCGATCGCGTGCGAGGCCGACGGGAGCTTCGTCGCGATGAACAACGTCGTCAGCCAGAGCGTGCCGCACCTCCACGTGCACGTCGTCCCGCGGAAACCCAAAGACGGCCTCCGCGGCTTCTTCTGGCCGCGAACGAAGTACGCCTCGGACGCGGAGATGGCGCAGGTCGCCCAGCGCATCCGCGACGCGCTCGCTTGATCCACCGACTCCCCCCTCGATGACGAGCCGGGGCACCGTGTTCCGCAGGCGCCCTCGGGACGATTGAACGGATCGCGAGCGAGCGGGCACGAAGGGAATGCTTGCTTGGTTCGCCCGTCGTCTCGGTTGGGTCGGTTTGGTGACGACGTTCTTGTTCGCGCGCACGGCGCTCGCCGAGGACGAGAGCGACGTCGTCGTGGTCGACGTGAAGGAGGCCGCTCGAGAGCTGGACCCCGATGCATTGCGGCAGGAAATCGGTGCCGAGCTCCACGCGGACGCCGTGTCTCCGGACGACGCCCGCGCTTTGATCGCGCGCGGAACGATCACGATCGACGCCGATCCCGACGAGCACGAGCTATCGGTGCGCTACGACGATCGCAGCCGAACGTTGGTTCGACGGATTCCGTTCTCGTCCGAACCGGCTGCCGCACGACAATCGGTCGTGATCCTCGCCGGCAACCTCGCACGCGACGAGGCGAGCGCGTTGGCCTCGGAGCTGCGTGAACACGAGGACGACGGGGAGGTCCATCCTGCCGGTGAACACGACGCCGAAGAGCCCGAGGCGCGCGCGCCGCCCAAGCCGACGGAGGCCACGACCTCATCGCTTCAAAGCGACTTCGAAGCACGAATCGAGGCGCTCGGGTCGCTCACCTTGGTGCACGACGACCAGCGCCCGATCAATATCGGGGCAGGTTTCGGTGGACTGGTCTCTCTCCGATACAAGAGCATGGTGCTCGCTCCGAGCGTGACCTGGCACGGTGAATTCATCACCGGAGACCATCGAGATCTCCGCATCGGCGCCGGGGCCTCGTTGCCGCTCCCACGGTTTGCACGCATGGAGATATTGGGGGTCGGTGGAGTGCACGAATACGGATCGATTCGAGACGGATTCTTCCATTCGGGCGAGGGGAACGAGACCTTTTCTCGGAATTTGGCTAGGCGCTTCGGCGGTCGTATTCCGACATCTCGTGGCGGGCGCCTGGTTCTTCTACGAAGGCGACGTGAGCCGCGAGGAGGCTCCTTACGAGATTTATTCCCTGTTCGGAGGGAAAACCGGGGTCGACCATATGCGCGTGGGGCAGGACATCATCGGTTTCATGCTGAGGGTCGGGTTCTCTTCCGGTCCTTGATGCCCAGGCCGGCGCGAGCGGACGAAGAAAAATCGACGGCGGCGATTGAACGTTTTTTCACGCTTCGGGCACTCGACGACATGGCGCTTCGGGCCGACAGTTGTATAGAGCCCATCGCTTTGGACGTCGCGCATTCCGATCGGTGGCAGCTCCTCGTGGCATCGGAGCCTCGAAGCACCGAGGCCGAGCTCGTGGAGCGTCTGCGTCGTGGTGATCTCGACGCGCTCGGGGAGGCGTACGACGCGCACCACGCGCACGTCCGCGCCTTCGCCCATCGATTCTTGGGTGACGAAAGCCTGGCCGAGGACTTGCTCCAAGACACCTTCGTTGCGCTCCCCAAGACGATTCGAAGCTTTCGCGGAGACGCTGCGCTTCGCACGTTCTTGATCTCCGTCGCGCTCAATCATGCGAGGCACTACCTGCGCAGCGCGATGCGGCGAAGGCGCGCGCACGAGCGGCTCGGCACGCTGCCGTCGCCGATCGTCTCCACGCCGGAGATCGACGTGGAGCGAGGCCAACTCGCTTCGGTGCTGACGCGCGCGCTCGACGCACTTCCCCTCGAGCAGCGCGTGGCCGTCGTGCTTTGCGAAATCGAAGAGCGGACGTCGACGGAGGCCGCGGCCATCGTCGGTGTGGCCGAAGGAACGATGCGCACGCGCTTGTTCCACGCGAAGCGCAAATTGCGGGAAGCACTTGCAAGAGAGGATCGACCATGACGCCCCATGACGACGATCTCTCGCGCGCGGTCACAGCGCTTCGAACGGTGGCCGATGGGTCTTCACCGCAGGTCGATGCCTCACGACGTCGCATCCTGACGCGCGCTCGAACCCCTCGCCCGAAGCATCGTGTCGCGCGCGTGCTCTTGCCGCTCGCCGCGACGTTCTTCGTGGTTTCCGGGGCATGGGGAGCCGTCTCGGGTCGACTGCCGAACTGGATGCGAGCGCTGAACTTGCCGCTGCTCTTCGAGACGAACCCCTCGGAGGGTGGACGGGCGACGGAGAGAAGGGCGCCCTCGGTCCCCCCGACGACTCCCCCAACCACCGAGCCGACCGCGGAGCGATCGGAGCTCTCGGGTGTCCCGGATGTCCCGTGCGACGAAGTAAGCCGCGAGACGACCGAGCAAGAAAGAACGGTAACGCCAGGAAATCCGCCGACGATGGATGGCTTGCGGGGCGCAAGGCTCTCTCCTCGAACCGCCCCGAGCCCATCGCGACCACCGGAGATCTCGTCCGCGGAGCGCACGGCTTACCGCAAGGGCCACACGGCGCACTTCGTTCAGCACGACGCGGCCGCCGCCGTTCGCGCATGGGATGCCTACCTGGCCGATTTCCCGACGGGGGCTTTCGCGCTCGAAGCACGGTACAACCGCGCCATCAGCCTCTTGCGGCTCGGGCGGCGTCAGGAGGCACGTTCGGCGCTCGAGCCGTTTTCGAACGGCACGTT
>JBGAHN010000093.1:0-21571 GCA_044226145.1 Labilithrix sp. | reverse complement strand
GAGGGCGCGCAGTATATGCAAACGCGTTCCCGTAGCAAGCGTGCCGTGCGTCCGCTCTTCGACTTCGGCGCGTCGGGCGCCGGCGCCCTCAATATTCGCCGAACAGGTCCAGGATCCGCGACTCGAGCGCCGTCGCGATCTTGTAGAGCGACGAGATCGACGCGCTCGATTCGGCCCGCTCGATCTGCGAGAGGAGCGACACGCTGAGGTTCGTGCGTCGCGACATCTGGCGGAGCGTCAGATCCTTGTCCTTGCGCAGTGTGCGGATCGTGTCGCCGATGACCTTGTGGAGCTTCTCTTCGGGCGTCCGCGCGAGGCCCTTCTTGCGCATCACCCGGTCGAGCACTTCGCGGAACTCGTCGACGTTGAACGGCTTCTTCAGGTAGTCGACGGCGTCGAGCTTCATCGACGCGACCGCCGTTTCGAGGTTCGGGTAGCCGGTGAAAATGACGACGGCCACGTCGCTGTCGATCTTCCGGATGCGCTTGAGCGCCTCGATGCCGTCGATCTTCGGCATCATCAGGTCGAGGATGATGAGGTGGTAGCCGCCGTTCTTGACCTCGTCGTCGATGGTCGACGGATCGCTCATCGTCTTGACGGCGTAGCCGTCGCGCTCGAGCAGCGTCTGCATGTAGTCGCAGATCGCGCGATCGTCGTCGACGATGAGGATTTTGACGGCGGGCAGCTGGAGCTCGGAAGGCTGTGCGGTCATGGGCGTCTCCGTTCGGAAGTGCGAAAGGAAGGGACGGCGCGGAGGCCTCCGTCGTTCGAGCCGCATCCACCTGAGGGGGCACAGCCGGAGCGATCGTTCCAGCGTAGCTTGACAGAAATCCGCTCCGAGTGAAGCGTCGCGGCCATTGAGACGCCAAATTGTCGTTGAATACCAATATGTTGGATGATTCCAGTGAGGATGGACTCCGTTTTTTGTTCGAATCACGTTGACGAACGAGGCCCGAACGACGCATAACGCCGCCGTCGCGCATCTCCGTTCGGAGCTGCGATTCGACGTCTCTTGCCGCATTCGGGGCGTAGCGCAGCCTGGTAGCGCACCTCGTTCGGGACGAGGGGGTCGGAGGTTCAAATCCTCTCGCCCCGACGAATTGCGGGCGTCTTCGACGCCGTGAAACATCCCGCCTCTTCGGGCTCTCTCGCAACGCGGGTAGAGCCCGAAGTCGTTTCGGGGTCCGTCCTTTGGTGCGATCCGCGACGGAGGGGACCTTCCGCGCCCCCGGATTTCGAACCGCGGTAGGATCGACGGCATGCCGGTCGTCACCGTCCTTTTCGCGCTCGGTTGCTTCTTCGGGCTCGTCCTGGTGTCGCGTTCGCTTCGCCAGGTGAACCAGTGGGAAGCCGCGCTGAAGTTCACGCTCGGGAAGTTCTCCGGACACGGGAGCCCGGGCATCAATTTCGTGCTGCCGGGGATCCAGCACCTCGTACGGATCGACACCCGCGTGCGCAACCGCGACTTGCCCCAGCAAGCGGTCATCACGGCGGACAACGTGACGGCGTGGATCGACGCGGTCATCTATTACAAGGTCGTCAACCCCGAGAAGGCGATGCTCAACGTCCAGGACTTCGAGCACGCCGTCAAAGATCGCGCGAAGGTCGTCCTGCGCGACGTCGTGGGCGAGACGAAGCTCGACGAGCTGCTCGCGCACCGCGAAGAGGTCGCGGCGAAGGTGCGCGCGGCGGTCGAGCAGTTCGTCTCGCAGTGGGGGCTGCACGTCGAGCTCATCGCGCTCCAAGACATCCAGCTCCCGCAGCAGATGCAGGAGGTGATCGCGCGCAAAGCCATCGCCGAACGCGATCGGCAGTACGTCATCATCAAGAGCCAGGCCGATCTCGAGAGCGCGAAGAACTTCGCGGAGGCCGCGCGCATTTTGCACGAATCGCCGGGAGGCATGGAGCTCCGTCGCCTCGAAGCGCTCCAGAACCTGTCCGGGGGAACCACGAAGGTCATCTTCGATCTGGCGAAGCCGTTCGACGAGACGCGCTCTGCGGCCGTCGCGATGGCCATGGAGTCGAACCTGCGCGTCGCGGAGCCGCCCACGGCGACGAAGATGCTCGAAGGCAAGCCGGCGGGGGCGAGGGAAGCGGCCGACGAGCTCGCGCCGAACCCGAACGTGATCCGCAAGGGTTGAACGACGTGCCGGAGCTCGTCGACGACGTCCTCCGGCGGCGCGCGCTCGTGGTGCTCGGTGTCTTCGGCGACGCCGTGGCGCGCGAGCTCTTGTCGAGCGGGATCGTCGCGGTGGAACACGACGTGCTCGCATGGGAGGGCTCGCACGGCGTCGTCCACGCGCACCGGGTCGTCGTCCGCGCGCCGGAGGAGTGCGTGGCGCGCGCGCACGAACGACCGGCGACGCTCGACGCGCTCTCGGCGGCGCTGTCGACGGCCATCGCCGAACGGGGACGCGAAGCGCTCGCCGAGGTTCGGCTCGAGGCGTCCACCGACGCGCCGCGCGGGGCGAGGCAGCCTTACCGCGGCTAGATGGAGGCCAACCCTGGGCCCGAGGAACCCGTGGAGCCCGTCGAGGGAGAAGCCCCTGCGTAGCGCTCCAACGAGCGTGCGGTTTCGTCGGTGGTGCTGGCGCTGCGTCGAGCTTTCGTCGCTGCGGCGGCTGCGGTAACGAAGAAGGTATGCCGTTTTCGCGTACTCCGTCGGAGATCTTCGGAATCGCTCCCTTCGCCGCTCTCGCCGTGTGTGCCTACGTGTCTTCGGGATGTGGCAAGGACGCGAGCTCCATCGGCGACGGGACCATCCGCGTGACGGCGGACGACGACGGCTTCAAGCCGAGCTCGGTGACCGTCAAGAAGGGCGCGCCCACGACGCTCGTCTTCACGCGGAAGACGGAGCAAACGTGCGCCACGGAGGTCGTCTTTCCGGAGCTGGGGATCGAAAAGGATCTCCCCCGCGGCGTGCCCGTGTCGATCCCGATTCCGACCGACAAGGCGCGCACGCTGACGTTCCAGTGCGGGATGGGGATGTACAAGAGCGCGGTCGTCGTCGCGGAGTAGGCGGCGGCTCGCGTCACGCGCCGAGGGCAGCGCGCACGCTTTCATCGACGACGCCGAGGAGCTCGTCGAGATCCGGCTCCGAGATCGTCAGCGGTGGGCAGACGTAGACCGTGTCTCCCAGCGGGCGGAGGTAGACGCCGCGTTTGCGGGCTTCCTCGTAGACGCGCCAACCGAGTCGGCCGAGGTAGCCCATGTCGACCGTGAGGCCGCCCACGAGATCGGCGGCGCCGATCATTCCCAGCGAGCGGGCGCGGGCCACGCCTGGGATCGCCGTGAGCGCCTCGAACGCCTTCGCGATGCGTGGCGCCTTCCGCTGCGCCTGCTCGACGACGCGCTCGTCGCGCATGACGGCGAGGACCTCGCGCGCGACCGCGGCTCCGAGCGGGTTTCCGCAAAAGGTGTGGCCGTACCAGAGCGTCTTGTCCGGGCCGCCTCGGAACGCGTCGTACACGCGCGGCGTCGCGAGCGTCGCGGCCATGGGGAAGAGAGAGGAGAACGCCTTGCCCAGGCACATCACGTCCGGCGTGATGCCCGCGTGGTCGCACGCCCACATCGCGCCGGTGCGGCCGTAGCCCGTGAAGACTTCGTCGACGACGAGCAAGACGTTGTGCGCGCGCGTCACGTCGCGGAGCGCGCGGAGGTAGTCGGGCGAATACATCCGCATGCCCGAGGCGCCTTGGACGAGCGGTTCGACGACGACCGCCGCGATCGATTCGTGCTCGCGCTCCACGAGCGACGTGATCGCCTCGAACGCGCGCGCGTACGCCTCTTCTTGGGGGAAGGGGGCATAAACGCAGTCGAACAGCACGCCGGCGAACGGTCGGCGGAAGATCTCGACGCCGCCGAGGCTCGTCGCCCCGATCGTCTCGCCGTGGAAGGCGCCGTCGAGGGCGACGAAGCGCTTCTTCTCGGGGCGCCCTTCGTTGTGGAAGGTCTGCACGGCGATCTTGATCGCGACCTCGATGGCCGTCGATCCGTCGTCCGTGAAGAAGACGCGCTCGAGCCCGCGCGGCGCGACGTCGACGAGCTCCTTCGCGAGGCGCGCGACGGGTTCGTGCGTGATGCCGGCGATGGCGACGTGCGCGAGCGCTTCGGCCTGGTCGTGGAGGGCGCGCCGGAGCCGAGGATGCCCGTGGCCGAGGGCCGCGACCCACCACGAGGCGTTCGCGTCGAGGTAGCGCGTCCCGTCGACGTCCCAGAAATGCGAGCCCTCGGCCCGCGCGACGACGATGGGGTCGGTGTCCTGCCACGAATCGACGTTCGTGTAAGGATGCCAGACGTGGGCTCGGTCGAGCCGCACGACGTCGTCGCGCGAGAGGGCCATGGCGGATCGCGGCGTCAGTGCGCGGAATGCGCCGGTGCCGGAGCGGCCGAGGGAGCCGCCGACGGGGCCGCCGAGGGGGCCGCCGAAGGGGCAGGCGCCGGAGCCGCCGGAGCGCCGTGCATGTTCGGATCCATCGGCGCCTCGTGGTCGATCTTGATCGTGCGCGTCGTCGAATTCCACGGGCCTTCGATGACCTTGCCGTCCGCGTCGACGAGCTCGACCTTCAGCGTGTACGAGCCGTCGCGCAGGCCGTCGAGGTAGAGCGGCGTGCCGAACTTCGTGACCGTGGCGTGGAGATCCTTGGCGATGCCGGGGCCCGTGACCGTGACGTCGACGTGCTCTTTGCCTTCGGCGAGCGTGACGTTGTCGACTTGGAAATCGACGAGCACGTGGTTCGCCATCTCGCCGTTGTAGTCGCCCTTCGGCCGGCTGTAGATGAGGAGGGGCTTCTTCGTGAAGTCCGTCTTCGCGTCGCCCTTCTTGCCGACCCAGAACGGAACGACGGTGAGCGCCCCCTTCGTCTTGACCGACTCGTGGTTCGCGCGGCTCGGGAACGACGTGAGCACGTGCAGGCCTTCTTCGAGCGCCGCGCCGCCGGTGAGCTCCGAGAGCTTCACGGGGGCCTTGGTGTCGTAGATCGCCTTGTACGGCTTGTTGTCGAGGATGAGGTGCACGTGGCTCGAGCCCTGCGCGGTCTGCCAGTTCTTGACGTCGAGCTTCACCGCGAAGTCCGCCGCCTTGTTCGCGGGGATGACCTGATCGCGCGTCGGCGCCGTGATCTTCACCGTCGGCGTCGGCGCGGCCGGATCGGGGCTCGCGGCGCCCGGCGTGAGCGTCACCGGCGGAGCGGCCGGCTTCGGCGGCTCGGCCTGCGGTTGGGGCGTCGTCGTCACGGGCGTCGCGCCGGCGTCGTAAGCGGGCGGCGCCGGAGGCGGCGGCGGAGGAGGAGGGAGGTTGTCGTTGCCGCCGCCGCACGCCGCGCAAGCGAGCGCACCGAGGACGGCGAGGCAGGAAATCCGACGGAACGAGGATTGGGAGCTCATGGTAGCGCGCAGCTTTCCATCCTTGGGCCGGCCGCCGCAAGGGCGCATTCGTGACGGCACGAAGCACGTCCCGCGGCGCTCGCGGCTTGACGTCGACGGGTGCGGCGCGCAGGCTTGGCCGACGCTGCGTCGCGGCGGCGCATCTCGGGCACCATCTCGGGCACGACACGGACGCGAAACGTCGGCCCACGCGCCGTTCGTGGCCCTTCGTGGTTCGTGGACGGGACGCCGCGTTCGAAGGACATCCCATGGGTTTTGGTTTCGAGCTCCAAGAACGTTTCGAAGGCACGTTTTATTTTCTCGACGCTCCGTTCGAGGATCGCGCGCTCCGGTTCTCGCTGCGCATCGGCGTCGACGGCATGCGCCGGTTCGTTCGCGACAAGAAGGCGATCGCCGACGGCGTGGTCTACGCCGAGGGGCTGGCCGAGGGCGACGGCGAAGGCCGCCCCGCGTCCGGGACGATCACGGTCAAGCTCTTCGACGAGAAGCGCATCCCTTACGATCTGGCGTTCGAGGCCGACGACGGGCGCGTCTACCGCCTGCGCGGCCAGCGCGACTTCTTCGTCCACGACGCGGTCGACTCGCTGACGATCCTGCCCCTCAGCCTCTACGACGATGACGGGCGGGAGGTTGGCCGCGCGACGCTGCGTTTCGATCCGAAGACGGAGTTGCCGCACTCGGTGCGCTCGTTCCGCTTGCGCGTGCCGGGGCTCTCGCGTTCGCGCATCTCGTAGAATCTCGCAAAATCGCGGGAACAAGACCGTTCGTTGACGGGTTGGCACGCGCAGTGACAACATGACGAACGTGCTTGACGAAAAATCAACGGCTTCGGACGACGTGTCCAATGGGACCGCCGGGGGTCCCAAGGTCGAGCTCGACGGCGAAATCACGGTCCTCGTCGTCGACGACGAGCGATCGAACGTCGAGTCGCTCGAGCGCATCTTCCTGCGCGAGAACATGCGGGTCCTCGTCGCCAACGATCCGAAGCAGGCGCTCGAGCAGCTCCGGCACCACCGCGTGCACGTCGTGTTGACGGATCTGATGATGCCGGGGACGACGGGCCTCGAGCTCCTGCGCGCGATCAAGCGCGTGCAGCCGGAGGTGGAGGTCGTCTTGATGACCGCCTACGGCACCGTGGAGGCGGCGGTGACCGCGATGCGCGAAGGCGCCTACGACTTCGTCGAGAAGCCGCTCAAGCGGATGACGATCGTGAAGAGCGTCCGCAAAGCGGCCGAGCGCGGCCGGCTCATCGAGGAGAACCGCTCGCTCAAAGACGAGATCAAGATGCTCACGAAGCGCGAGATCGTGGGCAGCTCGCCGGCGTGGCGTCGCGTCATCGAAGTGGCGACGCAGGCGGCGCCGAGCACGGCGACGGTGCTCGTCTTGGGCGAGAGCGGGACGGGCAAGGAGCTGCTCGCGCGCTACATCCACGAGCGCAGCGCGCGCGCGAAGGGCCCCTTCGTCGCGGTCAACTGCGGCGCGATCCCGGAGACGATCCTCGAGGCCGAGCTCTTCGGCCACGAGCGCGGCGCCTTCACGGGCGCCGTGTCGAAGAAGGAGGGGCGCTTCGCGAAGGCCTCCGGCGGCACGCTCTTCTTGGACGAGATCGGCGAGCTCTCGCCGCAGGTGCAGGTGAAGCTCCTGCGCGTCCTGCAAGAAGGCGAGTACGAGCCCCTCGGCGGCAACACGGTCAAGGCCGACGTGCGCATCGTCGCGGCGACGAACCGCGACTTGCTCGCCGAGGTCCAGCAAGGACGCTTCCGCGAAGATCTCTATTATCGGCTCAACGTCATCGCGGTGACGGCCCCGCCGCTCCGGAGCCGTCGCGAGGACATCCCGCTCCTCGTCGACCATTTCGTCGGCCTCTACGCGAAGAAGAACGGCAAGCCGCGGCTCACGGTCACGCGCGTCGCGCTCGAGCGCCTGCTCGAATACGCGTGGCCCGGCAACGTGCGCGAGCTCGAGAACGTCGTCGAACGCGCCGTCGTGCTCTCGCGCGGCGACGCGCTGACCGAGAACGACTTGCCCGACGTCATCGTCCAGTCGACGGCGGCCTCGGCGCAGCCGCTCGTCTTCCCGGTGGGCACGCCGCTCGAAGAGATCGAGCTCCGCGTGATCAAGGAGACGCTCAAGCACACGAAGGGCGACAAGTCGCTCGCGGCGCAGCTCCTCGGCATCTCGACGCGCACGATCTACCGGAAGCTCGACGGCGCGCCCGAAGAGGAGCTCACCGAACGATGATGGGATCGCAGTTCGTGAACTCGATGGTCGTGTCGATGCGGAAATTCGAGGCTTCGCTGTGGCGTTCGGCGTGGAAGACGTCGAGCGGGTACGTCTTGCCCTTGACGAGCCCGTGCTTGCCGGCGATCTCGTCGAGCTTCACGCTGCCCGTCTGCTTCGAGTGGAGGCCGCCGAGATCGACGGCGAGCTTGCCGTTGATGAACGTCCAGAGATCGTCGTCGCCGACGAAGGTGAAGACCTCGCCGCCGTTGTAGACGAACTCCGTGTGCAGCTCGAACGTGAAGCCGAAGTTGTGCGGGCGCCCCTCGACGTCTTTGAGCCCCTGGTCGCCGAATCCCTTGCCGTCGATGGGGAAGAAGTGGTCGTTCGCGAAGGTCCAGATGCCTTTGCCGTCTTCTTTCAGCGGCAAGACGTACTCGAACGTTTGGTTCGTGCCGGGCGTGTCGCGGTACCACGCGTGGAACGAGTCTTCGCTCGTGAGGAAGGCGTGCTTGCCGTTGACGAGCGGCGGGGTCGCCGAGCCGTCCTTCGCGGGCGGATCGGGGTCGGGGTTGTAGACCGGCTTTTTGTCCTCCCCGAGATCCTCGCGGACCATCTTCTTCTGACCCGAGCCGGTGTAGTGCTCGAAGTCGGGATGGCCCTTGCCGTTTTCGTACGCGGCGAAATCGCGGACGAGGCCGGTGAGGTTCGGGCTGCAGTGACCGTTCTTGTTTCCGCCCGCGCCGCCGTCGTCGCCGAACGTTCCCGAACCGGGATCGTTGCCGCTGCCGTTGCCGCCGAACGTTCCTTGGCCGTCGCCGAACTGGGATCCGTCGTCACTTCCGCCGCACCCGGCGCTCGCGATCGAGGCGAGCACGACGCTCGCGAGCGCGGTGAAAATCGGGAGTGCTTTCGACCTCATGCACGACCTCCAGAGAGAAACGATAGCGTCTTCGACGACAAAGACTTCTCGGAAAGACGTGTTCGATGGTGTCGTTCGGCGTGCATGTGGGACCACGTCGTCGGTCGACGTTCCCACGTCCCGCGAACGCGCGCGTCGGGGGATGCCTCGATCCCGTTCCTCGACGATTCGCGTCGACGGGCACCGATCACGGCCGACGGCGACGCCCACGCTCGCGGCGGCGTCGTGTCGTCGAGGTGGCGCGAACCTCGTCGCGAGGCTCCTTCGACCCCGTTGTCACTTTGTCACGACCGGCCATTCAAGCTCGATCCCTTCGCCAACGTGTCGAAGAAAGCTCTTCCTTAGGAATTAATTCTCTAGAGAAAATAGATACTTGTGTAATGGATCGAGACTTGCTTGATAGCTCGAGGGTCGATCCAGCGCTTTGCCGTTGGAAGGCCCCGCCGGCCGAAGCCGTCGATCGTTGCAAGTTCGCAAGTCCTCATGGCCATCGACCAGCTCCTCAAAAAGAACTTCTGGCTCGTCGTGCTGCCGCTCGTCGCGGTGGCCGCGCTCTTGAACGCGCAGGCGATCACGCAGCTCGTCGGCATCTCTCTGATGCCCGACGAGAGCCAGCTCGCCGCGCCGCCGGTCGTCGCGAAGAAGTCGACGGTCTTGGCGAGCACCGCGCGTTCGCTCAGCGCGGATCCCATCTTGTCGCGCAACCCGTTCGACCACGTGACGGGCTCGCTCTTGCCGCGCGCGGAGGCGGAGGCCGAGCAAGCGGAAGGCGAGCCGGCGATCGACATGAGCGATCCGCGGCACGCCCCGCCTTGCGAAGGCACGAAGGTGCTCGTCATCGCGGCGTCGAGCGATCCGGAGTGGTCGCTCGCGGCGTTCAGCGGCGACGACGGCAAGAGCATCCTCCGCCGTCGTGGCGGTGACGTCGGCGGCAAGACCGTCGAGTACGTCGGGTGGGATCGCGTGTGGCTCCGCAACGGCGGCACGCTCTGCCAGGCGCAGCTCTTCAGCAAGGAAGGCGAAGCGCCCAAAGCCCCGGCGCCGCCGCCGCCGGTCGCGAGCGCGGCGCCGAAGAAGGGCGCGCCGGCGCTCGATCCGTCGATGGCGAAGGGCATTCAGCGCGTCAGCGCGACGGAGTTCAACATCGACCGCGGCGTCGTCGACAAGATCCTCGAGAACCAGGCCGAGCTGATGAAGCAAGCGCGCATCATGCCGGAGCAGGAGAACGGGAAGGTCGTCGGCATCCGCATGTACGGGATCCGGCCGGAGACGCTGCTCGGCACGCTCGGCATGGAGAACGGCGATCGCCTCCAGACGATCAACGGCTTCGACATGGCGAGCCCCGAGAAGGCGCTCGAGGCCTACGCGCGGCTCCGCACGGCCGACAAGCTCACCGTGCAGGTCAACCGCAACGGCAAGACGATGAACCTCGACTACAACATCAAGTGAAAGACGGACGATGACCGAAGAGAGCAACGCTCCCGTGGATTCCCGAACCGCGCCTTCGAAGATGGCCGTGACGTCGTCCGGAGATCTCGCTCGTCGGACGCTCCGGACGGCCCTCCTCTTGGTGGGTTTGTGCGTCGCCTTCGTCGGCACGTTGAGCGTCGTCGCGGTGACGGTCGCGTCGCGGTTCGTCGAGACCTCCTCCTCTTCTTCCGGGGCTCGCGCCGTGACGGAGCGCACCGGAAAGCCTCTTTCCATCTGAAACGACGACATGAAGCGACGATCCCTCGTTCTTTTTTCGCTCCTTTCGGCGGCCTCCGCGGCGCCGTTCGTGATTCTCGGTGACGCGTCGGCGCAGCCGCAGCTCAAGGACCGTCTCGCCGTTCCGAGCTCGAGCGCGCTCTCCCCGCGCGTGCGGACGCTGGCGGCGACGCCGAACCGCGTGTCGCCGGCGCAAGCCACGGCCACGGCCACGCCGGTCCCGACGCCTCCGAACGCTCCCACGCAGGCCGCGGGCACGCAGACCTCGGGCGCGCAAGGCTCGGGGTCGCAGGCCGCGAGCACGGCCGCGGGGGACGGCAAGACGCGCGGCGACACGTCGGATCTCTCGCAGTTCGAGAGCGCCGTCGAGTACGAGCCCCGAAACCCGAACGAACGCGTCTCGTTCTCGCTCGAGGAGGCCGACCTGACCGAGCTCGTCCGCGTGATCGCGCAGCTCACGGGCAAGCGCTTCATCTTCGGCGGCAAGGTCAAGAACATCAAAGCGTCCGTGTATTCGCCGCAGAAGGTGACGGTCGCGGAGGCCTACCAGGCGTTCCTCTCGATCCTCGAGACGAACGGGCTCACCGTCGTTCCGCACGGACGGTTCCTGAAGATCATCGAGACGGGCGGCGTCACGAGCTCGACGACGCCCGTGTACGGGACGGCGCAGGGCGCGCCCGCCGAAGATCGCTACGTCACGCGGATGCACCGGCTCGGCCACATCAGCGCCGACGACGCCGCGAACGTGCTCGGCAAGTTCAAGTCGAAGGAAGCCGACATCACGGTCTACGGACCGACGAACATGATCATCGTCACCGACACCGGGACGAACATCCGGCGGATGATGACGATCCTCGAGGAGATCGACGTCGGCGCGAGCGGCGACCAGATCTTCATCGAGCCCATCCACTACGCCGCGGCCTCCGAGATCGAAAAGAGCATCAACGATCTGTTCGACATCAAGAGCGGGAGCGGCACGCCTCCGCCCGCGCAGAAGGGGGCGGCGGCGCCGAGCGCGGCGCCGGTCAGCGACGTCCACGTCACCAAGGTCCTCGCGGACGAGCGCTCCAACTCGCTCATCATCGTGTCGACGGAGCGGGCGTATCTGCGCGTGCTCGAGCTCATCAAGCGCCTCGACACGCCGCAGACGGGCGAGGGCGAGATCCACGTCTTGCCGCTCCAGCACGCGGACGCGACGGAGCTCGTCAAGACGCTGAACGACATCGTGGGCGGGGCGGGTTCGTCCGCGGGCGGTCCGACGCCGGCCGGGGGACGACGAGGCGCGCAGCAGAGCGCGACGCCCGATGCTTCGTCGGGCATCTTCGAAGGGGGCATCAAGGTCTCGGCGGACAAGGCGACGAACTCCATCGTCGTCACGTCGTCGCGCCGGGACTATGCGGCGCTCCGCTCGGTGATCGACAAGCTCGACATGGCGCGGCGGCAGGTCTTCATCGAAGCCGTCATCATGGACCTGCAGCTCAAGCGCTCCGACGCGCTCGGCGTGAGCTTCCACGGCGGCGCGCCGTTCACGACGGACACGTCGAACGACTCGCTCGTCTTCGGCGGCAACAAGATCACGAACACGATCTTCCCGACGCCGGCGGATCCGGAGGCGCTCCAAGGCTTCGCGCTCGGCGTGCGCGGTCCCGGCATCCCCGGCTCGCAGAACCTGCTCGGCACGGGCATTTCGATCCCGGCGTTCGGCACGTTCATCCAGGCCATCGCGAAGACCGGCGACAGCGATTTGCTGAGCACGCCGCACATCCTCGCGCTCGACAACGAGGACGCCGAGATCAACGTCGGCGACAACATCCCGCTGCAGACGAACGCCGTCAGCGCCTTTCCGTCGCTCGGTGGCGCGGCGGGTGGCGCCGCCAGCGCGCTCGGCGCGATGGGTGGGCTCGGCTCGTTCGGCTCGTTCGGTTCGCCGCGCCAGGACGTCGGCACGAAGATCAAGATCAAGCCGCACCTCAACGACTCGAACGAGGTCCGCCTCGACATCACCGAGGAGATCAGCGAGCAAGGCGCGCCGCTCGGCGGAACGCTCGGCGCGATCCCGATCAGCAAGCGCACGGCCACGACCAAGCTCGTCGTCGCCGATCAGCAGACGGTGGTCATCGGCGGCCTCATCCGGAACGTGACGTCGCGCGCCGAGGAGAAGATCCCGGTCCTCGGCGACATCCCGGTGCTCGGGGCGCTCTTCCGCAAGCGCACGAACACGCGCGAGAAGCGCAACCTCGTGCTCATCCTCACGCCGTACATCATCCGCTCGCAGGACGATCTGCGGACGGTGTTCGAGCGCAAGATGCAGGAGCGCCAGGAGTACCTCGACAAGTACTTCGTGTTCAGCGACTCGTCGGAGTACACGCCGCCGAAGGACTGGTCGCGCACGAACGGCCTCGTCGAGGACATCCGGCAGGCGTACTTCCAAGCCGACGAGAAGCGCCGCCTCGAGGAGATCATGAAGCCGCGCGAGGCGATGACGCACGAGCCGCAGCGCCCCATCGAAATGCCGCAAGACATGCGCGGTGGCGGTTCCACGGACGCGTCGCCGGCTCCGTCGTCTTCCGCCCCGTCGCAGCAGGCCCCGGCGGTCCGGACGCCGCCGCCGGCCAACGTGCCGCTCAACATCAACCCTCCCGCTCGCAACGTCGAGAGGGTCGAGCCATAAGAGCTTCGGTTTTCGTATGGAGCAGCGATTCCTCGGCGAAATTCTCCACCGGCGCGCGGGCGTTCCGCTCGAGCGGCTCGAAGCGCTCTACGCCATCCAGCGTGAGAAGGGCACGGATCTGACCGATTTGCTGGTCAACGGCAGCCTCCTCGACGACGCGTCGATCGCGCGTGCGCTCGCGGCCGAGGCCGAGCTCCCGTACCTCGAGAACATCGAGACCGATCGCATCTCGACGGCGCTCGCGACGCGCCTTCCGATCACGTTCGCCAAGTCGCACCGCGTCCTCATCACGAACGAGGACGACTTCGCGGTGTACGTCGTCATCGGCGATCCGTTCGACACGGCCGCGCTCGACGAGATGCGCGTGCTCTTCCGCAAGCCCGTCGAGGCGAGCGTCGCGCCGGCCGAGCGGGTCGTCGACGCCATCAACCGCGTCTACGAGCGCGAGGCCGGCGGCGGCGAGCTCGAGTCGAACGAGGAGCACGTCGACGACGAGGTCGCCGGGGGAGACATCCTCGACTCCGACGACGAGGCGCCGGTCATCCGGTGGGTCAACTCGCTCTTTCTGCAGGCGATGAAGGAGCGCGCGAGCGACATCCACATCGAGCCCGAAGAGAAAGAGGTCATCGTCCGCTACCGCATCGACGGCGAGCTCTACGTGGCCCGCCGCGCCCCGCGCGCGTTCATGAACAGCATCGTGAGCCGCATCAAGATCGAGAGCGCGCTCAACATCGCCGAAAAGCGCCTGCCGCAGGACGGCCGCATCACGAAGAAGATCGCGGGCAAGAGCTTCGACATCCGCGTCTCGACGATCCCGACGAGCCGCCACTACGAGCGGATCGTCATGCGTCTGCTCAACAAGTCGAGCGTCTTGCTCGACCTGCCCGACCTCGGGTTCAGCGCGCGCGACTACGCGCTCATGGACTCGCTGATCCACAAGCCCGACGGGATCATCCTCGTCACGGGCCCCACCGGCTCCGGTAAGACGACGACGCTCTACGCGTGCCTGAACCGCATCAACCAGCCGAACATCAACATCCTCACGGCCGAAGATCCGGTCGAGTACGAGCTCTCGGGCATCCACCAGGTCCACGTCAACGCCAAGATCGGGTTGACCTTCGCGAGCGCGCTCCGCGCCTTCCTCCGCCAAGATCCCGACGTCGTCATGGTCGGTGAGATCCGTGACAAGGATACCGTCGAGATCGCGATCAACGCGTCGCTCACCGGCCACCTCGTGCTCTCGACGATCCACACGAACGACGCGGCCGGTGCCTTCACCCGCATGATCGACATGGGGGTCGAGCCCTTCTTGCTCCGCTCGTCGGTCGTGGGCGTGCTCGCGCAGCGCCTCGTCCGCGTGCTCTGCCCGCACTGCAAAGAGCAGCACCCGGCGTCGGCGACGGAGCTCGAGGAGCTCGGCATCACGCCCGATCGGTGCGCGGCGCGCATGGCGCGGCGGAACAAGCCGAACTCGCGCTATTACCCGCGCGGCATCGAGTCGACCGATCCGCTCGAGAACTTCCCGCGCGGCGAGATCCTCATCCATCGGCCGAAGGGGTGCGACAAGTGCGCGCAGACCGGGTTCATGGGGCGACGAGGCATCTACGAGCTGCTCATGATGGATGACCTCGTCGGTCCGCTCGTCCTCAAGGGCGCCGACGCGCAGTCGATCAAGCGGCAAGCGATGGAAGCGGGCATGGACAGCCTGCGCGACGACGGCGCGCGCAAGGTGCTCTCGGGGCTCACCAGCGTGGAGGAGGTCCTCCTCGCGACGCAGGACGACACGGAGCTCGAGCCGGCTGCGATGAGCACGCGCGCGAGCGTGCGGGTGTGACGCATGGCCGTCTTCGTCTACCGCGGGATCGCCGTCGCGAACGGAAAGCAGGTGTCGGGCGTCCGTGACGCCGACAACCCGAAGGTCCTGCGCGCGCAGCTCAAACGCGAAGGCGTGCTCCTCACGGAGGCGACGGAGGAGAAGGGCGGCAAGAAGAAGTCGCGGTCGTTCGATCTGGGCGCGTTCTTCAACCGCGTGTCGGTGGGCGACGTCGCGATGATGACGCGGCAGCTCGCCACGTTGGTCTCGGCCGGCATCCCGCTCGTCGAGTCCGTGACGGCGCTGACCGATCAGGTCGAAAAAGAGGAGCTGAAGAAGGTCCTGGCGACCGTGCGCGACCGCTTGAACGAGGGCTCGAGCCTCGCCAAGGCGCTCGAGGCCCACGGGCGGATCTTCCCGGCGCTGTACGTGAACATGGTCGCGGCGGGCGAGGCGTCCGGAACGCTCGAGACGGTCCTCGAGCGCCTCGCGGACTTCATGGAGAACCAGTCGCGCCTGCGCGGCAAGGTCACCGGCGCGCTCGCGTACCCGATCCTCATGCTGGGCCTCGGCACGCTCCTGATGGTGATGATGATGGTCGCCGTCGTGCCCAAGGTGACGAACATCTACGCGACGCTCGACAAGGCGCTGCCCTGGTACACGACGCTCCTCATCTTCGTGTCCACGGCGCTCTCGTCGAACCAGATGCTCGGCTTCATCACGGCCATGGTCACGCTCGTCCTGGTCCGCAAGGCGATGGCGCCGAGCCCCAAGAAGAGCGCGTGGACGATCGCGTCCGTGGTCGCGTCGCTCGCGCTCGTGTCGCTCTTCTTCACGGTCGAGTCGAAGGTCGCGTACGCAATCGGCCTGGCCATCGGCGTCGTCGTCGGGATCCTGGTCGGGCGCTTCGTCGCGTTCTTGGGGACGCCGGCGGGCGAGCTCTGGGCCGACGAGAAGAAGCTCAAGCTCCCGATCTTCGGCTCCGTGTTCCGGATGCTCGCGGTCTCGCGCTTCTCGCGCACGCTCGCGACGCTCCTCAAGAGCGGCGTGCCCCTCCTCCGGGCGATGGACATCGTGCGGCACGTCCTCGACAACGCGAAGCTCTCGAAGGTCGTGGAGGAGGCGACGACCTCGATCCGCGAGGGCGAGTCGATCGCGGGGCCGCTCAAGCGGAGCGGTGAGTTCCCGCCCATCGTCGTCCACATGATCGCGGTCGGCGAGAAGTCCGGGCAGCTCGAGCAGATGCTCGAGAACGTCGCGCGCGCGTACGACGCGCAGGTGGATACGCGCGTGCAGGCGATGACGAGCTTGCTCGAGCCGCTCATCATCGTGTTCATGGGCGGGGGCGTCGGGTTCATCGCGTTCTCGATCCTCATGCCCCTCATCCAGATGAACGAGTTCGTGCAGTAGAGCCATGGCAGCGGTGCGTCGAGGTCCGTCGAAGGTCTTTTTCCCGTGGGAGCGGCGCCGAGGTTTGTTCGGCGTGCTCGGGCGGGCGCGCCTTCGCCTCGTGGCGCTCGCGATCTTGGGCGTCGCGCTCGTGCTCTGGATCCGCTCGCGCGAGGAGCGCGCGGCCGAGATCCGTTCGACGCGCGCCACGATCACGACGACCTACCGCGCCGTGTCGGCGTACCGCGCGGATCACGACAAGCAATGCCCCCGCTCGCTCGACGAGCTCGTGACGGGGGGCTACATGCACGATCTGCCGATCGACGCCTGGGGGAGGATGCTCCGCCTGACGTGCCCTGGGAGGCGCGATCCGGCGGGGTTCGAACTTTCGAGCGACGGCCCGGATGGTTTGCCATTCGGGCTCGATCGTGTGGAGTAACCGCCGCCCGGTGACGGTTTCCGGGTAGCCAAGAAGATGCGGAAAGGAGACGACGAGATGCTTCAGTTTGCTTGTTCGGGTGGCGAGGGTGGGGTGACGCGTGCGCGTCTCGGTCGCGCGCGCCGGGCCCTCGCCCGCGGCGTGACGCTCATCGAAATCCTGATCGTGCTCGCCATCGTCGGCCTCATCGCCGGTGGCGTCGCGGTCGTCGCCGTCCCGCAGTTCGCCAAGGCGCAGATCAAGCAGGCGGAGACCGACGCCCGGACGATCCACCCGGTCGCGGAGAAGTACCGCGTCGACCACCCCGGCGAGTGCCCGACGGTCGAAGCGCTCCGCGCCGCCAAGGAGCTGAGCTCGGCCTCGAAGTCGACCGATCCGTGGGACGGCCAGTACAAAATCACGTGCGCCGACGACGAGACGATCGTCTCGAGCGCGGGCCCCGACAAGAAAGAGAACACGAAGGACGACATCCGCATCCCGCCCGCGGAAGGCGCGCAGTAGCCGGATCGTCACGACGTGGGAGCCATCGATGGAGCGAGCGACGGATAGCGCGCGTACGGCCCGCACGGGAGGAGGCCTCATGGCTTCGTCGTCCCCGTGCGCGCTCTTCGCGTCCGTCGCTCGTGCCGGTGCCCGGCGTCGATCGCGCGGCGCGCGCGGGATGACGCTCATCGAGATCCTCGTCGTCCTGGTCATCCTCGGCCTCGTCATGGGCGGCGTGCTCATGGGCACGGGGCAGCTCGCGTCGTCGCGGCTTCGTCACTCGGCGACGATGATCTCGGGCGCGATCCGCGTCGCGTTCTCGCGGGCGAGCTCGACCTCGAAGAGCATCCGCCTCGTCATGGACTTCGACGAGAACAAGATCTGGCTCGAGGAGGGCGATCAGCCCCACCTCGTCCAGTCGAAGGACCTGTCCGGCACGGGTGGCGCTTCGGCGGCGACGACCGCCGAGCAGCAGGCGCTCGAAGAGGCGGGGCGCATCGTCAAGGGCGTGACCACGCCCCGGACGGCGTTCACGACCATCGATCCGATGGGCGTCGTCGCGAGCGATCCCGGCAAGGCGCAGAAGCCCCTCGAGCGCGGGATCGCGTTCCGCCAAGTCCAGACGGCGCACGACGCCGATCCGCGCACCTCGGGGCGCGCGTACCTGTACTTCTGGCCCGGGGGGCAGACCGAGCGCGCGTCGATCCAGCTCCGCATCGGGGAGGCGAACGACGACGCGCGGACGATCACCCTCGTCGTCGCGCCGCTCACGGGCAAGGTGACGATCCACGACGGCGCGGTCGCGATCACCGAGCCGCGCGACGATCAAGAGGCGTCCGAGCGCGAAGATCCGGGGGCGTTCTGATGTCGCGCCGCGGATTTTCTCTCCTCGAGGTGATGATCGCCATCGCGATCCTCGGCATGTCGCTGACCGTGATCCTCTCGCAGCAAGGCGGCCTCGCGGCGAGCAACCGCAGCGCCGCGAACATGGCGCAGGCGTCGCTGCTCGGCCGCTGCAAGATGACCGAGCTCGAGGAGAAGCAGCTCAAGTTCGGCTTCCCGCTCATCGACGAAATCGACCAGGGCGTCTCGTGCTGCGAGAACGCCGATCGCGAAGGCTTCACCTGCGACACGCGCGTCGAGAAGATCGAGCTACCGAATTTCCAGAGCGGCAACTCGCTCGGCGACGGCGGCGCGCTCGTCGGTCCCTCGTCGAGCTCCTCGTCGCCGCTCGGCGCGCTCACGGCGAACCCCGCCGGCGGCCCCGGCTTGAACCTCAGCGGCGACGGCGGTCTCCAGGACATGGGGACGCAGATCGCGCAACAGTTCGGCGGCGGCGCCGGCGTCGACGGCCTGCTCTCCATGGTCATGGGGATCCTCTACCCGTCGATCAAGCCGATGTACGAAGCGAGCATCCGGCGCGCGACGGTCACGGTGAAGTGGAAGGAAGGCAAGAACGACCGCGAGTTCGCCCTCGTGCAATACGTCACGAACCCGCAGAACGCGGGCTTCGCCGGCAACGCGCTCTTGCCCGACGGCGGCGCGATGGACTTTTCGGGAGGAACGAACGGCGGGGCGAACACGACGGGGAACACGACCGGCGGCAACACGCTCTCGCCGGGCCTGAACCAGGGGATCTCGCCTCTCGGAGGTGGGCGATGAGGCGCGGTGCGCGGCGGGGCATGACCTTGCTCGAGGTGCTCGTCTCCCTCGGGGTCCTCGTCATGATCTCGCTCTTGATCTACGGCGCGTTCGATTCGATGTCGCGCGGACGCAAGGGCGAAGCGATGCGCTCGGAGCGGACGCGCCAAGGACGCGACGCGATGGAACGCATGACGCGCGAGCTCACGAGCGCGTACCTGTCGCTCCACAACCCCACGAACTTGTCGCTCCTCACGCGCACGACGGCGTTCATCGCGTCGAACGGACCGAGCTTCGACCGCGTGGATTTCTCCGCGTTCGCGCACAGGCGCGTCGAGCGTGACGCCCGCGAGTCCGATCAGGCGGAGATCGGCTACTTCGTCGTCAAGGATCCCGAGGTCGCCGACAAGATGGACCTCGTGCGCCGCGAGCAATCGCCCATGGATCTCGATCCGAAGCGCGGCGGCGTCGTCAACGTGCTCGCCGAGGACGTGGAGTCGTTCCACCTCCAGTACCTCGACCCGCTCACCGGGACGTGGGGCGACCGATGGGACACGACGCAGGCGACCGGCCAGTACAACCGGTTGCCGGTCGAGGTGCGCATTTCGCTCACGCTCAAGGGCGTTCGTAGCACGCCGCCCTTCGTGTTCACGACGAAGCTCATGCTCCCGTCGCAGCAGCCCCTGAGCTTCGGGGTGCCGCGATGAAGCGCGCGAAGCCCCGGTCCCATCCCGTCGGAAAGACGGCCGCGGTCCGCGTGCGCCGCGCCAAGCGCAAGAAGCGTGAGCGCGGCATCGCCCTCGTCATGGTCATGGGCGCCATCGCCATCTTGGGCGTGATGCTCGCGGACTTCGAGGACGAGACGAGCGCGGAGCTCGCCGCGGCGATGGCGTCGCGCGACTCCGTCCAGGCCGAATACATGGCTCGGAGCGCCGTCAACCTGTCGCGCCTTCTCATCGCGAGCGAGCCGACGCTCCGCAAGGCCATCGCGCCGCTCTTCCAGTTGATGAAGAAGACGCCGCCGCAGCTACCGATCTGGGAGTTCTCCGATCGCTTGCTCGGCGCGTTCAACGACGAAGAGGCGAGCAAGGACTTCTCGAGCACGGTCGGGATCGACGTGTCGCTCGGCAAGAACCTCGGCATGCCGGGCGGCCGCTACGAGCTCGTCATCGTCGACGAAGACGCGAAGATCGACGTCAACCTCGGCGCCGCGAACGACATCGCGCACATCCGCCTGGCCAAGCAAATCATGGGGCTCATCTCGCCCCTGCAGTATTCGTCGCTCTTCGAGCAACGCGACGGCAACGGGCAATTCAACGATCGGCTCTCGACCTGCCAGGCCATCATCGACTGGGCCGACGTCGACGAGCAGGGCTTCAGCTGCGACGTGACCCAGATGTCCACCGCGCAATCGGGCGGCGCCGAGGACGCGTGGTACCAGCTCTTGCCGAAGCCCTACCGTCGCAAGAACGCGCCGTACGACTCGCTCGATGAACTGCACATGGTGCGTGGCGTCAGCGAGGATTTTTGGGCGACGTTCGTCGATCCGGAGCCGGAGAACCCGAAGAAGCGGCTCATGACCGTGTGGGGACAAGGCGCCGTCAACGTCAACACCGCCAACGCGCAGACGCTCCTCGGCGTGGTCTGCGCGGGTGCGCCGACGGCCGACGTTTGCATCAACCCCGATCAGGCCTCGGCGTTCCTCGCGGGCGTGACGATGGCGCGCGGGATCACGATGGGGGCGCCGCTCTTCGGCTCGCCGAAGGACTTCGTCGCGATGATGACGGGCAAAGGGCAGCTCGGCCCGATGCTCACGATGATCGGCATGAAGCCCGTCGTGTTCCAGTCGGAGGCGGACTTTTCGAAGAGCATCACGACGGAGAGCAAGGTGTTCTCGATTTACGCGGTGGGTGTCAAGAGCGGCTATCGTCGCGAGACGCGCGTGAAGATCCACGCCGTCGCCGATTTCCGGAACGCGCCGGGCCTCGATACGATGACCGGCGCGATGACGGGACAAGCCGGCGCGGCCGGCACCGCGGGAGCGCTACCGAACGCCGGCCTCGCGGCGACCTCGTCACAGACGCAAGGCGCCATCACGGCCGCCACGCAGCCCAGCACGGGCGGACAAATCGTGTACTACCGGGTGGAGTAACGGATGAGCACGTGGTTGGGGATCGACATCGGGACGACGGCCGTGAAGGCGTGCGCCATCCGCACGTCCTACCGGCGCATGGCGCTCGTGGGGCTCGCGAGCGTCGACGTCGAGCGCGCGGGCGGCCTCGCCGAAGCCATCGGGACCGCCGCACGCGCCGCCGTCGGCGTTTCGGGCACCATCGACGCCATCGCGACGTCCGTGGAAGGTGCGCGCGCGACGATGCGCGTCGTGAGGTTGCCCGCGAGCGCCATCAAGCAGGTCGGCGAGGTCCTTCCGTTCGAGCTCGAGTCGATGCTGCCGTTCGAGCTCGAAGAGGCCGTCTTCGACCAGCACCTCCTCGCGGAGCGGAGCGAGGTCAAAGGCGAGGAGCTCGGCGTGTTCGTCGCCGTCGCGAAGACGGAGGACGTCGTCGCGCGCATCGATCTCGTCAAGGGCGCGCTCGGGACCGAGCCGGAGAGGGTAGGGATCGGTGCGCTCCCGCTCGCGAACCTCGTCGCGTTCACCCCCGGGCTGTCGGAAGGGGTCGTCGCGATCGTCGATCTCGGCACCGTGTCGAGCGACGTCCTGTTCCTCAAGGCCGGCGAGCCCGTCTTCGCCCGCAGCGTGGGCATCGGCATGAAGGGGTTGCCGGCCATCGCCGCGAAGCTCGCGCGCGAGCTCCGCACGACGTTCGCGTCGTTCCGATCGCAAGGTGGCGCGAACCCCGATCGCGTGCTGCTCTGCGGCGGCGGCGCCTATGAGGTCGG
>JBGAHN010000092.1:0-22316 GCA_044226145.1 Labilithrix sp. | reverse complement strand
CAACTCGCTCACGCGCGAGCAGATGCCCGTCTTCCTCGCGAAGATGAAGGAGCTCCACCGCGCGCACTACGCGATGGTGTTCCTCGGCTTCGCGATCGGCGCGCGCCCGTCGACGCTCCGCCCGCTCCGGCGCTCGGGCCCCGAGAGCGACATCAAGTGGGACGAGCGCCTCGTGCTGCTCCGGCGCTCGAACCCGAAGGGCACGGAGATCGTCGACCACACGAAGACGAAGCTCGATCAGGAGATCCCGCTGCCGCCGATCGTGATGCGCGTTCTCCGCGCGCACGTCGCGGCGCTCCCCGACGGGCCGATGAAGAAGTCGATCTACCTGTTCCCGTCGATCACGGGTGGCATGCGCTCGCGATCGGTGCTCGACAAGCCGTTCGCCGACGTGCTCGAGGCGCTCGGCTGGTCGCTCCACCTCACACCGAAGGGCATGCGCCGGACGTTCAACGATCTCGCGCGGCAGGCGAACGTGCACGACTTCATCACGCGCGCGATCACGGGCCACCAGACCGAGCGCATGCAGCGGCACTACTCGACGGCGCAGCGCGAGGAGATGCGCGCCGCGGTCGGGAAGGTCATCTCGATCGCGACGGCGCACCAGATCCGGCGCCAGAGAGCGAAGAAGCGCCTGTGACCGTACCCCTGAACACAGCCCTGGACAGACGGACAGACGTCAGGCTTAATCGGCCCGCGCGATCGGCTCGTCGGCGATCGCACAAAGGGTGTGAAAAGGATGTGACCGCGTGATTCCGATCACCAAATCTAGAGCGGGAGAAGGGATTCGAACCCTCGACGTCCACCTTGGCAAGGTGGCACTCTACCACTGAGTTACTCCCGCGAGACGGTGTCTCTCACCTCCGAAGAGGCTGAAGCAGGCTTCTACCTCGCCCTCGCGTGGGTGGTCAATGGCCGACTTCGTGTTCGTGCAAAATTCTGCACGAGAGCCCGAGACGTCCCGGAGCGACGAGCTTCGGCCGCACGCTCCTGCCTCGCGAGCCTCGGGCGCTGGCCACGTGCGCGACGACGTGGCGTCAGCCCATCCATACGGCGATGGCGCAGCTCGGCTTGGTGTCGAGGGGCGCGCCGGCGGGGCGAAAGGTGCCCGCCGCGCCGAGCTTCCACGGCGAACCGGCCGGCGGAGCCTTCGTCGCCAGCGAGATGTCGGCGCGCTCGCCCGAGAAAAACGGCTTTCGCCAACGCATCTCGATGGAGCGCGCGAGGAGGCTCTTCGCGTCGACGCCACCACCACCGCTCGACGCGCCGTCGCCCACCGCGCCCGGGCTCGCGAGGTGCCGGAGCAGCGCCTCCTCGAAGACGCGCGGGTAGACGAGCGAGTTGACGTGCTGGTTGGAGTCCGTGTGCATCATGCCGAAGACGAAGTCGCCCGCGGGCGCGAGGTCGCCTCCGCTCAGATCTTCGGCCGCCTCGAAGACGTGCTCGGGCAGCGTCGCGACGTCCGGCAGGCCGGGGCCCTCGAGCGTGGTCACCCGCCGTTCGCCCGGCGGCGCGAAGGGCTTCGTCACGACGTGCTCCGCGAACACACGCGCGACCACGACGGTCTCCGCGTCCGGCTTCGGAGGGCGCGCGAAGGTCGAACCGATGGGCGCGCGCGCGTCCATCCACATGTTCAGGAAGATGCGCGAGCCGTTTCGTTCGCGGGCGAAGCACCAGGCTCCTTCGAACCGCAGCGGCGCGTAGACGGTGAACGGCCCTGACGACTCGGCCTCGATGACGAGGCGGCTCAAGATGGGAAGGATCCCTTGCGCGCGAAAGGTGTTGGCCGCCGACAGCGAGTCGAGCATCGCCTTCCACACCGTGGTCCCGAGGCCCGGCATGATCGACGTGAGCACGATGCGTCCGTCTTGCGTGACGTCTTCGTAGCGCGGAAAAAGAAAAGTAGGCCCGGCAGAGCTTTCGCGGGGGCGTTCGGGGATCATCGGAAGAACCCTAGAGCAGCGTGGCTCACGATGGATCCTTCTTCGCGATCGACGGTTTGTTCGTAGTGGCCGAGCCGGCCGCGGGCCTTCGGATCGATGGTCCGGAGGAGTGAATAGATCGGCGCGAGCCCGCACACGCGACGCGTGTCGAGATCGCCGGCGACGTGGTCGAAGAAGCGCTCGGCGTCGAGCGTGGCCGCGTGATCGAGCGATTCGCGGTCGATCGACGCGAGCTTGCGCCGCTGCTTTTCGTCGTAGGCCTTGGGATCCCCGAACCGCGGACCGACGTGCGCCATGTCCGCGCCCGCGACCACGACGGCGTTCTCGCGCTGCACGACGTGCCGCACGGCCTCGAGGAAGCGCTCGACGTCGCGGCTCTCGCGCGGGCTTCGGCTGGTCTCTTGGGATTCACCGAGGCCCGCCAAAATGGGCACGATGCGGATCGGCCGATCGCCGAGGAGGTGTCGGAGAAAGACGACCTGGAACTCGATCGAATGCTCGCGCTTGTGGTTGAACTGATCGGCGTAAGGGTCGAAGGGCGACGCGTCGGCGATGGCGTCGATGGCGCCGCGGTCGGCGCTCACGCGTCCGAGCGGCGTGTCGAAGTCCTTCCGGCAGAGCGAAAACGGCTGCCGCATCGGCGCGTGCGAGGTGCCGAAGACGACGAACGTCGTGGCCGTCTCCGGTAGCTCGCGCGCGAGGACGCCGTACGCTTCGCCGTAGCAACGCGCCCCGCGCCACGGGTCGATGTGCGGCGCGACGAGCCCGACGAGCTTCCCGGTCGCGCTCGGCTCCGCGTCGGCGAGCGCATGGGCGGCGCGCGCCGGCTCGAAGCAGTCGATGTCGATGTAGGTTGCAAGTGATGCGTCGTCGCCGTGGTAGGCACCTCCGGCGTGCGAGGCCGCGCGTGTGTCGGCGTTCGCGAAGTCGCGCTCGATGCGGGCTCGCGCGGCGTCGTAGAGCGGCCCCTCGACGAAGAGGCGCTCTTCGAGATCGGTGGCGAGGCGGACGACGACGTCGACAGGGATGGTCTCCCCCGTCGCTTCGGACGCGCGCGCGGCGATGTCGGCGCACGTCGCGCGGCCGTCGAACCTCGCGAGGATGGCGCGCGCGGCGGGGGCGAACTTCACGTCCGAGGGCGCGATGCCTTGGGTGTCGCGGAGGAGGAGGGCGAGACCGAACCGAGCGTCGGGGACCGCGATGACCTCGACGGGGCGGAGGCGGGGGCGGGACTGCGCCGTGGCCATGCCGAGAGACTATCGGTTTTCGGTCCCGCGCACCGGGTTTGCTTCGGACGAGCTCCGTCGGTAGAACGCCGGCGTGTCGAACGGTACGCCGCGGAAGCTGCGCTCGAGCCGGGGCGCCTCTGGCTCCCGTTGGCGCGATCCGGAGAAGGAGGTGTTCCTCGTCGAGCTTCGAGAGCTCTACGGACGAGTCGACGCCGTCCTCGCGGGGTGGTCGTGCGAGGCCTCGACGGATTGTTGCCGGTTCGGCGTGACGGGACGCGAGCCATATCCATCGGCCATCGAGCTCGCCGAGCTCGAGCGGGGCCTACGCGCGCGGGGGGGCCTCCCCAAGCGTCGCGCGCTCCCGCTGGCGTCCGAACGCCGGTGCACGTTCCTGTCCGACGAAGGGCGATGCCTCGTCTACGCGTCGCGCCCCTTCGGCTGTCGTACGTTCTTCTGCGAGCGCGCGAGCGGCCCCTCGGCCATGAAGCACGTGCGGAGCGAGGTCCTTCGCCTGGGGCAGGCGGTCGCCGATCTGTCGGCGCGCTACGCTCCCGGCGATGCAGGACCGCGCCCCCTCTCACGGTGGTCCCGTACCTTCGAAGAGGAGGGGAAGGGGCGCGCCGGGCGTGCGTGAAGCCTCCCGTCGCGCGAGGATCGTGCGCGTTGCCGGCGTCGTGCGCGTCGCGTGCGTCGTGCTGGCGGCGCTCGGCGGTGGTGCGTGGCTCTCCCACATCCTCTTGGGGGCGTGGGCGATGGCCGTGCGGCCCGACCGCTTCTCCGATGGTTGGTACGCCGTCGGAGGCCTCCGTCGAACGATCCAGATCCTCGTCGCCGACGTGCTCGGCCCGCGCGGCGTCCTCGTGGTCGCGGTGCTCGCCGCCGTCGCGTTCGTCGGAAGCTTCGCGGTCGCGACCCGTCCCTTCGCGCGCACGTCGGGGCTTCGTTTCGGCTCTCCGAAAGGCCGGGTTTTGCGGCGCATCGGGGGCATCGCGGTCGCGCTCTCCGTTCTCGCTGTCGCTTGCCTCGCGGCCCAGAGCCCTCGCGTCTCGGAGCGCCGCGCGCTCGTTTCGTCGTCGTCGTCGTCGACCGAGCCCGCGCCGAACCCTCCCTCGTTCGCATCGACCGCCGTGGCGCACCCCAACGTCGTTCTGATCGGGGCGCTCGGGCTGCGTTTCGATCGCCTCGACCCTCGCACGACCCCGAACCTCGTCCGCTTCGCGGGAACGTCCGTTCGCTTCGACCGCGCCTACGCCTCGACGCCAAGGCCCGCGGTGTCGTGGGAGGCCTTGCTCTCGGGCCGCGATCCCGGTTGCGCGGCCGCGGCATGCGAGGACGTCCCGAGGGGCGAACGCGAAACCGACACGCTCCTCTCCCGCTTCGCGCACGCCGGCTATCGTGTCCTCCCACCGATTCGCCACCAGCCCGAGGTCGCGGTCGACCCACGCGACGTCACCGCTTCGGCCGTCGACGCGCTCGACGCCCTTCGAGCCACCGCGCCGGAGGCTCCCTTCTTCCTCACGGTTCGGCTCGCGTCGACGACGCCTCCGCTGCTCGCACCTTCGTCGGATCGCGCGTCGTTCACCGATCCCGCGTACCGCGGTCCGTTCAAGTACGCCGCGCGTGGACCGACGACGAACCTCGACGCACGCGATCTTCGGCAATGGCACGCCCTCTACGACGCGGCGGCCTTCGCCGAGGACGCGGCCATCGGTCGCCTGCTCGATGCCCTCGACGCGCGTGGCCTCGCGGATCGGACGATCGTCGCCGTCGTTTCGACGCACGGCGAGCTCCCGTTCGGTGCTCCCTCGACCGATCCCGCCGGAGACGCCGCGGTCCACGTCCCTTGGATGATTCGGGCGCCGGGGCAATCCGCGCGCACCGTGTCGGAGATCGCCCGCGACGTCGATTTCGCCCCGACGCTCCACGATCTCGCTGGCGTCCCGCCGCCTCCTGGCCTCGATGGCGCGTCGCTGGCACCCGCGTTCGCGGGCCGCCCCGTCGAGCATCACGTCGCGTGGTCGACGCTCGCTGACGCAGGACGCGACGCCGACGCGTGCATGGGCTCGACGCGCGTCGTTCGCGACGAGCGCTTCATCCTCGTCCATCGTTCGTCGCGAATGGGTGCAACATGCACCTTGTTCGACGGCATGGTCGATCCGTCGCACACGACCGACGTGTCCGCCCGTTTCCCGGAAGAGGCGCGTCGTCTTCGGGACGCACTGTCCCGTGGCGTGCGGCGCGATCCGTCGATGGAGGAGCGGGACGGGCTCTTCGTTCCCCGCGCATCGCCTCCGTCGCCCCTCCGCGACGTGGTGTGGATCGACCTCGTGGACGCCAGCGAAACGTCGGAGCTCCGCGCGGCGTCGGAGCGCGGCGTCGTCTTCCCTCGGACGTACGCGGTCACGCTCGACGCGGAGCCGGCGGAGATTCGCGCGATGCTTTCGGGCGCGCCGCCGCGCGATCTCGACCGCCTCGACCAGGCGCCGACGTTGCCCGGACTTCTTCGCGGGCGAGGATACGAGGCCCATGCGTTCGTTTCACCGTCGCGACGCTCGCGGCTCGAACGGGCCCTCGGCGGTTCGATGGACGTCCACGAAGCCCCGTCGATGGCGTCCGACGTGGAACGATTCTTCGACGAGCACGCCTCGACGCCGACGTTCGCGCTCTTCGCGCCCGAGGGGGGGCGTGCGCGGGAGACCGTCGATTCCGTCCTGCATGCCCTCGAACGCCGGGGAATGCGGGAGCGAACCGTCGTCGCCGTGACGGTGCGTCCGGCGTCGCGGCTGCCTTCGGGACGCGTTCGTGTCCTTACCGCTCCCACCGCCACCGCTCCCACAACCACTGCTTCCACCGCACCTCCGACCGAGGCGTCGATGCGCGGCTCGCTCCTCGTGAGCGCTCCAGGCGTCCTTCCCGACACGGGCCGCGTCGACGCGCGCGTTCGGACGATCGACGTCGTGCCGACCATCACCGAGCTCCTCGGGATCGAAGGCGATGCGCGGACGTCGGGCCGTTCACTCGTTCGGCTCGCGCGGGGCGAGCCCGAGCCGTTCGAGCGCGTCGTGTTCACCGAAACCGTCGACGATGCACCGACCCGCCGACATTCCCGCGCCGTCGAACGCGCCCACGCGTCGCGCGTCATAGCGAGCCTCGTGCGGGGCCACCACCACTACCTCACGACCAGCTTCCCGCCCTCGCCCGAGGCGCCGCCCACGGCGTCGCCACGCGAACGACTCTACGATCTCGACCGCGATCCGCTCGAACGAGCCGATCGTTCGCGCCAAGAGCCCGACGTCACCGCGGAGATGCGCGCCCGTCTCCTCGCCGCCCGCGCCGGGGTGCGGGTCCCGGGCGATCCCGAGGATCCGCGCGCCGAGCAGCCGCCCCGCACCGTGCGCCTCCGGTTCGCGGGGGGAGACCGTCTCGCCGCATTTCCGGCACGATCTTCGTGGGCGACCGGCCCGCCGAGCCCGGCGATGAGCCCGCGATCGTGGCCGATCGCGACGGCGTCCGAACGACGACGGAAGTCCTGCCCGTGGGCGTGGGGCGCGGGCCCTTCGCGTCGACGGCGACCGGATCGAGCTTTCGTTCGCGACGACGCCGTCGTCGCTCGTGGGGATCGATCTCGTCCTCCGACCCGGCGCGCGTCCGATCCGCTGGACGTTCTTCCTGGACGACCGATCCTGGCCGCCGGACGCCACGTTCGCGGGGCCGTTCGGCCTCCGCACGCCGGAGTTGCGTGACGGCCTGGTGACGCCCAGCGCGCGTTTCGCCGCCGAAGGCCGTGCTTTTCCCGCGGTCGACACGCGCCACGAGACGGGACTCTTCGTCGTGCGTTGACGGGGACCGGCGCCCACCTCGGATCTCGCACCTCGATCGCGCGGAACGGCGATCCCGGCGTAGCCGAGCGCGCGTGGCTTTGGGTAAGGTGCGCGCCGTCGTCATGCGGCTTTCGAAGCTCCTCGGACCCGATCTGAAGCAGGTACTCAGAGAGGACCCGGAACAGGCGCGAACTGCTCGACGAGATCCACCCGAAGACCTCGCCGATCTCGTCGGCGATCTCGATCCCGACGAGGCGGCCGAGCTCTTCGCGCTGATGCCGGCGGAGGACGCCGCGCCGATCTTCGAGCGCCTCGAGGAGGACGAGCAGGGGGAAATTGCCCCGCTCATGGCGCCCGAGAGCGTCGCGCAGATCGTCAGCGAGATGGCGCCCGACGATCGCGCCGACTTCTTCAGCGTCCTGCCCGACGCCGTCGGCGACGTCATCCGCGAACGGCTCGAGGTCGTCGACCCCGAAGCCGCCGAAGACGTCCGCGAGATCGAGAAATGGCCCGAGACGAGCGCCGGTCACCTCATGACCACGGCCTACGTCTCGGTGTCGCCCGACGTGACCGTGCGCGCGGCGATCGACGCCGTCCGGCAGCACGCCGAAAACCACCACGAGAACATCTACAACATCTACGCCATCGACGAGAGCGACCACCTCGTCGGCCTCGCGACGCTCCGCGATCTGCTCCTCGCGCACCCGATGCAGCCGCTGCTCGACGTGCTCCGCACGAACGTCATCAGCGTCGAGCCGCAGGAGGACCAGGAGGAGGTCGCGCGCAAGATGGCGAAGTACGACCTCAACGTCATGCCGGTCGTCGACGACAAGGGGATCATCGCCGGCATCATCACGATCGACGACATCGTCGACGTCCTCACCCAGGAGCAGACCGAAGACGTCCAGAAGCTCGGCGGCGTCGAACCGCTCGACGTCCCTTATTTCCGGACGAGCTTCTGGTCCTTCATCCGCAAGCGCGGCGTCTGGCTCTTCGTCCTCTTCATCGAGGAGTTCTTCACGCAAACGGCGCTCCGCCATTACGACCCCGTCTTCGAGGCCATCAAGGGGTCGTCCTATTACGTCCCGCTCCTCATCTCGACGGGCGGCAACTCCGGTTCGCAGTCGTCCACGCTCATCATCCGGGGGCTGGCCGTCGGGGAGATCCGCCCGCGCGATTGGTGGCGCATTTTCGTGCGCGAAGCCGGGATGGGCCTCGCGCTCGGCTCGATGCTCGCCGTCGTCGGGTTCGGCCGCGTGCTCATGTATCCCGAGCAGGGCGTGCAGTTCGCGTTGACTGTGGCGCTCACGCTCGTCGGCATCGTCATGACGGGGTGCACCGTCGGCTCGATGCTCCCGCTGATCCTCAAGCGCGTCGGCATCGACCCGGCGACGAGCTCGACGCCCTTCATCGCGAGCCTCGTCGACGTCCTCGGCATCATCATCTTCGTTCATTGCGCGAAGCTCGTCATGGCGAACGTCCTCGCATCCGCCGGGGTCCCGTAGGCGGATGCCGAGGGCCGTCGCGCGAAGGGCATCGCGTCCGCTCGTCGCCGGTCGCTCGCTGGTGTGCCTCGCGGTGTCGTTCGTGGTCTTCGGCTGCGTGAAGAAGCACAAGCCCGAGCCCATGACCGAGGTGTGGCTCGGCGAACGGCACGCCTTCGGCCGCTTGAAGAAGGGTGGACTGGCGTCCTGGGGCGACGGCACGACGGGAGCGCTCGGGACCGGCGTGTTCGCCGTACGACCTTTGCCTGCGCTCACGCTCACGACGGATCTCCCACGTGCGCTCGCGCTGGGCGCCCGACACACGTGCGGCATTTTCGAGGGCGACGGCGTTCGCTGTTGGGGCGACGGCGGACGCGGTCAGCTCGGGGACGGCTCGATCGAAGCGCACGCCGTGGCGCGACCCTCCGAGGCCCGCCCGGTCGCCGGTCCCGACGGCAAGCCGCTTCGGGCCCGCGCGATCTGGGCGCGCGGGGATCGAACCTGCGTCGCGGCCAAGCCGACGAACGCCGCCATTTGTTGGGGCGCCGGTCGTGGCGCTCCGTTCGAGCACGCGGCGTTGAAGGGCGCGTCCGTCGCGTCCGTCGCCTTCGACGACGCCGGCCTCTGCGCGTCGCTCGACGCACCCCTCGAGGTGCGCTGCACGTCGTCCTGGACCGACGACGTCGACCCGGCAAAAGGCGACGTCACGACCCATCTCTCGAACGTCGAGGTGACGGAGCTCGTCGGCGGTGGTGGCCATCGCTGCGCGCTCGGCTCCGGGCACGCGCTCCACTGTTGGGGGAAGAACGACCACGGGCAGCTCGGCGACGGCTCCTTCCGCGACGCCCCCGAACCGGTGCCCGTGACCGGGATCGAGGAGGTCGTGGAGGTCGCGGCCGGCGATCGCTTCACGTGCGCGCGGACGTCGCGCTCGGTCGTGGCGTGTTGGGGAGACAACGCGTCCTACCAACTCGTGAGCGGCACGACGGAGCCTCGTCCCAGCCCGTCGCTCGTCCCGGGCCTGATCGGCGTGGTCCAGCTCGTCGCGGCGAAGGACAGCGCTTGCGCTCGCCTCGGCGATGGCGGCGTGCGCTGTTGGGGCAAAAATGACGACGGACAGCTCGGCGACGGCACGCGCCAGGATCACCCCGTCCCAATGCCCGTGAAGTGGTGACGACGGCCCCGGCGCGGGTCGTTTCCGCGCCGCTGTGGGGACGTCGAGCGTCCGCCCGTGCGGCGCCGACGTGAGGCGCTCGCGAACGGCAGAAGGCTTGCAGGTCGACCTTTCCGTGCGTTCGGATCGCGTCGAATCCCCCGCGACCGAGCGAATCCTTCCGCCACCTTGCCCACCTTGCCAGTCCGACCGAGGCAACGAGGTTCCGTGAACGAGCCCCTCGATTTCGCAGCCTCCGTGTTCTTGCTGATCGCGTTTGCGATCCTCCTGGTCGTACATGCCGTGACGTCCCGCCTCGCCGGAGCCCGGCTCCCCGAACGCCTCGAGCGCGAGGCTCCGCTCCCGGTCGTCGGCAAGGCCCCCATGGCCGCGGTCTACGGCGTCGTCACCCGCGTCGCGCGCGCGCTTCGTTCGGTCGGGATCTCGGCGAACGTCGTCACGTTCTCGTCGCTCGTCGTGGCCGCCGGCGCGTCGGTCCTCTTCGCGCTCGGACATTTCGGTCTGGGGGCGGTCGTGGCGCTCGTGGCCGTCCTCGCCGACATCGTCGACGGCGCCATCGCGCGCGAGGAAAACGCCGGCGAAGACGGGGCCCTGGCCGGCCAACTCCTCGACACCGTCGTCGATCGGTACGTCGACGCCTTCGTCCTCGGCGGTATCGCGATCTTCGTCCGCCAAACCCCCGCGCTCCTCGCGCTCGTGCTCTTGGCCCTCGTCGGAAGCTTCATGGTCAGCTACGCGTCGTCGATCGTCCGCGCCGTCGGAGCGACCGACACGCCGTCACGCATGCGTCGTGCCGAGCGGTGGACGTGGCTCATCGCCGCCGCCGTCTTCGTCCCGATCGTCGCGCGCTTCGAGCCTTCCCGGCCGTGGGTGCCGCTCGTCCCGATCGCGCTCTCGCTCGCCGTCATCGCGGTCGTCGGCAACGCCTCCGCGTTGAAGCGGCTCGTGCACGCTTCGGGCGTCTCGGTGGTCGCGCGAAAATGAGGAGACCCATGCGCGCGACGCCCCACGCCCTGAACGTGCGCCTCCTCGGCAAGCACCAAGCGGCGGCGCTGTTCGCGACGGTGGTCGACTTCGCGTCGATGATTGCGCTCGTCGAGTTCGCGCACCTCAAGCCCGCGCACGCCACGTTCGTCTCGGCCATCGTCGGCGGCGTCGCGAATTTCGCGGCGTCGCGCTTCTGGGCCTACCGATCGCTCCACGTCGGCTCCGTCCACGCGCAGGCGTTTCGCTACGCCCTGGTCTCGCTGGGCAGCGCCGCGCTCAACGCCTTCTTCGTCGGTCTCGCGCTCCACTTCGTCCGCGCACCGTACGTGCTCGTGCGCGCCGTGGTCGCGATCTTCGTGAGTGTATTTTACAACTATTGGATGCATGCCAGGTTCGTCTTCCGCCTGCGCATACGAGATCCCGCGGTCGACCCGTCTTCGAGCGAGGAGTCCCCATGGTGAGAACGCTCCGCACGCGCGTCGCGTTCGCGATCGCCCTCTGGTTCGGCGCTGGTCGCGTGCCCCTCGCGCCCGGCACCGCTGGCTCCGTCGGCGCCCTGCCGCTCTACTTCCTCGTGCGGGGTTACGGCCCCGTCGCGCTCCTCGTCCTCGCCTTCGTGATCGGCGTCGTCGGTGTCTGGTCGTCGTCGATCGTCGCGCGGGAGATCCGCCAGAAAGATCCCTCGATCGTCGTCGTGGACGAGGTCGTCGGCACGCTCGTCGCCCTCTCCGCCGCGAGTGGGACCTTCGCGAGCGTCGCCGTGGCGTTCGCTCTCTTCCGGATCTTCGACGCCGTCAAGCCGTTCCCCGCGCGCGCCGCCGAGCGGCTCCCCGGCGGATTCGGGATCGTCCTCGACGACGTCGTCGCCGGCATCCAAGTGGCCCTCGTCGTCGTCGTGCTCCATCGCTCGGGGGCGCTCGAATGAGCGCGCGTCGTCGTCCCGTCGAAAGGCCGCCCATAGAAAGGGAAGGGGAGGCGTCGCCGGCCGCGCGCGCTTGGGTGCGCTTCGTCCTGCGGTATCGGAAGATCCTCTGGGCGCTCGCCCTCGTGCTCGGCGTCTTCGGCACCGTGCGCACCGTGAAGCTCTACCGCGGTCTCCGCAGCGATCTCGAGCAGCTCTTGCCGCGGAACGCGCCGAGCGTCCGCGCGATCGACGAGCTCCGCGAGCGCGTCTCCAGCCTCCAGTACCTCGGCGTCGTGGTCGACACGGGCACGGCGGAGAACCTCCCGGCGGCCGAGCGCATGCTCGACGATCTCGCCGCGCGCATCCGCGCGTACCCGCCGGAGCTCGCGCGCGCGGTGAGGACGGGCGACGCCGAGGAGCGCGATTTCCTCGAAGCCCACGCCGCGCTCTACGTCGATGCCCGCGATCTCCAGACCATCCTCGACCGCGTCACGGCGCGGCGCGATTGGGAGGTGAGCCAGGCCGAGGGCTCCGCGCTCGACGAGTCGGACGCCCCGCCGCTCGACTTTTCGGACATCGAACGCCGCTACGAGGATCGCGCGTCGGCCTCGTCGAAGACGAACCACGGACGGTTCTCGAGCCCCGAGCTCCACCTCTCGCTCTTGCTCGTCGAGGCCGGATCGTTCTCGACTGCGCGCGAGGAAGGCGCCGAGCTCCTCCGCCGCGTGAAGGCCGATCTCGCGGCCATGGGCGGCCCGGACGCGTACGCGAAAGGCATGCGCGTGGGCTACTCCGGCGACATCGCCATCTCCGTCGAAGAGACCTCGGCGCTCGTGTCGGATCTGGCGCTCTCGTCGGTGCTCGTCGGCGTGCTCGTCGTCGCGTCCCTCTACTATTATTTTCGCTGGTGGCGCTGCCTGCTCGTCATCTTGCCGCCGCTCGCGCTCGCGACCGTGCTGGCGTTCGGCATCGCGTCGCTCCCGCCGTTCGGCGTCACCGAGCTCAACTCGAACACCGCGTTCCTCGGCGCCATCATCGTCGGCAACGGCATCAACGTGGGCATCATGCTCCTCGCCCGCTACGTCGAAGAGCGCCGCGCGGGTCGGCCCGTCGAGACCTCGATCGAGCTCGCCGTCTGGGGCGTCCGCCGGGGAACGTTCGCCGCCGCGCTCGCCGCGAGCATGTCGTACACGTCGCTCGTCGCGACGCAATTTCGAGGTTTTCGCCAGTTCGGGATCATCGGAGGGCTCGGCATGGTCCTCGCGTGGATGGTGACGTTCACGCTCTTCCCCCCGCTCGTACGCGGGGTCGATCGGGACGGGACGACGCGCCCGAAGCCGCTCCGCTCGGACGGCGTCACGGGTTTCGTCGCGCGCGCCGTCAAGAAGTGGCCGGCGGCGATCGTGCTCGTGAGCTTCGCGCTCACCGCGGTGTCGGCGGCGTTCGTCACGCGCATCGACGACTCCACCATCGAGCAAGACTTCTCGAAGCTCCGTCGCCGCGACACCTGGAAGGACGGCGAGGGCTATTGGGGTCACCGCATGGACGAGCTCCTCGGCGTCTACCTCACGCCGATCGCCGTGCTCGCCGACGACGCCCCGCAAGCCCGGAGGTTCGCCTCGAGCCTTCGAGCGGCCACGTCGAGCGGGGTGCTGGGTGGCTACGTGAGCGGCATCCGTACCATCGACGACGTCTTGCCCCGCGATCAAGACGAGAAGCTGGCCCTGCTCGCGCGCATCCGCGAAGCTCTGACGCCGCGCATTCGCGCCTCCATTCCGGAGGACAAGCGAGCGACGGTCGCGCGCATCGTCGACGACACACGCGCCGCGCACGTCACGCTCGCCGATCTGCCGCGCACGTTCACGACCGGCCTCCGCGAGAAGAACGGCGCCGTCGACCGCGTCGTCTTGGTGTTCCCGCGCGCCCGCAAGGAGCTCTGGGAGGGCCGATCGCTCGCCTGGTTCGTCGGGAGCTTGCGCGACGTGGCCGAGCGGACGGCGGGGCCTGGCGAGCGTCCCGCGCGCATCGCCGGCGCGCTCGCGCTCTCCTCGGACATCCTCGCGTCGATCCGCCACGACGGCCTCCGCGCGAGCGCCGGCGCGTTCATCGGCGTGGTGATCGTCGTGCTCGCGTTGTTCCGATGGTCGAGCTCGACGCCGAAGGTCGTCGGCGCCCTCGTGGTCGGCGTGACGTGGCTCCTCGGCCTCGCGCTCGCGCTGCGGATCAAGATCAACTTCGCCAATTTCATCGCCTTCCCGATCACCTTCGGCATCGGCGTCGAGTACGCCGTCAACGTCATGACCCGCTACGTCCAGGAGGGCTCGCGCGACGTCGCGCCCGCGGTTCGAGCGGCCGGAGGAGCGGTGGCGCTCTGCTCGGCGACGACCGTGATCGGCTACTCGTCCTTGCTGGTCGCGGAGAACCGGGCGCTCTTCCTGTTCGGCTGCCTCGCGGTCATCGGCGAAATCACCTGTTTGGTCGCGGCCGTGGTCTCCCTGCCGGCATGGCTCGAGTGGCGGCACGCGCGCCGAACGAGCCCTATTGTCGCGACCCGCGAGCACGGCTAAGAGCTCCTCCGATGACGTCACGGAGCGATCGTTCGCCGTCGATTTCCTACCGTGAAGCAGGAGTCGACATCGACGCGGGAGACGATTTCGTCGAACGCATCAAGCCGTTCGCGAAAGCGACGCGCATTCCCGAGGTCGTGTCGGACGTCGGAGGGTTCGCGGGCCTCTGCGCGCTCCCCACGGGCATCGAAGATCCCGTCTTGGTGAGCGGCACCGACGGCGTCGGCACGAAGCTGAAGGTCGCGTTCCTGACCGGCGTCCACGACACGATCGGCATCGATCTCGTCGGCATGTGCGTCAACGACGTGCTCACGGTCGGCGCCCGGCCGCTCTTCTTCCTCGACTATTACGGCACCGGAAAGCTCGATCCGGCCGTCGGCGAGCAGGTGGTCAAAGGGATCGCCGCCGCGTGCCGCGAGTCCGGCTGCGCGCTCCTCGGCGGCGAGACGGCGGAGCTCCCGGGCATGTACGCGAACGGCGAGTACGATCTCGCGGGCTTCGCGGTCGGCGTGGTCGCGCGGGCGAAGATCGTCGACGGCAAGCGCGTGCGCGCGGGCGACGTCGTCCTCGGCCTCCCGTCGAGCGGCCTTCATTCGAACGGCTACTCGCTCGCGCGCCGCGTGCTCTTCGAGGCCATGGGGCTCGCCCCGGCCGATCGCCCCGAAAAGCTCGGTGGCAAGAGCGTCGCCGAAGCCTTGCTCGCGCCGACGCGCCTCTACGCGAAGGCGGTCCGCGCCGTGCTCGACGCCGGCGTGGACGTCCGCGCGATGAGCCACGTCACCGGCGGCGGCCTCCCCGGCAACCTCCCGCGCGTCCTGCCCGAAGGGTTGGGCGTGCGCCTCCACGGCGCGTGGAAGCGCCCCGCGATCTTCGACCTGCTCGCCGAACGCGTCGACGAGCTCGAGATGCGGCGCGTCTTCAACCTCGGCGTCGGCTACGTCGTCGTCGTCCCGCCCGACCAATCGTCCGCGGCGCTCGACGCGCTCGGCGCCGCTGGCGAAACGCCCTTCGTCCTCGGCGAGATCGCCGCCGTTCCCGCCGACACCGACTTCGAAGCGCGGGTGCTCTTTCCGTGATCGCGAGCGAGAAGTCCTCCGGGCCGCGTTTGGCGCTCGGCGTGCTCGTCTCGGGATCGGGCACGAACCTCCAGGCGATCCTCGACGCCGTCGACGCGGGATCGCTCCGCGCGCGCGTCGCCGTCGTCGTCTCGAACGTCGCCGGCGCCCGCGCGCTCTCGCGTGCCGAGTCCCACGGCGTCCCCACCGCGGTCGTCGATCACCGCGCGTTCCCCGATCGCGCGTCGTTCGATCGCGCCGTGGTCGACGTCCTCCGCTCGCACGGCGTCGAGTGCGTCGTGCTCGCCGGGTTCATGCGCATCGTGACCCCCGTGCTCCTCGACGCGTTCCCGCACCGCGTGGTCAACGTTCACCCGGCGCTCCTGCCCGCGTTCCCCGGGACGAACGCGCAGGCCCAGGCGCTCGCGTACGGCGTCCGCGTCACCGGCTGCACCGTGCACCTCGTCGACGCCGGGACCGACACCGGCCCGATCCTCGCGCAAGCCCCGGTCCCCGTCCTCGAAAGCGACGACGTCGAAGCCCTTCGCGCGCGCATCCTCGAGAAGGAGCACGAGCTCCTGCCGCGCGTCCTCGGTTGGATCGCCGACGCGAAGGTCCACGTCCTACCGGCCGCGGACGGAGGCCGGCCCCGCATCCGCATCGATCCATGAACGCGACGTCGAAGCACTACGACGTCGTCGTCCTCGGCGTCGGTCTCGGGACGCTCTCGGCCGCCGCGCTCCTCGCGCGCCGTTCGTGGCGCGTGCTCGTGATCGGCAACGGCCACCGGAAAGCCACCTACGAGTACGACGGCCACGTGCTCGCGCGCCGTCCGTTCACGTTCCTCTCGGCCACGTCGCCGGCGTGGGGGAGGGTCCTCGTCGAGCTCGCGCAGTCGCAGACCTTCCGCCGCCGCCTCGCGCCGCTCGATCCGATGTTCCAGGTCCTCGGCCCGGATCACCGGCTCGACATCCCGCCCGATCCGTCCCTCTTCACGCGCGAGATCGAGCGGGAATTCCCGGCCGTCCGGCGCGTCATCGACGATCTGTACACCGAGCTCGCCAAGGTCAACGCGCGGACGGACGCCGCGTTCGAGCGCGACGCCGTGTGGCCGCCGGGGGGCTTCTGGGAGCGCCGCGAGACCGGCCGCGTGCTCGCGACCTTGCCGTACCTCGACGGCGCCGCGGACTTCCTCGCCGAGTTCCCGATCGGTCATCCGTTCCGCGACGTGGTCACCACGTCGGCGCGCTTCGCGTCCGATCTCGCCGAAGGAGAGCCCCCGTTCGCCGTCGCGCGCCTCCACGGCGCGTGGACGCGCGGCACGAGCCACCTCGCGGGCGGCGAAGAGGAGCTCGTCGATTTCCTCGTCGAACGCATCCGCGCCCACGGTGGCGACGTCCGGTTCTCCGAGCGCGCCGCGAGCCTCGTCCACAAGGGCGGCAAGGTCTGCGGCGTGCTCGTCGACGGCGACGAGTTCCCCGTCGGCGCGACCTTCGTCGTCGCCAACGCCCCGTCGTCGCGGCTTCTGGAGCTCGCGCCCGCGTTCGCCCCGCCGCGGGAATCGATCGTCGCGGTCGAACCGGCCGAGCAGCGTTTCGTCGTCTCGCTCGTCGCGGCGTCCGCGGGGATCCCCAAGGCCCTCGCGACGGACGCGTTCGTCCTCCCACGCGGCGACGCCTCGCGCGCCGTCCGGCTCCAACGCATGGCGAGCCCCGCGGCCGGGACCGAGCTCCTCGTCGCGGAGACGATCCTCCCTTCGATGGCGCCGCTCGACGACGCGCGCGAAGCCGTGCTCGAGACCGTGCTCGCGCATTTGCCCTTCCTCGAGCGGCACCTCGTCCTCTGCGACAGCCCGCACGACGGCCGTCCGCTCTGGGATTTCCGCACGAAAAACCCGATCGATCCGCTGGTCGGAAAGCCGGAATGGGGGCTCCGCGCGGAGCTCGTCGATCGCGCGCGGCTCCGCGCGACGGGAGGATCGCTCGAGGCCGAGCCGCCGATCGTGCGCTGGCGGGTGAACGCGCCCGATCTGCACGGCCTCGCCGGTGAACCGATTCGAACCGCGCTCGGCAACGTCTTCGTCGCCGGGCCGAGCGTGCTCCCGGCGCTCGGGCAGGAGGGCGAGCTGCTCGCCGCGTGGGGGGTGGCGCGCATCGTGACGCGCACGGACCGACGCCGCGAGAAGATGCTCCGCGAGATGTGGAGCAAGGTGGAGCTGTCATGAAGGTCGCGTCGACGCGTCCATCGGCGCGAAACGCCGTCTCGTACGGATCCTGGCTCGCGATCGCGTCGTGGCTCGCCATGGCTGCATGCGACGGCAGCGCCGGGCGCGAAGCCCAGACCTTGGCGCAGGCCGTCGAGCGTTATCGCCGCGCCGACAACGCCCAGAAGGCGGCGATGATTGTGGCGATTTCCAACGCTCCGTGCACGGCCGCCGACGTGTGCGCTGCCCGCGAAACGTGCCTCGCGTCGGCGAACGCCACCGCCGAAGCCTTGCGGCTCAAGAACGAGGTCTCCGCGTCCCTCGCCGATCTCGAAGCCGGTCGTCTCGCGAAAGATTCCCCGGAGGCGCAGCGTCTCCCAGCGAAGCTCGACGAAGCCGAAACGCTCCTCCGCGACGGCTTCCAGCGGCTGACCGCGTGCGACGAGCAGATCCTGAACTTGAAGCGCACGTACCGCTTTTGAAGCGAAATCCGATGGGAACAGACGATGCCCGTCGGATCGGAATCGCCCTTCGCCATCGTCCGCAACTTGCTCTTTGCGGCGTCGTGCAGAAAAGTCCCATCATGGGTTTCGGGTCCACCGTCTTCTCGGGATCGCGCCGCCGATGGGTGTTTGGTCTCGCGCTCGCGGCGACGGCTTCCGTCTTCGCTTTCGCGCGCACCGCGCCTCCCGCGTCCGCTGGCGAGCTCTCCTCGACGCCGCCGACCGCGCGTGTCGATCTCGCCGTCATCGCCACCCCGCGCGACGTCCACGCGTCCTCGAGCGACGTCCGGTTCTTGACGATCGACCGCCGCGGGGTGACCGAGGTCTTCTCCGCGCCGGTCCCGCACGCGGTCTATGGAGTCGTTCGCGGCGACGTCCTGCATGGCCGCCGCGCGGTCGCCGTCGTCGCTGACGTGCAAGGCGCGCCGAAGGGTGACTACGGCTCGGCGCTCTACGTCGTCGACGAGACGCGCGGGCTTCGCGAGCTCGCGCGCGGCGTCTACCACGCGAGCCGCCCCCTCGCGTCCGAGGACGGGAAGATTTACGTCGAGACGGGGCGGGCCGGGGCCGAGCCCACGCGCTTCGATCCGTCGCACCTGCGCGAAGACGCCGTCGCCATCGATGCGGTCGACCCCGACACGGGCGCGAAGCGCTCCCTCTACACGTGGACGGGCTACACCGCGCACGTCGCCGGCGAGCACGGCGGCGAGCTCGTCGTGTACCGCGTCGGCCCCGGCGGCGCGGATCTCGTCGCCATCGACCGCGCCACGGGCAAGAGCCGGCTCGTCGCGTCGATCCCGCCGTTCGCGCGCGATTTCAGCGTCGATCACGCGCGCGGGGCGCTCCTCTTCTCGAACCGCGACGACGTCGACACCCACCTCTGGACCATCGAGAGCGTGGACCTGTCGACCGGCGCCCGCACGCGCCGCGCGTCGTCCCGCGACGTGTCCCAGGTCCCCTTCGCCATGGGCGCGGATCGCTCGTTCGTCGCCTCGCCCGGGCAGGGCCTCTCGCTGCGGACCGGCCCGTCGGCCAGCGATCGTTGGCTCACGCCGCTCGGGGCGGGCACCGACGTCGTCGACGCCGCCTCGTCCGACGGCGCCTGGATTCTCTTCACGCACCGCGGTGCGTCCGGCATCGAGGAGGCCGCGCTCCACCTCGGAAGCAACGCGGTCGTCCGCCTCTCGACGCGCCCCGAGAACCTCCGCGCCATCGGCTTCTTCGGCGCGACCGACGGAGGTCGCCGATGAGCGCCCGCCGACGTCTTTCGCCGCGCGGCTCGACGGGAGCGGGGATGCTCGTCGCGGCCGGAGCGCTCCTGGCTCCCTTGACCTTCGCGTCCTCGGCCCGCGCGCAGTTCTGCCCGAGCTACACCCCCGCGGGCACGGCCGGCGGTCAGAATTGCGCGATCCAGCCCGTGGAAGGGAAGAACCCCGACATCCCCACGTGGCATCAGATCTTCAAGAAGGTCTCCGGCGGCAAAGCCTCCTGGGGCTCGGACGGCCCGGACATCGGCAACATGGGCGCCGGCTGCGGTCACCCGAAGCCGCTCACCGAAGTCCCCGCGAAATTCCCCTGCCACGTCCTCAAAGCCATCGCGATGCGCGAGAGCTTCTGGCAGCAGTTCTGCGTGCCGACGGGGCCGGGCTCGGAGAAGGGGAAGCCCGAGCGCACGATCGTCTCGTTCGACTGCGGCTACGGCATCGGTCAGGTGACGTCGGGCATGCACGTCGGCGAGAGCCCCGGGTTCGATCGCCAGCGCGTCGCCGGCGACGCGACCTACAACCTCGCGACCGGCACGCTCATCCTCCTCAGCAAGTGGCGCGCGGCCGACTGCGTCGGCGACAACGATCCCACCCTCGTCGAGGACTGGTACACGGCGATCTGGGCGTACAACGGCTTCGCGTACAGCAACAACCCGAACAACCCGAACCTCGATTCGAACCGCGGCGTCTACGATCCCGACGTCCACAGCGGCGCGAGCCACACGTACCAAGAGTTCGTGTACGGCTGGATGGAGCACCCCCACGACGATCGCTGGGCGGTGCTCGCGGCCGCGTACCCGAACCGCGGCGACGTCGGCAACGGCAGCTCCCCCGGCGCTCTTCCGGAGCCCAAATGCGCCTCCCCGACGAGCTGTGCGCAGACGCGTCCGACCCACACGTCGTCGTGCGGCGGACAAGACGAAGAGCCGGTCGACGATGCGGGCGTCGACGCGGGGCCCGTCACCGGTGACGACGCATCCGTCGGCCCGAACCCGCCGCGCGACGGTGGAAGCGGGGCGAACGATGGCGGCGACGACGATGACGACGACACGACGACCACCGGTGGTGTCGGCAACTCGTCGCGGCTGAAGCAAACCGGCGACAGCGGCTGCTCGTGTCGCTCCGCGGGGACCTCCGCGACGGCGACGACGCCCGGCATGATCGCCGGCCTCGGCGTCGCCGTGAGCCTCTTCTGGGCGCGCCGCCGAAAGAGCCGCACGCGTCGGTAGCAGAGCCGGAACCTCGAAGCCCTTTCGCCGGCCTCAATCCCGCGGCTCACACGTTCGCACGGTCGTGCAGTACAAGGCCCACCCGCGCCCATTCTCGAGGAGCTTCCAGTTTTTGGCCTGTTTGGGGAGCGCTCCAACCGCCGTGTAGTGCACGAAGAAAGCGGGCGCGCGGGGCCATCGTTGCACGGAGCCCTTCTTGTCGACCGCGCGGATGTTCGGCTCGGCGTACCCGGCACGCTGCGTGAAATGGAGCTCGGGGATCCCGCCGACGACGAGGAAACGATCGTCGCGTGTGGAATACCGATCGATGGCTCGACGAAGCGCGGCCACGTCGTCCAGGCGCGTTCGGTCGTCGAAATATGGATCCGGGAGCGATCCTCGTGAAATCTCGAGGGTGTTCCGTCGGCCTTTGTTCATGGCCAGCAAGAAGAAGCAGAGGCCGACGGCCGTGAGGACGCGCGTCGCCCAGGGCCGACCTTCGACGAGGGGCGTCACGAGAAACGCGACGACGACCACGGCGGCCCACCTCTCGAAGCCGAGGCCGTCGTGGTGTCCCCAGGCGACGATGGCCAGCGATCCCGACGCGACGGCGATGGCCGCCCACGTGAGAAAGAAGGTCTCGCGCTCGAAACGTGAAATTCTGCGAACCGTGGCCTCGACCGCCACCGATACGAAGAACGCGCACGCCGGGAGGAGAGGTGTGAGGTAATAGCAATTGACGCGAATGCGGTTGGACGCGGTCGCGAGGATGATGCAAGTGCCCGCGACCCACGCGATCCATCCCAGCGCACGCGCACGGAAGATTCTCGTGGTGCTAAGGCAGACACCGATGCCCACGAGCAGCCAACAATACCCATTTCCCCAGGTCGGCAAGACGTCGAAAAAGGATTGTTTCCACAGGGCCGCGTTCGTCAGGTTGGAACGCAGCGTGGCGGATGGAATACGAAAATCGATCCAATGAACGTGCGAATGGTGAGACTCGATTTGCGTCGCCCACCATTGCCACGCGAGCCCCAACATGGGCGGTATTCCCATGAGGAGCAAGATCGTCCACCGTCCACGCGGAGGCCGGCGCGGTCCCTCCGCCAGCGAAAAGGCGACCATCGCCGGCGCGCACCCGAGGATCACGGGCTTCGAGAGGCACGCCACCGCGAACGACGCGAGCCCTAGCGCGAAATGGACGGGGCGCTGGCTTCGAGCGAAAATCATGAACCAGCACGCCGCCATGAGGCCGAAGCTCGTCATGAATCCGTCGGGTTGGTAGTTCCGGAATTCGACCGAGCACGCGGGCGACGTCACCCAGAAGGCCAAGAACCCCGCGAGGGCGGCGACGCGCTTCTGCGCCAGATGAACGACGGCGACCATGACGAGCGCGAGCGTGCTCGCGGCGAGGTTCAGCAGGCGTCCGATCGCCGCCGAGTCGCCGAAGGCTCGCATCAACAGGCCGCACAAATAGGAATACGTCGGCGCTTCGGTCGGAATGATTCCGGTCTCGTCCGGACCACGCAGGTCGATGCGAGGAAGGAAATAGTTCCACGTCGAATGCGCGAAGTTGTAGGCGACGGAGTAGGTGGCAGCTTGCCGCTCGGAATGCGCGCCGTAAATGACCGGGAGGAGCGCGACGCGGATCTGCTCTGCGAGAAACGGCACATACGCCGCCAGGGCCCACGCGAGCAGGCTCCAGGAGAGCCACCGCTCGAAGGGCGTTCGAGGATCTCGAAGCTCTCTTTCGGAGCCTCTTGGTCGTAAATCGTAGAGATGGATGAATTTAAAAGATTCGAAGCGAATTCGAAATTTCGTACCGACCGTGTCGATGGTGTCGAAGTGGCGCATGCGGGCCTTCGTTTCGCCGCCTCACGACATCGGGCCGGAGCGCGAAAAGAAGCAAAATGGCGAGGGCTATCGGAGTTCGATGGCGCGCACCGAGTCGCGCATCGAGCCGCACGCCAACG
>JBGAHN010000091.1:0-21413 GCA_044226145.1 Labilithrix sp. | reverse complement strand
GGCCTTCGCGCGCTGTACCCTGCCGAGCGATCGCTCGTCTTGTTCGGTCAGGGCACGCGCGTCGACTTCGCGTACGACGGACAGATCGTCGCTCACGAGCTCACGCACGCCGTCCTCGACGGGGCCGTGGGAGCGCGCGCGCTGCGGTTCGAGGGAGAAGGCGTTCGACTCGAAGCCGAGGCCGTCGGGGAGGCGCTCGCCGACTACTTCGCCGCCGTCTTCTACGACGAGCCCACCTTCGCGGCGTACGCGACGCGGCAGGATCCACGCGCGACGCCGCGGTCGGTCGACAACCACACGCGCTGTCCCGACGACATCACGGGAGAGCCTCACCAAGACGGTCTCGTGCTGTCGGGGGCGCTCTACCGATCGCGCGCGAGGCTGCCCGATGCCGACCACGCGGCCTTCGATCGGGCGGTGCTCTCCGCCGCGTGGCACTCGCCACGCTCGGATGCGATCTTCTCCGAATTTGGTACCGCCGTCATCGCTGCGCTCGGAGATGCGAGCGGCGCCGACGTCCTTCGAGAAGAGCTCGCGCGGAGCGGCGTGTTGCCGTCGTGTCCTCTCGTTCGAAGGCAGGCGTGGGGCCGCGCCCTCGACGGCACGTCCGGAGGATTCGTCGCCCCCGGTACGGCGCGCGCGCTCGGTCGTTCGCACGTGCCGGGCGTCGTCCAGGTCCAGATCGACGTGCCACCCGGGATCCGACGGATGCGCGTTCGCTTCACGGCGACGTCGTCCAAGCCGTCCCCCTGGTTCGGAAGGCTCGACGCCGCGCCCGCCAAACCCGAGCTCGCGTTGTCGTTCGACGCGCCCGTCTCTTGGACGGAGGAAGGCACCTTGCTGCGCGGCGATTGGATCGCCACGCACGCCGTCGACGATCACGGCTACGAGGCGGAGGTCACCGTACCCGAAGGTCGCGCGATCGCGTACGTGCAAATCGCCAATGGCGGCGAGCTCGACGGCGCGTGGAACGATCTCGTCGTCGAGGAGGCGCCGCCGATGGAGACGCGCGCTCCCGCGGCGGAAGGAAGCGGATGCTCGACGGCGGGCTCCTCGGAGAGCGACGTCGCGCCGATCGTTGCTGCGTGGTGCGGTTGTCTCGTCGTGCGTCGGCGACGGAGGCGGCGAGGCTCGAACGCCGTCCACGGCTCAGAGGTCGTCCGGAATCGTTGGGACGCCGGGCAGCGGGTTCGTGCCGCCCGAAAAGGTGACGCAGTCGAGCGGGCGGTCTTCACACTCCGCACGCGGTAGGCAGGCCATGCGGGCCTGGTTGCCTTCGTCGGTCTGGCACGATTCGAAGTCGACCGTCACTCCGCCGACCGGCCCCTCGGCGCACATGTCGTTGCTCGTGCACGCGATCGTGCAGTCGCGAGCGCCGTGCCACTGCGCGCAGATGGCGCGAGCGTCGAGCGGCTTGCAATCTGCGTCGGTCTTGCACGGGACGCGCGGCTGCTCTTCCGGTGTGGGCGGGTCCGAAGGGCTCGCTTCTTTCGGCTTCGCGGCGCAGACGTTGACGGAGAAACTGCCGAGTCCCTGACAGGTCAAACCTCCGGAGCATTCGTTTCCATCCAACGCGCATTTCGGTGCGCAGCTCGCGACGTTGGACGTGCTGACGCACACGTCGGAGCCGCAATCCGAGCTCGTTTCGCAGGGAGCGCCAGCTTCGCCTTCGGAGTCCGAAGAGCAGCCGGAGCCGACGTGGACCGCGATGCACGCGGTGACGATGACGACCGACGAGAAAGGCTTCCATCCGTTCATTCCGAAAAATATCCGGCACGGTCGCCTCGCTTAGGAAGTCGGATGCTCCGCGCGATGCGCTTAGACGATTCGCTTAGATCGCGAAGCGCGAAAATGGGTGGGATACCAACGGACGCGTTCCTTGTACTCTCACGAAGATGGGACGAGTGCCCCAAGGAGGAGAGGAGGACCGCTCGCGGCGCGTGCTCGTCGTCGACGATCACGATCTCTTCGTGGAGGGGCTGCGCATGGTGCTCGCGGCGCGGGTCGGAGCGTCGTGCGTCGCGGCGTCGACGTGCGAGCGAGCGCTCGAGATCCTGCGCACGGACCGGACGTTCGACGTCGTGCTCTTCGACCCAGGGTTGCCGGGACTGAGCCACGGTCACGCGTTCGCGCTGCTTCGACAGTCGGCGCCGGAGATACCGATCGTCTTCATTTCGAGCGACGATCGCCGACGCGCGATCGCGGAAGCGCTCCGCGCCGGCTCTCGCGGCTACATCCACAAGGGCGCGTCCGCGGCCGTGATGGCGAGCGCGCTCGAGCTCGTGTTCGCCGGCGGCACGTACGTTCCGCCGAGCACGATCCTCGACGAACACGGCGCCGACGAATCCGTCCTGACGCCGCGCGAGCTCCAGATCGTCGAGCTCGTCGCCATCGGGCTCTCGAACAAGGAGATCGCCTCGAAGCTCGGTCTCAGCGAGTCGACCGTGCGCGTCCATGTCGCCTCGGCGGGACGACGGCTCGGGGCACGATCGCGGTTCGAGCTGGCGACGTCCCCGCTGTCGCTGTCGCTCTTGCACGCGCGCAAGGCGAAGGGCACCGCATGACGACACGAAGCAGCGTTCACGACGACGAGCGGCGACGCGCGATCGACGTGGCCTGCGCGCGGCACTCCGTCGAGCACTCCCACGTGACGGTCGTGTCTTCGACCGTCATCCTGGTCGTCTGTTATCTCCTCTTTCGAGGGCGCGTCCCCGATCACCGACTGTTCGCGTGGGCGGTCGTGGTCACGCTCATCATCCTCTTGCGGGTCGCCCTGGCGTTGGCGTACCGGCGGCGCGTACCGAAGGACGCGGAGCTCGGGCCATGGGTCGTCGCGCTCGCCCTGTCGATGACGGCGTCGGCGTTCGTGTGGGGAGGGCTCGTCTTCGTCCCGATCGCTCCGGACAACGGGCTGACGATGACCGTGGCGATCATTTTCGTCGGTGCCGTCGCGGGCGCCGTTCAAATGCTCATCGGCACGCCACGGATCTGCGCCGCGGTCATCGTCGGGCACCTCGGACCTCTCTTCGTCTATCTCGTCCGATCCGGCGTTCGAGAGCACGTGTTCCTCGCCGCGGCGACGGCCGTGTTCCTGGTTTTCGTCACGCACGTCGCGATGCAGAACCGGCGACTCTTGCGAAGCTCGATCGCGCTGAAGTTCGGAAACCTCGATCTCGTCGATCGGCTCACGGAGGAGAAGACTCGCGCCGAGGAGGCGCGCACGATCGCCGAACGGGCGACGGCGGCGAAAGATCAGTTTCTCGCCGCCGCGAGCCACGACATACGCCAGCCGATCCACGCCGCCTTCATGTTCCTCGGCGCCGTCGAAGAGGCGTCGTCGAGCGCGCTCGTCGAACCGGTCACGGGGCTCCGCACCTCGCTGGTGGCGGCTCGCCAAATGCTCGACAGCCTGCTCGACGTCTCGAGGATCGACGCCGGCGTCGTCGAACGCCACGACGTCCCCAGCCAGGCGGCGGTGCTCGCCGCGCGGATCGCGGCGATCATGCGGCCCGTCGCGGAGCGGCGCGAGCTCGAGCTCCGGATCCACGCGCCAGCCGGTCTGTGGTTCGAATCGGATCCGGTGCTCTGTCAGATCATCCTGATGAACTTGATGAGCAACGCGCTCAAGTACACGACGCGGGGAGGCGTCCTCCTCTCTTTCCGTCGTGCCGAGGGCCGCTGCCGAGTCCAAGTCTGGGACACCGGCATCGGCATCCCGGCGGACGAGCACGAGCGGATCTTCGACGACTTCCGTCAGCTCGACAACCCCGAGCGCGATCGGTCCCGCGGGATCGGCCTCGGCCTCTCGATCGCGCGGAGGCTCGCGCGCGTGCTCGATACGAGCATCGGTGTGCGATCGGTGGTGGGGCGCGGGAGCGTCTTCGCGTTGGACCTCCCGCTCGGAGCCGCGCCGCCGATGTCGGTGGAAGCCGCCCCGATCGCGCATTCCACGACCTCCTTGCGCATCCTCGTCGTCGACGACGACGAAATGAGTCGAGCGGGCCTCGGCGCGCTGCTCCACGCTTGGGGTCACGAGGTCGTCACCGCCGGCAGCGTCGAAGAGGCCGGAGACGTCGCCGGGCGCCATCCGGATCTCGACGTGGCGCTCGTGGATTACAGACTCCCGTCGAACAAGACGGGCCACGACGCCGTGGCCGCCGTCACCGCGGCGCTCGGGCGGCCCATCGACGTGATCTTCATCACGGGCGACACCACCCCGCAGCGCATCCGCGAAGCGAGCGCCGGTCAGCGCGTCGTCTTCAAGCCCGTACCGCCCGACGTCCTGCGAGACGCGCTCACGGATGTGCTCGCGCGAGCCTCCGCGAGGCAGACCATCGCCCCGATCGAAGGACGGGTTGCATAGCTGGAGAGCACCTGGCAAACGAGATCCGCGGGCTCGATTGCTTCATCTCTTCTACCCTATCGACTTCGACCATGCGCGGTTCGACGTCACCCCGAACAGGAACGAACATGCCCAGCAAGATCGTCGTCTTCGGCGCCACGGGCTACGCCGGCGGACTCGCCGTCGAAGCGCTACGTCGTCGCGGCCTCCGTCCCGTCCTCGCCGGCACCCGCGAGGACGCGCTCCGCGATCTCTCGCGACGACTCGATGGCCTCGATTACCAGCGCGCCAATGCGGCCGACCTGGACAGTGTCCGGTCGCTCATCGGCCCCGGCGACGTTCTGGTCACGACCGTGGGTCCCTTCGAACGGATCGGCTTCACGGCGGCGCAGGCGGCGGCCGATCGGGGCGCCCACTACGTCGACTCCACGGGCGAGGTGGCCTTCGTGCGCTCGCTCCAGGAGCGTCACCACGCCCGCGCGAGAAACTGGCGCGGTGATGCTCCCGGCGTTCGGCAACGACTACGTGCCGGGCATCCTCGCTGGCACCCTCGCCGCGAAGCAGGCCGGTGAAGCCGCGCGATCGCTCGACGTCGGCTATTTCGTCGATGGTTCCCTCCGCGGCGGCAAAGGCCTGAGTCAGGGCACCCGAAAGACCGTCATGGAAGGACTGACACGCCCCGTCACGGTCTGGGCCGACCGACGCCTGAGGGACGAACGAGCGGCCCACGAGGTTCGCTCCTTCACGATCGACGGCCGCAAGCGGGCAGCCGTCCTGGCCACCGGAACCGAGGTGCTGTTCCTACCGCCGCACTTCCCTCGATTGGACTCGTTGTCGGTCTATAATGGTTGGTTCTCCGAAATCAGCCGCCTCGTGCAAGTCACGTCGGCGGTCGCCAACCTCGCCGTTCGAACACGCGCGGGCGCTCGGTTCGTCCATTTCGTCAACGAGCGCATGGAAGGCGCCCCCGGCGGCCCCGACGAGAAGGAGCGAGCGAGGAGCCGCGCCCACACGGTCGCCGTGGCGCGCGACTCTTCCGGTTCGATATTGTCCGAGATCCACGTCAAGGGCCCGAGCGTCTACGACTTGACCGCCGAGCTCATGGCGTGGGCCGCCGACGAGCTCGCCCACGGTCGCGGCCAAACTCCCGGAGTGGTCGGCCCCATCGAAGCCTTCGGTCTCGAGACGCTCGTCGACGCCTGCCGCACCATCGGGCTCGCGGTCGTCTGATCGTGGGCGAAGCATGCTTCAAGGATCACGCATGCGACGGGCGCATCGGGGGCCACCGATCGAGCGTCGCTACGGCGCTCAGAGTGCCTTCAGGCTCTTGCAGATCTCGACCCCCGTGGCGATCTCCGCGGCGCTCGAGCCGCCACCATAGCACTTGAACTTCTTGGCTCCGATCGTCCGGAGGACCTCGAAATTGTGGCTCGCGCCCATGCCTTCGACGACCTCACCTTCCCACTGCAGCACGAAGCCGTCCGCGGTCTTCTCCGACGAGATCCACTTCTTGAACAGCAATTCCTCGGCAGCCTTTTCGCTTCGTCGAAGGTTTGCTTCGCTTCGTCGCCGGTCCTTTCCAGAATCGCCACGTCCATATTGCTGCCTTTGGCGGAGACGTGAAAGCCCGCGGCACCTCCGATCCCATTCGGCTCGAGCGTGGCGGGAACTTTGGCCTGCAATCCATCGATGTTCGGGACCTTCACGAAACCAGGCTCGAGGCCACTCGCCTTGGCCGCATCCCTGCCGCGGCCGCTTCGACCTTCTCACCGCCACCGCTTCCAGCGCATCGCAAGCGATCGAAGCGACGACGAGCGCAGATACGGCGAGGACGGGTCCGACGATCGAGGCGACACGGGGAAGATAGCGATTGAGAATCATGGCATCTTGAAGATCCTGGGAGCAACGCGGCGGGCCATTCCTCGCGACGAGGACATTCGCGAAAGCGTCGGAGATTCCCATGAGGGCACGCGGAAGACACGCCCGCGAGTCGGGTCCGAAGAAACCCAGAGCGTGGGCGCGGCCGGGCGTCCACGGACCCGGTTTGATCCGGTGGACGACGTCGGCCAAACACATCTCGAGACCCCGACGGCACCACCGTTCGAGTCGCCATCCGACTTCGATAGATGTAACGGTCCGCGTCTCGCCCAGTTCCCCTGGCTGGATCGAGATGTGGCGAGGAAAGGAAACGAAGTGGACGAGCGTGAGCTCGAAGAGGCGCTCCGAGATGCGTTCGTCGACGCCGGCGGCGCGAACACGCTCTCGTTCCAACGCTCCGTCACATGGGGCGGTTGGGGAGTCGAGGGCCTCCGAGTCCTGGACATCGTCATCAACGTCGGTTCGGGTATCGCATCCACCGTGCTTTGGGAGGCGATCAAAGCCCTCTGGCGAGCGCCGCCGCGGAAGCCCCCGGCTGCTGCCGAGCGCAACCTCTCAGGTCGGACGTTGTGGCCAAGGCCGCGGCGTTACCTCGGACCGCCGAGGCCGAGACGACGCAGAGCAACGCGGAGGCCGAGGCGGGACCGAAGCCGAACGCGAAAGGGACGGATGATGAGTCCAAGCGGGCAACGACAACCACGAGAACGCCCAAGGTGACGAAGGCGAAGAGCAAGGCGCGCCGACGCCGTCGGTAGGTAGCCGGTACCCGCTGTTCGATCGCGAGCGACCGGTCGAACGACCACGTTGGGGCAGCGCGGATGCGATCAGCTCGAGACGAATGTGGTCTCCAGCCGAGATATGCATGCTCGCCATCTGGGCAGGCGGATCTCCGCGACACCGCCGGGGCTTCTTCAGCTGCTTCCTTAGGATCTTCTTCTCTTCAAGGAGAACCTTCACCTCGCGGCGAAGACGCCAGAGCTCATCGCGCTCTTCCGTCCCGTATGTACTCGCATCGCGGTCTGCCTGTACAACCCAGTTGCGAATCGTCTGAGCGGACGGTTCGAAGTCCTTCGCAAGATCGTCCAGGCTACGCCCCGACCTGACAAGATCGACGATCTGTTTCCGGAACTCGGTCGGATACCGATTCGGCGACGGCGCTATGAGGACGTCTCATCGCGTCGAATGGCTCAGCGACAACGGCCCACCGTACTCGGCGCTCGAGACGCGCTCCTTCGGCGCTGCCCTCGGCCTCGCCGTCTGCACGACCCCCGCGTACTCACCCGAGAGCAACGGCATGGCGGAGTGCTTCGTAAAAAGCTTCAAACGCGACTACGTGTACCTCCATCGACTCGACTCGGCGGAGAGCGTCATGCGTGACCTCGCTCGTTGGATCGACGACTACAACGAGGTGCATCCCCACAAAGGCTTGAAGATGCGATCACCCCAGGGAGTACAGAAGACTCCTTCAATCCGTCTCGGCGTGACCGATCCGACGGGGGCAACTCCACAACTCCAGGATCGTAGTTTCCCGGCTCTCGCTCGAAGACCTTCGTGGCCCACATACCGAGCGTAGAGCGGGCGTTCATTTCTTCGAGGTGAGAGGCGGCCTCGTCGACTATCTCCTTCACATCTGATTCGGGGATGTCGAGGTCGAGGCGACCGAACCCTGGCTTCGCAACTGGCGCTACCTCTCCACTAGCGCTCGGCTCCACGAGGCCAGGTCCAGCTTGGGAACAGGGGCATGCGTTCGACCCTTGGATCGCTTCTTCACCTCGGCTACCAGGGCACGGACGTGATCGTCGTGGCCGTTCCGTCCCTTCTCCATGATGTTCTGGCCCGGCCGCTGGAGATGGTCGATGTCGTCGCACTTCCCGGTGCGGAGGTAGCGTTCGATGGCTTGGGCCTAGCTCATGATCGAAGCCTTCCCTCAAGCTTCCTGGGGACCACTACTCGCGGCCTGTNGGCTCGCCGACCAGCGCGTGGTACTGGCTCGAACACCGGGCTCGCCGACCGGCGCGTGGTACGTGGACACGCTCGACGGCGTGCCGTGGTTCCGCGTCCCCGAGGCGACGACGAAGGAGGACCGACCGAAGGCCGAAGCGTACCGCACCGAGCTCATGGCGACGCGTGCACGTCTCGGCGCCGAGCGCGCACGGAAGGACGCCAAGGGCGAGACGTGCGCGGAGTGGTTCGAGCGCTACTACGACCTCGCCGAAGAGGGGAAGGTCGGACGGAAGAACCGCGGCAAGGCGCAGGCCGCCGTGGACGACCGACGTTCACGCTACACCGTCCACATCGCCCGCTTTCTCGAAGGCCTCACGATGGCGGAGGTCACGGCCGACCACCTGCGAGCGCTTGTCGCGCACCTGGACGAACAGATTCGCGTGCGCCTCGCGCACTACGAGAGCGACGAAGAGATCCCGGGCCGAGCACCGGGCATGGCCGCGAAGACGGCGGCGCACATCTGGAGCGAGATCACCTCCGCATTCCGCGAGGCACGCAGCTCCAAGCTCGCCGAGCTCCGTGTCTCCGGCATCGGTGAGCCGACGAAGGACGTGGCGCCGCCTGAGCGCACGGACGAACGAGCGCAAGCCGCCCTCTACCCGAGCGAGCTCCTTCAGCTCCTCTCATGCGAGGCCATCCCGCTCGAGCGTCGACGTCTCTACGCCGTGGCCGCGTATTCTGGCATGCGCCGCGGAGAGCTCGAACGCCTTACCGCCGAGCACATCGACCTCGAACACAACGTGCTCCGCGTGCCTGGCACGAAAAGCGAGGCCGCACGACGCCACACGCCGATCGAGCCGACGCTACGACCGCTGCTCGAGGCACTCGTCGCCGAACGACCGAGTGGCCTGCTGCTCGACGTGCCTGGCTACGGAGGCTCGGGCACGAGCGCGCTTGCGAAGGCCGACCTCCAGACCGCTCGGCTCATGCGCCCGGAACTGTCACGCGACGACGCCGACCACCGCCCGTTCACTTTCCACGGGCTGCGTCACACCGCCGTGACCCATGCGTACCTCGCCGGCCGAGACGCTACATGGCTGCGCATCGCGTACGGCCACACGTCGAGCGAGATGACACGGCGCTACCTCGACTCCGCGGCGATGGCTCGAAGCACCTTCGGCACGCCCTTCCCTGCCTTGCCAGCAGGCCTGCTTTCCGCCTCCCCGTATGTGGTGACTGCGACGGTGACTACGATTCGTAACCACACGAAATTATTGGATAAAAAGTCGGGGAGGCGGGATTTGAACCCGCGACAACAAGCACCCAAAGCTTGTGCACTACCGGGCTGTGCGACTCCCCGGAAACGAATCGAACGAAGAACATCTAGCACGAACGAGGGGGCCTCGCCCATACCGGCGTGCGCCGACGTTTCCGCTCGCGGCGAGGGGTTCGCTTCATGCGCGCGCGGCGTGCGCGCGCCGCGCTTCTGCCAGCACCAACCAATGCCAGCGCGCGGGATTGTCGCGCACGGATTGGCTCGCCCTTCCCACCCCCTACCCGTTGCGGATCTTCCCCACGGCTTCCAGCAAGCCGAACGGGGTCGCGCGGAGCTTCACGTAGAGGTGGTCGCGGTCCGTTTCGATGGATCGGATGCCGACGACCGGGGCGATGATGCCGAGGAGCTTCTTCACGCGCGGATCGTTCGCGAGCTTCGGGACCTTCATGAGGTCGAGGACGATGCGATCGCCGTCGGCTTCGATGATGGCCGGAGGCTTTTTCGGGATGTACTTCAGCAGGTTGCCGGGCTTCGAGAGATCGAGCGCGCCGGATTGGATGAGGGTCGCGACCGGCGATTCGCTCGCGCCGGCGAGGGCGAGCTTCACGTCGCGCAAGCGCACGCCGATGCGGATCGAGTCCTCGGTGATCGTCACTTCGTCGATCTTCAATGCGGCGGACGCGCGCACCGGCGTGCCCATCGCGTCGACGACGGCGCTGAATCGGAGCGCGGGCGGGACGCTCGAGATCTCGACGTCCTTCGGCGCGCGCTTGCCTTTGATTTGGCCGGCGAACCAACGGAGGCTCGCGAGCGGGACGCCGAAGCGCAGGCCCGTGGCGTTGACGGCCGCACGCACGACTTCGTCCGGATTTTTTCTCACGTAGCCAACGGCGGCTTGAACCATCGCGCGCGGATTGAACATGGGCGTGCGGGGAGCCTACCGCGCACTCGATCGCATGCACAATGGCGTGTGACCGTCGATCTCAACGACGCAATGCGACGTACACGCGACCTCGCGTTCCCTCCGCGTTCCCCTGACGTGCCCGATGCGCGGCCTGCATGCGGACGGCGCACCGTTCGCGCCGAAGCGCACAAAACGGCGACGGCCGGTGACGCATCGACGTCCCGGCCGTTCCGAACTGCGTGACAGTGGAGCAAAGGGGGATCGAACCCCTGACCTCCGCATTGCGAACGCGGCGCTCTCCCAGCTGAGCTATTGCCCCAAACTTCGGGGCACTGTGTTCCCGCAGTGGCGGCGCACTCTACGCGCCCTGCGAAACGTGTCAACCGTCAAAATTGCTCTTCGGCAACCCGATGGCTCTTCGACAAACCGCCCGTCGACCTCTGGTCGTGCGCTCGCGCGTCTATCGGTAGCTGGACACCAGCGCCTGGGCGAGCAGTCCCCAGCCGTCGATCGCCACGAAGAGGAGCAGCTTGAACGGCAGGCTCACCTGGGTCGGGCTGAGCATCTGCATGCCGAGCGCGAGGAGCACGTTCGCGACGATCAGATCGATGACCAAGAACGGCAAGAAGATGAGGAAGCCGACCGCGAACGCCTCCGTCAGCTCCGTCACGACGAACGCCGGGACGAGCACCGTCAGATCGTCCGCCGTCACGACGTTGGGCCCGCCTTGCGGAGGCTGCGTCTTGCCCGCGCGCGCCTTCTTCGCGACGGCCAAGAACCGCGCGCGTTCCTTGTCGCTCGTGTTGTTCTTCAGGAAGACGCGCATCGGTTCGCGCACGGCGTCGATGGCCTTCTCGATGCGCTCGCCCGTCGTCTCCTTGCCCGCGCCAAGCAGCGGCATGAGGCGGTCGGAGATGGTCTCCCCCACGGGCGCCATGGCGATGAGCGTGAGCGCCGTCGCGAGCGCCATGACAACGGTGTTCGACGGGATCGACGACGCGCCAATCGCGCTCTTGACGATCTGGAGGACGGTCGAAATTTTCACGAACGCCGTGAGGCCCATGAAGACGAACGGCAGGAGCGACACGAGCGCGAGGACGACGACCAGCGCGACGGGCTTGCCGAGGACGTCGTCGATGCCCGACGTATCGGGCGCGGCATGAGCCAACGCCGGGAAGACGAGGGCCGCGACGAACGCGAACGCCGCGCTGCACGTGCCGATCGCTCGCGCCGCGCGCCGCTCCGTCACGACGCCTCCTCTCGAGAGGCGTCCTTCGGTGTCGTCTCGGATCGGGGCGAGACGTCCTTCGACGGCGTCTCGGATGGCGTCCCGGAGGCCGGCGCCTCCGATGGCGCCCCGGCCCATGCTCTCCCCGCACCACCTTGCGGCGCGCCGAGGACGCGCGCGAGCACGTCGCCGAACGACGACGCGCGGGGCGCGAGGTCGGCTTCGGAGAACGACGACGCCGGGAACTCCGAGAGCTTCGTGAAGCCACCTTCGCCGACACCGACGACGATGATCTGCGCGCCGACACGCACCAGCACGATCTGCCGGCGCGCGTCGAGCGGGAGCTGCCCCACGAGCGCGATGGGGCCCGTCGCGCGCCCGACGCCGAGCTTGCGCGCGCCCACGAGCACGACGGCCGCGAGCGCGCACAGAGCCAGCAGCATCACGAACGTTTCGACGATGTAGCCGGTGTACGAATCCATCCCCGCCGGCGGACCATCGGCGAACCGGCGCGCGCGGTCAATCCCGCTTTGACGTCCTCGCGCGGGATCTCACGCCGCTCCGCTCGCGCCGACGGCTTTTTCGACCGACGGCGACGTCATGACGATGGGCGCGCGCGGATCGGCCAACGTGTCGCCGGGGCGCGCGTCGGTGAGGCCCGTCACGGCCGCGAGGTGTCCCGGCCCGACCTCGTCGACCTCTTCGAGCCCTCCTTCCGAGAGCACGAAGATGCGCCCGATCTCCGCCTTGCTCGCGCGCGGAAAGAGCCACGCCTTCGCTTCGTGGCTCAGCGTCCCCGAAAAGACGCGGAGCCAGACCACCTCGCGGACGCCGCCGACGTCACGAACACCGCTCGGGTGCTTCTCCATGTCGATCACGAGCGCCGCCAGCGCGTCTTCGTCGCGGGCGAACCGCGCCACCGAGATGCCTCGCCGAGGATCGATCCCGCGCGCGGGCGGTCGTTCGTCGGGCGACGGCAAATACGTCGCGACCGCATCGAGGATCGACGCCGCCTCATCCACGCGACCGACGCCGAGGACGACGACGAACGGCGCGCCCTTCGCCCCGATTTTCCGACGCAGCGCGCGGGCCAGCTCGTCGGCCCCGACGTCCATGCCCACCGAGGACGCGCCCGTCAACGCGTCGTCCCCCTCGACGACCACGTCGACGACACGGCGGCGCAGCTCGCTCACCACGGCGCGTGCCGAAGGCACCAAAGGAACGCGCGGCGCACGGTCGTCGCCTTCGTCGCGACGCCCGCGGAGGAGCTCGCGCTGGTCGAGCAAGTCGACGAGACGCCGCGTGCCTTCGCCACGCGCGGCGCGGCCTCCTTCGTCGCGGCCTCCCTCGTCGAGGACGGGGCGCTGAACCACGATCGGCACGACGCCGAGCTTCGCTTCGAGCTCCGCGACGCGCGCGTCGAAGCTCGCGCCGGCTTCGTCGATCTCGGAAATCACCACGATGCAGGGCAAATCACGACCTCGGATCCGCCCGAACGAGCGCACGTCGGCGTCGTCGATCGATCGCCGCGCATCGAGGACGAGGACCGCTCCATCGACCGCACGCAACGCGTCGCGCTCGTACGGCACGGCTTCGTCCGCGACCAAGAAGGTCAGGAGCTGCGCTTCGCCCGCGAACGGTCCGGACGACGGAGCCCAAGCGACCGCCACGGGCGAGACCGCCGTCTCCTTCGCCTTGCGCGCGGGCGCGGAGGGCATCGCGCCCTGCGGCGCGCGTGCGGGACGCGCGAGGGCCTCCATCCACGAACCCGGATCACGAGAGACGATGCCGACGTTTCGTCGGCGGGAGATGTCGTGCTGCATGGCGTCTTTCCTTGCGAGCGCGTCCGCGGACGAACGCGTCTTCGAGAACGTCGAAAACACGGCCACGACGATCGCGCCGCCCCCTGAGAGCCTCGACCAAGAGACCGGGAAGCGCGGGCACCGAAGCCGACCTGCACCGTGGGCGGAGCCGGCCTCGTGGAGGCGCTTTTCCCGAAAAGAAAACGACGCCTACGGACCCGCTCCGCGGAAAGAAAGCTCGAGGATCACGCGACGGGTAGGCATCGGACTCCACTCGTTATGGGTGCTGGGTGGCAACCGGTCAAGGCGCCGATTCATTCCCGGCGAGCCCGAAAAAGAACGGTCGAGGTCACGGCGCTCCGTTGACGCGTCGCAAAAGGAGCCGTAACACGCTCGCCCCGTGGCCCTGGTCGTCCAGAAATTCGGCGGTACGTCGGTCGGCTCGATCGACCGCATTCGCAACGTCGCGCGGCGCGCCATCGCGACGCAGAAAGCCGGCAACGACGTCGTCCTCATCGTCAGCGCGATGAGCGGCGAGACGAACCGGCTGCTCGGGCTCGCCCACGAGGTGACGTCGCTCCCCGACGCACGGGAGATGGACGTCATCGCCGCGGTCGGCGAGCAGGTCTCGGCGGCGCTCACGGCGCTCGCCATCCAGCAAGAGGGCGCAGAGGCGCGCTCGCTGCTCGGCCACCAAGTCCGCATCTTGACCGACGGCGCGTTCACCAAGGCGCGCATCAAGACGATCGACGACTCGAAGATCCGCTCGACCCTCGCCGCGGGAAAGATCGCGGTCGTCGCGGGATTCCAAGGCGTCGACGAGCACGGCGACATCACGACGCTCGGGCGTGGCGGCTCGGACACGACGGCGGTCGCGGTCGCGGCGGCCATCAACGCGGACGCGTGCGAGATCTACACGGACGTCGACGGCGTCTACACGACGGACCCCAACGTCTGCCCGTCGGCGAAGAAGATTGCGCGCATCTCGTACGAAGAGATGCTCGAGCTCGCGTCGCTCGGCGCGAAGGTGCTGCAGATCCGCAGCGTGGAGATCGCGATGAAGTACGGTGTGCCCGTTCACGTGCGTAGCTCGTTCTCGGACATCGAAGGGACGTGGGTCACGGGCGAGGACAAGTCGCTCGAGGACGTCGTCGTCGCCGGCGTCGCGTACGACAAGAACGAGGCGCGCGTGAACGTCGTCGGCATCGACGACAAGCCGGGCGTGGTCGCCGAGCTCTTCGGCGCGATGGCCGACAAGAACTTCTCGGTCGACATGATCATCCAGAACGTGCCGCAGAACGGGCCGAACGGCGCGGCCGACGCGCGACCGAACGAGCGCGCGAACGTCACCTTCACGCTCGCCAAGGTCGATCTCGCGCGCGCCAAGCCGGTCATCGAAGAGGTCGCGCGGCGCCTCGGCTCGAACGAAGTCCGCTACGACGAAGACGTCGTGAAGGTGTCGATCGTCGGCCTCGGCATGCGCTCGCACGCGGGCATCGCCGCGAAGATGTTCCGCATCCTCGCCGCCGAGGGCATCAACATCCAGGCCATCTCGACGAGCGAGATCAAGGTGTCCTGCTTGATTCATGCGAAGTACACGGAGCTCGCGGTGCGCGCGCTCCACGACGGCTTCGGGCTGTCGAAGGACAAGTAGTCCGCAATCGTCGGGCGGGCGCGTCGGTTCGGCCGGTGGCTCGACGGGACGCGATTCGCTGCTCGAGGCTCAATCCCGATCGCGGTCGTCTTTCGCGAGGCGCGTCACCGTGTTCCGACCGATGCCGAGGCGGCGCGCGGCTTCGGTCTTGTTGCCGTCGCACGCCGCCAGCGTCGCGTCGAGGTAGCGGCGGCTCGCCTCCTCCAAGGACAACCCGAGCGGCAACGTCACGTCGCGCGAAGGAGCGCCGGCATCGCGCGCAGCCGCCGTCCCGCGCGTCGTCGTCGAAGACATCGATGCCATCGCCGCGCGCGGACCGCCGCGGAGGACGCCGTCCGGTGAAAGGACGACGGCGCTCTCGATCCAGTGTTCGAGCTCGCGCACGTTGCCCGGCCACGCGTGCGCGCGGAGGGCTCGGAGCGTCTCCGGATCGAAGACGGGCACCGGCCGCTCGTACCGCGCCGCGTAGCGATCGGCGAAGTGACGCGCGAGCGCCTCGATCTCGTCGGCGCCGCGCTCACGGAGCGGAGGGATCGTGATCTCGACGACGCGCAGCCGGTAGTAGAGATCTTCGCGGAAGCGGCCGTCGGCGACGGCGCGCTCCAAATCGCGGTGCGTCGCGGCGACGATGCGCACGTCCGCGGCGATCGTCGTCCGTCCGCCGACGCGCTCGAACGACCGTTCTTGCAAGAACCGAAGGAGCTTTCCTTGCATGTCGGGCGGCAAGTCGCCGATCTCGTCGAGGAAGAGCGTCCCGCCGTCGGCGATCTCGACCCGCCCGGGGACGCGGCGATCGGCGCCCGTGAACGCACCTCGCTCGTGCCCGAAGAGCTCGCTCTCGACGAGCTGCGCGGGCAGCGTCGTGGCGTCGACCGTCACGAAGGGGCCGGCCTGCCGCTTTCCGTTGACGTGGATCGCGCGCGCGAAGAGGCCCTTGCCCACGCCCGTCTCGCCGCGCAGGAGCACCGTGGCGTCGGTCCCGGCCGCCCGCGCGATCGTCGTGTACACGTCGGTGAGCACCGCGCTCGTGCCGACGATGCGGTTGAACGGACCGCGGAGCGTCACGCCGGGCTTCTCCGCGTCGGCCGCGCGGAGCGTCGTGAGATCCAGCGCGCGCGCGAGCTGCACCGTGAGCGCGGTCACGTAGCGTTCGTCGTCGTCGTCGAAGGGACCGGGCTCGCCGGCTTCGGTCGTGCGGTTGAGGAGCTGGACGACGCCGCGCACCGGCGCCCGCGCGTCGTGCCGAATCGGAGCGACGAGCATCGAGCGCGTCTTGAAGCCCGTCGCCCGATCGACGCTCGGGTCGAAGCGGGGATCGCGTGAGGCGTCGTCGACGCGCACGATCTCGCCGGTCCGCGCCACGTAGCCGGCGATGCCGCGATCGATCGGTTGCGTGAGCGAGCCGATCTCCGGAATGCGCGCCACGCGGGCGACGAGGGTGTTCTTTCGGTCGTCGACCAACCACAACGTCGCACGTTCGGCGCCGAGCGCGGACGCCATCTTCTCGCACGCGGTCCCGAGGAGGACGTCGAAATCGATCTCGCGACCGAGGAGCGAAGCGAGATCCACGAGGAGGGAGAGGCGCGCCGACACGAGAGCATCGTAGGGTGCCGCACGAAATCGGTGCAACCGCCGCGAAGGCCGCGCCGTTCTTGGGCGTTCGAACGAGCATCACCGCACGATCTCGCGAGATTTCGCCGTCCGAATTCGCGGAAAGACCGGTCCCCCGCGCGGGCCTGCCTCTTGCTCTTCCAGGCGGCATGAAAAGACCCTCTCAACCGGCGATTCCACGTTGGGGCCGCGTCATCGCCGCCCCGCACGAGCACCTGGTCGTGATGCGCGGCGGACGCGTCACGCGGCACGGGCAAGGACTCTCCGTCTTCAAATGGCCGTGGGAGAGCGTGAGCGTCGTCTCCACAGCCATCCGCAAGCTCTCGTTCGTCGCCGATCAAGTCACGCTCGAGAAGACGGGCGTGGCCGTCACCGGGCTCGCCGTCTACCGCGTCGTCGAACCCATGCTCGCGTTCCGCATGCTCGACGGCGACGAGGGCGTGCTCGGCGACGTCCTCCGCGACATGTTCATCGGCGCGACCCAGCGCATCGTCGCGGGGCTGACGCTCGACGAGTGCCTCACCCACCGCAAAGAGCGCGTCGCCGCCGGCCTCGTGGACGAGATCGCGCCCGTCCTCGCGGGCCGTGGCGAAGCAGCCGACACCACGGAACGTGGCTGGGGCGTCGTCCTCGACACCATCGAGATCCAAGACGTGCGCGTCTTGTCCGAGGACGTCTTCGCGCGGCTCCAAGCGCCCTACCGGGAGGCGCTCGCGCTCGAGGCGCTCCGGGCGCGCGACCACGTCGAACGCGAGGCCGCGCGGCTCACCCTCGAAGGGCAGCGCGCCGCCGAGCACGCGAAGCGCACGCTCATGACCGAAGAAGAGGAGCGCGTGCTGGCGGTGCGGCAACGCGAAATCGACGCCGCGGCGCACGCCGAGCGCATCGCGGAGCGCAAACAGACCGCCGAGCTGGCGCTCGAACGACGTCGCGTCGAAGCCGACCGCGAGAAGGCCGCGATCGAGCTCGCGATGCGCCGAGAGGCGGGCGAGCTCGAAGCGGAGCTCGAACGAACGAAGCGCGCCGCCGAGACCGACCTCAGCGAAGCGCGCCTTCGGGAGATTTGTTTGACGGAGACGATGCCGCGCGTCGCCGAGGCGTTCCGGGCGTCGTTCGACCGCATCGACGTGACGACCACGGGCGACGATCCGTTCACCGTGCTCGGCGCGGGCATGGAGCGCGTGCTCCGTGCCTGTCGCGACGACACCTCGAAGTCGTGACGACTCCGAGGTGTCCGTGGGCTTCCGCCGCGATCGTCGTCGCGCCGCCCGCGCTCATCGCGAGGACGGACGCGCGCGCATCACTCGGGCTGCTTGCCGATGGGCATGCCGGGCGTGAACTCGTTGTCTTCCTCGCCGGTCACGAGCACGACCTCCGAGCGGTCGATCCCTTCGAAGATCTGATCGTAGGTCTTCGGCGCGTCGAACGAGAGGAAGCCCTTGATGAGCGCCGTCGACGCGTTGGACATCGACGAGAAGAACGACGGCATCGCGTTCGTCACGAACTCCATGTACTTGGTGCCCGTCGGATCGTCGGGGTTGAGCGCCGCGCGCGTCTGCGCGAGCGAGCCGTCGACGTACGCGAACGTGTCGCAGCCATTCATGAAGATGACCTGGTACTTGCCCGCGACGAAGCGTCCCTTGCGGGCGAGCGCGCGCACGTTCTGACCGAGGCCGGCGTGCCCGTTGTAGGCGATGAGATCGGCCGTCGGCGACAGCGCCTCGTAGCGCTCGTCGAAAGAGCGCGGCGTCGACGCGATGTTGTCGACGAGGAGCGCGGTGACTTTGACGGTCTTGCCGTCGGGCAGCGTCGCGTCGAACTCGACGTCGGGCGTGCCGACACCGGGCGCGGAGGGGACGTTCTCGGGGATCGTCTTGAGCGTGCCGAGCCGACCGAGCTCCGTCGACATCGACTTGACGAACGAGTTGTACGCCGAGATGCCGGCGTCGCCGCTCGTCGCGCCGTCCTCGTATTTGCCGAAGATCGCGATGACCTCGAACGCGTCGTCTTCCCAGATCTTGTGGTACTCGGCGTACTTGCCGGTCGTGTTGAGGGTCGACGGCGTGGCCGTCGCCGTGGTGCGCACGATCTCGGCGTCGTCGAGCTGGCAGCCGTTCTTGCGCGGGCGGTAGTAGTACCACATGCTGCCCGAGTCGACGTCGTGCGCGCCCCAGTCGACGCAGGACGTCTTGTGCTTGTCGGTGAACGTGCGGAGTCCTTCGTAGCTCACGTCGACCGGCAAGACGAAGTCGTACGTCGCCGGCAAGTTCGTCTTGCTCGCCCAGGCGACGGGCAGCTTCGCGTGGTAGCGGATGCGCGTCTTGTCGCCTTCGGCCGTCTTCGTGATGTTGGACAGCTCGAGGTTGTCCAGGCGCCCCACGCTGCGGTCGGTGTTCAGGTGACCGATCGTGTAGAGGAGCTGATCTTGGATCGTCTGCTTCTCGTTCCACGCGTAGTCGGTGACGAGCTCCGCATCGAACTCGAAGTCGAGGAGCGTCGCCTGGTTGCTGCTGAAATCGCTCTCGGCGGCGTCCGTGCCGTCACCGGACGATCCACAAGCGATGGCGAGGCAAGAGGCAAGACCGAATCCGGTGGCTCGAAGCAGGCGGCGCATGAGGGCTCCAGGAGGTGAGAAGGTCGACGATCGCGTGGAACGCCCGCCCTCAAGCAATGCCCGTTCCAATGTAGGCACCTCGCCCACATGCCATTTTCCTTCATTATTTCAAGGGACCGTCGCCCGAGAGGTTCACGCGATGCGGGGTCGAAGCCCCTCCCATGGGGGACCATCGATCCAGTTTCGAACGCGGTCCCGAACGAAGGTTTTGAACGAGGTCGGGCGACCAAAGCCGAACGCTCGGCCACCAACTCTCGGCGGCCGAGCGCTCATCCACTCACGCGACGGTCACGACTTCACGACGGTCACGACTTCGGGTTGCGAAGCCGCTCGTAGAACCACCAGTGGTGACCGCCGACGTCGACGCATTCGTACCCGCGGTCGGACCAATACTCCTCGCCGTAGTCGACGGTCGTCGGCTCGGACACGATCGTCGCGCCGGCGGCACGAGCGCGCTTGCAATGCGCTTCGACGTCGTCGACGTACACCATGAGGTTCTGCGTGTTCGCGCCGCCGATCTGCGGAGGGCTCCGGCGGTACGGAAACTTCGCGAGCTTGTCCTCGGGAACGCCGCCGACCATGACGAGCCCGTCGCCATAGAGGAGCTCGGAGTGCTCGATGCGTCCGTTCTCACCTTCGACCTTCATGCGCACCTCGAAGCCGAAGGCGTTGCAGAGCCAATCGATCGCCTTCGCGGGATCGTCGTAATAGAGCGCCGTCGAAATACGCGGCCAACCGGGCGGTGTCGGTTTCATGCCGCCGATCTAGCAGGTCATTTGCCGCGAAGGCGCGCGAGCTCGGCTTCGAGCTCCGCGGCCCGGGCCTCTGCGTCACGCGCCCGCACCTCGGCGCGTGCGGCGTCCGCCTCGGCGCGAGCGGCGTCCGCGGCGGCTCGCCGAAGCTTCACCGACGATTCTTCGAGCGGCGAGAGAACGAGGGATTCGCCCTTCGGATCGTGCGCGAGACGAAGCGTCGCTTCGAGTCGATCGCTCGGCGCGGGAGCCACGACGAACCACAGCCCCAACGTCAAGCAAGGCGTGCTCTCGTCGTCGACGACGCGCTCGACCATGTCGCCCTCGATGAGATCCCACGCACGCAGGCGCGAGCCCACGGCGGCGTCGGCATTGAAGACGACGACCTCCGCGATCCCCATCGCATGGAAGCGACGCAGTTTCTCCGGGAGCGTCAGCTTCTCCTCGGCGTCACGGCTCAAGACTTCGATGCAGAGCTCCGGCGTCCCGCGCTCCCACGTCTTCCACGAGCGAATCTCGTCCGGCTCGGGCACGTGGAGCTTCACGTACCCATCCGGCGCGCAGCACCGCTTGGGATTCGATGCATCGAAATACAAGAACTGATCGGATCCGGCGGTGTGCTCGGCCCCACACGCCACGCGAAGCAACGACAGGAGCAGCGTGCACATCCGCTGGTGACGAGTTCCTTCCGACATTTCCCACTCCGGGTGGCTCGATGGAAATGCGAGCGGCCGGACGGCACGAACATGCGGAAGCGAGGTTGCCCTCATGCCCGGCATTGTACGCGCGACTTCGAACGCTTGCATGCGAGCACGACCATTGCGCGCCGCATGCCACCTCCTGGACGAAGGAATTCCCATAGGTTGCGCATGCTCAGGGGATGGCCAGGCCAGGCCCCCCCTGGCCCAGGCCGGCACGCACGTTCGCGAACCCCCGCCCCCCTACCGCATGTTCACCCGGTGCTCTTGCCGATGCACCGCGACTTGCCGAATTCGAAGCAAGACCTCATCGAGATTCCCAAAAACCTCCTCATTCCGAAACCGCAGAACGAGCCATCCTAGACAAAGGAGTTCCGCATCCCGCCGAGCATCCTTTCGCTGCCGCCCCTCATGGCAAGCGCCATCCACCTCGACGACGAGGCGAGGTTTCGGAGCCGCGAAATCGACGATGAAATTCCCAATCACGAGCTGACGCCGAAAGGCAAAACCACTCCTCGATCCCGCAATCCGCGACCAAAGAAGATGTTCGGCCGGCGTGGGAGAAAGGCGCGCCGCACGCGCCCGCTGCCAAAGCACGAGAGCCTGATGAGGAGAGACAAGCGATCGAGCAAACACAGCCACCTCCCAAAGCCGCCGCGGAGCGCGACGAACACCGCCCCCAAGCGCAGGTTCCGTGCCGCGCAAAACCG
>JBGAHN010000275.1:0-3323 GCA_044226145.1 Labilithrix sp. | reverse complement strand
GCCACGAAGCTGCCGGCGATGCGGCGGTGCGGTCGCGAGGAATTCGACGAGTTCGACGCGGAGATGGAGCGGCGCCTGACGTCCACCTACGTGACGCGGATGCTCGCGGACGCGTCGTATGCCGCGGTGGTCGCGCAGGTCACGGAGTTTCGTCGGGCCGTCGAGGCGTGGCGTGGGATCTTCGTTCCGTGCGGCGAGGAGGAGGCCGCGGTGATGCGTGCCGCGCTCCGAGCCTTGGCCGAGGGCCTCGATGCGCCGAGCCGCCAAGCGCGCGCTCTCGCGGAGGCAGCGTTCGTCGTGGCGCCGGATTTGCGGGAGGCATCGGGGATCTTCGACAAGCCGAAGCGGCGGGCCGCGCGGGTGGTGCGCGCCGAGGCCGAGGGCGACGCGTCGACGGAGCTTTGACCGCGCGCGTCGGCCCCGGTCACGCCCGAGGGAAGAGCGCCCACAAGCTCGCGAGGACCGCGATCAGCTCGGCCGGCTCGACGGGCTTCGGCACGTGCATGTTGAAGCCGGAGACCAGCGCCTTCGTGCGATCTTCGACGCGCGCGTACGCGGTGAGCGCCACGGCTGGCGTCCGTCCTCCGCGGTTCGGCGGGAGCGCACGCAGCTTGCGGACGAAGGCGTAGCCGTCCTCTTCCGGGAGCCCGATGTCCGACACGATGATGTCGGGCCGCTCGTACTCGACCTTCGCGAGCGCCTCGGTCACGTTCGCGGCCATCGACACGCGGATCCCGCAAGGCTCGAGGACGTGCACGAGCAGCTCCCTCGCGTCGTCTTCGTCCTCGACGACGAGGATGCGCGCGCCCTCGAGCTCCGCGGGGTGCGCGAGCGAGGGTGGCGATGCCGTCGACCGAACCGCGGGGAGCCGCTCCACGGTGTCGGAGCGGAGCGACGAGGTCGGGAGGCTCACGACGAACGACGCGCCCTTGCCCAAACCGTCGCTCTCCACGCCGACGTGACCGCCGTGCAGCTCCACGAGGTGACGCACGATCGCGAGGCCGAGGCCGAGCCCCATGTGCTTGCGCGTCGTCGTCGCGTCGGCTTGGCGGAACCGCTCGAAGACGTGCGGCAGGAACTCCGCGTCGATGCCTTGCCCGTCGTCGGAGACGACGATCTCGACGAACGCGTCGCGCTTGCGGGCCACGATGTCGACGCGGCCGCCGGTCGGCGTGAATTTGACGCCGTTGCTGAGCAGGTTCCAGACGACTTGCTGCAAACGGCCGCCGTCGCCGCGCACGGCTCCGACGGAGGGATCGACGGCGTGGGAGAGGGCGACGCCCTTGGCGTTGGCGGCGGGGCGGATGGCCTCGATCGCGTTCGCGATGACGATCTCCACGTCGACGTCTTCGACCTCGAGCCGCATTTTTCCGGAGATGATGCGACTGACGTCGAGGAGATCTTCGATGAGCTGCGTTTGCGCGTTCGCGTTGCGCTCGATCGTCTCGAGGGCCTTCGACGTCTGCGAATCGGCGACCATTCCGCTCCGCAGCATGCGCGTCCACCCCAAGATGGCGCTGAGCGGCGTGCGGAGCTCGTGCGAGACGGTCGCGAGGAAATCGTCTTTCATCCGATTGGCAATTTCCAATTCACGGACGACGGCCTCCACGCGCCTTCGCGCGACCACCCAATCCGTCACTTCGAAGGCGAACACGAGGACGCCGACGACGTCGTCGTTCTCGTCGCGGTAGGGCTCGTAAGCGAAATTGAAGAAGCGCTCGAAGACGCGCCCGCTCCGGTTCCAATCGAACGAGGTCGCGACTTCGGTTTCGACGCGCCGTTCGCCCGTGCGGAAGACGTCGTCGATGAGGGTGAGCTTCTGCGCCTCGATGCGCGGGAAGACTTCGAGCAACGGTTTTCCGATGGGATCGCGTCCGGGAAAGAGCGCGAGCGCCATCGGATTGGCGAATTCGACGACGCGGTTCGGTCCGCGGAGAATCCAAATCGACGCCGGTGCCGACACGAACAAATCGTGGAGTCGCTGCTTTTCGCGTTGGGCTCGCTTTTCGGCGCGGAGCGCGGCTTGGTACGAGCGTGCGTTCTCGATGGCGATGGCGGCCTGGGCGCCGATCGCGGTGAGGAGGCGTTCGTCGGCTTCGGTGAAGACGCCGGCTTTCGAGTGACCGAAGAAGAGTCCGCCGAGGACCTCGCCGCGGCGCGTGCGGACGGGGATGGCGAGGTAGCTCCGGACGGGGAGGTGTCCTTTGGGAAGGCCTTGGTGAGGGGCATTTCGTCCGTAGCGCGGATCCTTCGTGACGTCGTCGACGCGAACGACGCGCGCGTCTTCGAGCGTTGGCCCGAAGATGCTCGTGCTCCGCGGAATGGGGAAGTTCGCGAAGGCTTCGCGGGGCGCTCCGCTCAGCGAATAGAGCCGTTGCCTTTGCCCTTCTTCGTTCGTGACGTCGTGGAAGAACGAGCCGAACTCGGCGCGGCAGAGCGCGGTCGCCTCGTCCGTGAGGTTCTGGACGAGCGCTTCGACGTCCAGCTCCGCCCGGAGCATCGTCGCGACGCGCAAGAGCGCTTCGGTGGTGTGCCGTTGTTCGCGCTTCTTGGTGATGTCGTCGTAGGTGACGATGCCCGCGACGACGTTCCCATTCGCGTCGCGGATCGGCGACGCGTTGACGCGCACGTGGCCGTGCGAGCCGTCGGCGCGGACGATGTGGATCTCCTCGCCACGGACGATCTCGCCGGTCGTGACGGCTCGGGAAATGGGCCATTCGTGCGGTTGGAGCTCGCGGCCGTCTTCGTGGATCGCGCGGAATCGCGCGTAGGCCGAGATGCCGTCGAGCGGGACGGTGGGCTGTCGGAAGATGGTGGCGTTCTGCTCGTTGGCGAGCAGCAATTTGCCCGACGGCGCTTCGACGATGGCCACCGCGCACGGCATCTGGTCGAGCACTTCCCGGAGCTTCTGGGCCGTCTCGCCGTGCGCGTCGATGTTGCCGAGGACGCTTCGCAGATCGGCGTGGTGCTTGCGGCGGGCGTTCTCGCGTGCGCGGAGGCTCTCGAGCTCGGCTTCGAGGACGCGCACGTGCCGGTCGTGCCGGAGGCTCCCCTCGACGCGCGGCGCGGTGGTCGTGGCGTCGTCCGAGAGCCGCGTGGTGGTGACGTATGAGCGCGAGCGCCCGACGTCGTCGAAGCGTCGCGCGGGCTCCGGCTCAGGCTCTGCGTCGGCCGAGGCGCCGAAGGAGAGGACGACGAGGTGTTCGGCGGCGAGCGTGTTCCAGAGTCGTTCGATGCGCGTCGCGGCTGCGTGCTGCCCGCGCGCGCGAAGGAGGTCGGGGAGCTCGACGTACACGCGCGCGCCGCTTCGGCCACTGGCGATC
>JBGAHN010000090.1:0-22186 GCA_044226145.1 Labilithrix sp. | reverse complement strand
GGGTGGAAGCGCGCGCTCTCGCTCCTGCCGAACGTCCCACCCGTCGACCGCGCGCGCACGCTGGCGGCGATGGGAAACCTCGACGCCGCCGCGAGCGAGATGGAGAACGCGGGCTTGCTCGTCGCGGCGGCCATCCTCCGCGAGCGCATGAACGACCTTTCACGCGCGCGCTCGTTGTGGGCGCGCCTCGAAGGAGCCGCCCGGCAGGGCGCGGGGGCATACGAGGGGGCGCTCGTCGCGTTCAACCTCGCGCGGTGCGCCAAGCGGTGCGGCGACGATCGGCGGGCGCGCGAAGCGCTGGTCACGTCGGTGCGCCTGCTCGAGGAGGCCGCGGATCATTTCGAGAGCATCGGGCAACGCGAGCGCGCGTTCGACTGCTTCCAGGTGCTCGTCCAGGTCGGGCGTGAAGGCGGTGTGTTCGAAGACGTGCTCGAGGGCTTCGTCAATTGCATCCGCATCCTGCGCGAAGATCACCTGAAGTATTTCGCGCTCCAGTATTTCGAAGACGCGCTCGACGCCGCCAAGGAACGCGCCGAGTTTTCCGCCGCGGCGACGCTCGCGCGCGAAGCCTCGGAGTACACCCGGACGCTCGGGATGCCCGAGGCCGCGGCGCATTACGTCCTCGTGCAGGCCGAGCTCTGGCGGAGGGTCGCCGCGCAGCACGTCGCGCGTGGGGCGCCGGCCAGCGTCGCGGAGAACGCGCTCCTCGCCGCCGTCTTGGCGTTCGGGGAGGTCGGTCAGTACGCGAAGGTCGGCGCGCTGTACGAAGAGCTCGCCGGCATGGACATCGATCCGGCGCGGCAACGCCACTACGCGCGCGCTTCGAAGCGCTACCGCGGCGTGCGCGACGGGGACATCGACGCGACGCCGCGCGCGAAGAGCCCCGGACGAGACGTCGCCGCGCCGGACGTGTGGCACGTCGATCTGCTCGAGTGGGAGCAACGAGGCAGCGCCGTCGAAGCGTGCGCCGACATCCTGCTCGACCGACGGCAATGGTCCGATCTCATCCGCCGCAAGGCGCTCCTCGCGCGGTTGACGGCGCTCGCGGTCGAAATCCGACCCGACGACGCGAGCGGGCCGGCGATCGGCGCGCGCGCGCGGCTCGCCGAGCAGCTCGCGCAACTGCAGCTCTACGCGGCGCTCTCGCCCCTCGAGGCGCTCTTCGCGCGCGGAGACAAAACGGTGAAGCTCGCCGTGATCCGCGCGATGCAGCAGCTCTTCTTCAAGCGGAGCTTCGTGACCATCCGCGCGGCGCTGCGGGAGTCGGACCCGGCGATCCTCGAGCAAACGGCGCTCGCCATCGAATCGCTCAAATTCCAATACGCGTTCGACCCGCTCGCGCGCATCTTCCGGGAGTCGAACCTGCCGCGGGTGCGCACGGCGGCCATCCTCGCGCTCTCGCGCATCGACACGGCGGAGGCCGCGGAGTTCCTTCTGGGCGTCGTCGAGCACGGCGCACCGACCGATCGCGCGAGCGCCGTGGAGAGCCTCAAACGCGCGCACGGCGCGAAATTCGTCGAGCTCGCGCGCCGCACGATGCCCAGCAGCACACCCGACGTGCAAGGCGCGTTGCGGACGATCCTCCAGGCGCGTGGGATCGCGGCCTGAGCCGAACGGCGCGAAGGAAACGTCGGAACCTCCCTCCCCGCGTTCTCTCCCGATCGTTCTCGCCGGGCGCGCCGACGCGTCGAGGCGACCGCGCGTAAAGCCGATTTGACGCCTCTTCCGGCGCACAAAGCAACGCATGGCTGGGAGATCGATCCACCTTCGCAGCCATTCGCGGGCGGTCGCGATATCGAACGATGGATCGACGATCTACCAAGCGCATTTTCCCGCCAAATCGAATGGCGCATCGCTTGCTCTTGGTCCCTTCACCTTTCGGCGTTCACACGAACCCCCCCTCCGTATTCACACCATAGACACCAAGGACCTACATGAAACCGCGCTCGTTCATCGCCCGTTCTGCGATTCTCTCGGTCACGGTCCTCGGCGTCATTCATTGCGGCTCCCAGCACCCCGGTGGACCGGATGCCGAGCCGAGCACGCCGGCCGACGACTCGACGGGTGATCCGAGCGGAAGCCCCTCCGGTATGGACAAGGGAGGCGGAGGCGTCGGGGGCAGCGGCGGAGGCGACTTCGACGGGGCGACGGATCCGACGACGGAAGAAGACGGCGGCACGCCCTCGGGTCCGCCGCCGGTCGAGGTCCTCGAGTCGAAACAAGTTTGCAAATTGTTCAACAAACGATTCGTCGACGATCCGACCCCGAACGACACGCATCATCGCGCGAACGCCCACGGCGCGGACCTCGGCATTCCGGTCGACTTGAACGATTCGCTCTATCTCTTCTTCGGCGACACCGGCGGCTACAAAGGCATCTGGAAGAGCGGCTCGCTCCCCGATGCGGTCGGGTATTCGATGCGGACGACGACCGAAATCACCGCCGATCCGAGCCTCCTGTGCGACCAGATGCTCCTCACGACGATCCCTCCGGAGCGGAGCCGAGGCCCGTCGATCGACTCGTCCATCAAAGCCGACTTTTCGGGCAACGTGATGTATCCCCCGCCAGGACATCACATTTCCGAATACATCAAGAGCCCGCCCATCATCGGCGGCAAGAAATACGAGAACATCCCCGGCAACTTCGAAGTCCCCGGCGGCGCGTTCGCGCACAACGGAACCATCTACGTCTTCTATACCACCGTCGAAAAGCAGGGAAGCGGCACGATGATGGCCTCTTACCTCGCCAAATGGAAATATCCCAAACGAAACGGCGCGCCGGAGTACGACATTCTCTATCAGGTCGATCAGCGCTTCAACGCGAACGGACCGCTCCACGGACACTTCGTCAACGTCGCCGCCGATCTATCGCCCGACGGTGACTATCTCTACATGTTCGGGACGGGCATCTACCGCGCGAGCCCCATCTACCTCGCGAGAAAGAAGCTCGCGGACATCGAGAAGCCGACGGGCGCCGAGGAATACGACCCGACGACGAACACCTGGTATCCGCAAGGCAAGAACCCGCTCGTCGCTCCGCTCGTGGCGTTCCCCGGATATGGAGAAATATCTTTCCGCTATTTTCCGGAAATCCAACGCTGGATGATGCTGACCGCCGGCATCAAGGGCACCGAGGCGAGCTTCGCCGAAAAGCCCGAAGGGCCGTGGACCAAACCGGTGGTCGTCTTCAGCGGCGCCGACCCCGCCTTCCTCGCCCAATACTGCTGCATTCCGTACGACCAATGCATCGGAGAAAGGTTCATGAACTGCGGGCAGACGGGTCCGTACGGGACCTACCTATTCCCACGTCTCCAGATGCACGAGGACGGCTCTTTCACGGCCATCCACACGGTGTCGAGCTTCAAGCCCTACAACACCGCGCTCTTCACGGCGACGTTCAAGCTGAATTGAAGACCGACGCGCACCAGGGGTCAAGCACGTTTTACGTTTCATCGCCATAAACGACAAATCGAGCATTTAGTATCAAGTATGATTCACCACCGTTCGATTGGACTCATCTCGCACACCGCGCTCTCCTCGATCATCCTCGCGGCAGGATGCGCCTCGGATCCGGCGTTCGAGGACGAGCCGGTCGGGTCGCGCAGCGACGCCATCGTCAATGGTCAGCTCGATACGACCCATCAAGCGGTCATGCTCGCGAACTGCCGAGATCAGCCCTGCATCTGCACCGGGACCCTCGTGAAGAAGGACGAAGCCACCGGCGTCGGGTGGGTCGTCACGGCCGGTCACTGCATGCCGGATCCGGGCCACGCGCCCGCCCTTCGCTTCTACGTGCAGGCGGACAAGGCGGCCACCTACCAGGCCGACTACGTGAACACCCTCGAGAAGGGCGTCATCCGATATCCCATCCTCGATTGGGTGCGACACCCCGACTACAGCGTCACGGCTCTGGGAGGCATCAACAACGACATCGGTATCGTGCGGGTCTTCGGCGTCGGCCCCGAGACACCGGTGATCCCGCTCACGCCCGCCGACGATGCGCTCTCCGGAGGGATGTCGGCGGTCGACGTCGGGTACGGGAGCTCGGGTCCGTTCAACGACACGAAAAACTTCGGGATCGCGGGGACGCGCCAACGCGCGGACGTGAAGATCAAGTCCGTCGATTCGAAGCTTGTCGTGATCAGCGGCGAAGACCCTGGAGGGAGCATCAACATCGGCGACAGCGGTGGGCCCGTCCTCGCGATGGTCGGCGGCATCGAATCGGTCGTCGGGATCCATTCGACGCGCAACCCCGGTGTCCCCTTCCTCGTCGCCCCCGTCCAGAACAACACCCGCGTGTCGACGCGGCTCGACTGGGTCGACGGCGAGCTCGCCAAGGCCCCCGACGTCACTAGCTGCACGAGCTGTCTCCGCATCGCCACGGGCGGCGTTCGCGCGTGCGCCCAGACGAGCATGAAGTGCTTGGACGATCCCGACTGCGACGCGTACGCGAAGTGCGTGGAAGAGTGCTCGAACGACGGGACCGACGGGCCGACGAAGGCATGCCGTGAAACGTGCGCGGGTCCTCATCCGAACGCGCCCGCGCTCTACGAACAGGGGCTCGCGTGCGGTTGCGGCACGTGCGCGGCCGTGTGCGGAGACACGTGCCAGGGGCTACCGTCGCCTTCGGAGCCGCCCCCCGACGATGGCCCCGGGACTCCCGATGACGGGACGAACGGAAAGCCGGACGACGGCGACGACCTCACCGCGGGCGCGGACGACGAAGACGCGCCTGCCAAGAGCGATGGGTGTGCCGTCGCGAGCGGTCGAACGAGCGCTTCGTCCTTCGGCTTCGGCGCCGCGATGGCTGCCCTCGGCCTCGCGGTGGGACGGCGGCGACGAGCGCGTGGAGCTCGCGGTGGTCCGAGCCCACGTATCGAGTGAGTGAATCGCATTTCGGGAGAACGAGCATGAAGCATCGACTGCTGGTTGGAGCGCTCCTCGTCGCCGGCTGCGCGGGTCGCCAGGACGACGGTTCGAGCGATGGCACGGTGAAGGCATCGCCCGAGTCGACTCCGTCCCTCACCGCGCACACGCGCGCGCTCTCCATCCTCGGCCACGAAGACACCGCGACGTGGTCGTGGGCGCGGCACGGATCGGCGCGCATACCATCGCACGTCACCGGCCGGTCGGCGCCCGTCATTGGCGGCGAGATCACCCCGTTCGTCGCCACGATGGCGTTCCTGGAGCGGTTCGAGGACACCTTCTCGATCCACGATCCCGCGTCGCATTTCCGCCATCGGAAGGTGCAGCGCGACCATCTCGGAATGACGCACCTGCGTCTGCAGCAGGTCGAACGCGGTGTGCCCGTGCACGGCGCCGAGATGATGGCGCACTACGACGCGAGCGGCGCGCTACGCACGATCGACACGACGTACGTCCCCGAGCTCGAACACGTCGACGTCGTCCCCGAGCTGACCGCCGCGGAGGCGCTCGCGATCGCCGAGCGGCATTTCGGCACGACGCTCGAGACGACGGAGATCGAGGTCGATACGGCCCCCGAGCTCGTCGTTCACGTGCCGGTGCAGGGGGCGGAAAAGGGCTCGCCCGCGCTCGCCTATCACCTCGATCTCCGGACGCCGAGCAACGTTCACGTCTGGATGGACTACGTCGTCGACGCGCACACCGGCGAGGTGATTCGGACCTACAACAAGGTGCAGTCGCTGGCCGGTGTCGGCGTCGGCGTCCTCGGCGACACGAAGCCGATCGAAATCTCGCAAGACGGGGACAGATACACCCTCGCCGATACGATGCGAACGCCGAACGGCATCCTCACCTACGACGCACAGAACACAGGGGTATTGCTGCCGCCCTTCGGGCTCGTCCAAGGGACGGCGAAATTGCCAGGCGTCCTGGTCACTTCGAGGAGCCCGTCGAGCGGTTGGGACCGCGCCGCCGTGGACGCGCACCATTACGCCGGCGTCACGTACGACTATTACAAGAAGATGTTCGGTCGCAAAGGCATCGACGACGCCGATTCGAAGATCGTATCGAGCGTCCACGTCGCGAAGAAATGGAGCAACGCGCAGTGGGCCGAGTTCACTGGAAAGCAGATGCTCTACGGGGACGGGGACGGCGTGAAGATCGGGGAGTTCTCGGGCGCGGTCGACGTCATCGCCCACGAGCTGACGCACGGAGTCACCTTCGCGACGTCGAAGCTCCAATACCTCGGTCAATCGGGGGCGCTCAACGAGTCCATTTCGGACATGTTCGCCATGCTGGTCGAACACTACACGAAGCCGGATCCGCAGAAGAACTGGGTCCTCGCGGAGGACATTCTCCTCGGTGACCTCAAAGGCAGACATCTGCGCGACATGGCGCATCCGGGCTCCGAGACGGCGCTCAGCCAACAGCCGGCGCACATGTCGGAATACCGGAGCGTGACCGACGACTTGAAGCTCATCCTCGATTTGGGCGGCGTCCACGTCAACTCAGGGATCCCGAACAACGCGTTTTATTTGATGACGATGGGCGGGACGAACGACGTCTCGAAGGTCGAAGTCAAAGCCGGTCTCGGGTGGGAGAAGTCCGCGCAAGTTTGGTATCGGACGAATACGCAATACCTGACGGAGTCGAGCAACTTCGCGGCGGCCGCGGCGGCCACCATGTCCGCGGCGAACGACCTGAATCTGACGGAGAACGAGAAGAACATCGTCGAATGCGCGTGGATCGCGGTCGGCGTCCTCGAGGGGAGCTGCAAGACGATCGCGCCGCAGCCCGACGACGGTCGCGGAAACGGAACTGGGGACGGAAACGGGAACGGCGAGGGACCGAACGACGACGGGAACGGATCCATGACGGGCGACGCGGGCACCTCGGACGGGACCGCGAACGCCGACGAATCGGACGACTCCTCCCAGGGGTCCGGATGCAACGCCTCGGCCGGCAGCTCCGGAGGCATCGGCGGCATTGGCGGCCTCGTCGGCCTCGCGATCGGGGCCGTCGTCGCCCGGGGTCGAAGGCGGAGGCGTTCCTGAGAAGCGCGGGCTCGCGTCTCGACGCGCGGCCGGCGAGGGCTCAGTGCTCCGCGACGAGATCGGCGAGCGCGGAGGCGAGCTCGGGGAACAGGAAGGCGAAGCCGCTGTCGACGAGGCGCCGCGGCAGCGCGCGCTGTCCGGTGAGGATCGCTTCGGCGGCTTCGCCGAGCGCCAACCGAACCGCGAGCGCCGGGACGCGGACGGACGACGGACGGTCGAGCGCTTGACCGAGCGCGCGCGCGAAGTCGTTCATCGTCACCGGCTCGGGCGCCGTCAGGTTGAACGCGCCGTCGAACGACGCATCGTCCATCGCGTGCAGGATCCCGCGCACGACGTCGGCCATGTGGATCCACGGGACGTATTGCGTGCCATCGCCGACGGGCCCGCCGAGGTACGAGGAGAACACCGGGAGCAGCTTCGCCAACAGGCCCCCTCGCCGCCCGAGCACGAGACCGGTCCGCGGGTGGCAGACACGCACGCCCGACGATCGCACGACGTCCGCCGCCTCTTCCCACCGACGCGTGACGTCGGCGAGGAAATCGTCTCCGGGCGGCGCGTCTTCGCCGAGCACGCGGTCGCCGGTGCGCGTCCCGTAGTAACCGACGGCCGAGCCGCTCACGAAGACCCGCGGCTTGTGCGATGCGCGCGCGATCGCCGCGGCGACGAGCTCGGTCGACACGACACGGCTGCGGCGGATTTCGTCTTTGTGCTCGCGGGTCCAGCGTTCGTCGAAGATGCCGGCTCCGGCCAGGTGGACGATGGCGTCGACGCCATCGACGGAGCTCTGCCAAGGGCCTTCGCGCTCCGGCGTCCAACGAACGAGCTCGACACGCCCCGCGCCGTGACAGCACATGGGTCGAGCGCCGAGACGGCTCACCAAAGGGTGACCGCCGCGTGAGAAGACGACGACGTCGTCGCCGCGCTCGCAAAGGGAACGAACGAGCGCGCGTCCGATGAAACCGGTTCCACCCGTCACGACGATGCGCACGACCCGTTAAGATGCCGGAGATGGGGCGTTCGTCCCACGATTTCTTCCGCGCACCACCATACGCCGCTCTCCGAGCCTCTCCGAGGCGCCCGGACACGGTCATGACCGGATGCGTCGCGCGGCTCGGCCCGAAGGCGTTGCCCCCTGCAACGGTGGCGCCGCAGTCCCCCTGCGACCCCTTGCCGGCTCCCCTACTTGCGGCCTGCGGCGGCCTCAGCGCCAGTCCCTGCGGCCGCTGGAGGACCGCTGGAGCGCCGTTTCGCCGGTTCTTCGGCGGTGTCGTGGACCACGTCGCGGACCAAGGAGATGGAGGCCCCCATCGACCTACCTCTACCCCTTGCTCTCCTTGCTCCCCTTGCCCGAGCTCGTGCGATCAGCCGCCGAGATAGGCGGCCTGAATCTCGGGGTTCTGCGCGAGCTCTTTCGAATCGCCCATCATCGCCATCTCGCCCGTCCGGAGGACGTAGGCCCGCTGGCTCGACGCCAACGCGAGCCGCGTGTTCTGCTCGACGAGCAAGATGGTCACGCCGGCCTTGGCGATCTGACGGATGGCCTCGAAGATCTGCTGCACGAGCTTGGGGGCGATGCCGAGCGACGGCTCGTCGAGCAAGAGCAGCTCGGGGCGCGCCATGAGCGCCCGCGCGATGGCGAGCATCTGCTGCTCGCCGCCGGAGAGCGTCCCGCCCTCCTGGGTCATGCGCTCGCCGAGGCGCGGGAAGAGGGCGACCATGTCGTCGATCGTCTCGCGCATCGCGCGCCGATCGCGGTGGAGGTAGGCGCCGAGCTCGAGGTTCTCGCGGACCGTGAGGTTCGGGAAGATGGCGCGGCCCTCGGGCGCGAGCGACACGCCCATCGCGACGAGCTCTTCGGCGGACTTCGTGTGGATCGACCGCCCGCGAAACCGAATCTCGCCCCCCGCGAGCGGCAGGAGCCGCGCGATGCTCTTGAGCGTCGTCGTCTTGCCCGCGCCGTTCGCGCCGATCATCGCGACGATCTCGCCCGCGAACACCTGGAGCGAGATCCCCTTGAGCGCCTTGATGCCGCCGTAGTCGACGCGCACGTCCTCGAGCTCGAGGAGCGGCACGCCCTCGGCGCACGCGGCGCTCGCACGCGACGGATGGGCCACGCGGATCATGCGCTCTCCTCTTCTTCTTCGCCGAGGTACGCCGCGAGGACCTTCGGGTCCGTACGGACCGCCGACGGCGGCCCGTGCGCGATCGTCTCGCCGTGGTCGAGCACGTGCAGCTCTTCGCACACGCTCATGACGACCTGCATGTTGTGCTCGACGAGGACCACGGACAAATCGAACGTGTCGCGCAGCCACCGGATCTGGGTCTTGAGCCCCTCGGCCTCGCCGTAGTTCATGCCCGCCGCCGGCTCGTCGAGGAGCAGGAGCTTCGGTTCGAGCATCATCGCGCGCGCGATCTCGAGGCGGCGTTGGTTGCCGTACGGGAGCGACGTCGACGGCTCGTCCGCCACGCGTTCGAGATCGAAGATGCGGAGCAGCTCGCGCGCCCGCGACTCCATCGCACGCTCGTCTTCGTAATGGACGGGGAGCCGGAGGACGGCCGCGAAGAGGTGCGCGCGCTTGTGGAGCTCACACGCGACGAGGAGGTTCTCGAGCACCGTGAGCTGCGAGAAGAGGCGGATGTTCTGGAACGTGCGCCCGATGCCGACGCCCGCGATTTGCGCGGGCTTGAGCGGGCCGAGGTCGGTGTCGCCGAAGCGGATGGTGCCCTCGTCGTGCTTGTAGACGCCGGTGACGAGGTTGAACACCGTGGTCTTGCCTGCGCCGTTCGGGCCGATGAGGCCGAAGATGCTGCCCTTCTTCACGGTGAAGCTCACGTCGCTCACCGCGCGGAGGCCGCCGAAACGTTTGCCGACGTGCTCGAGGACGAGATCCATGGGTCAGCCACCCGCCTCTTTGGGGGGCGAGGTGCGGCGACGGCGCGCGAACCACCCCGATTTCGAGAGGAGCTCGCGCTCGCCGAGGAGTCCCTCCGGGCGCCAGATCATCATCGCGATGAGCACCATCGCGTAGACGATCATGCGAAGCGCGTTGAGATCGAGGCCGTTGACGCTGCGGCGCAGGTCTTGGACGACGGACGTCGACTGCAAGAGCTCGATGGCCTTGATCGAGAACGTGATGAACACGCCGCCGATGGCCGCGCCCGTGACGCTGCCCGACCCGCCCAGGATGACCATCGTGATGGCATCGAACGATGCCTGGAAGTTGAAGTTGTCGGGGTTGACGATCCCGAGCCCGTCGCGGCCGATGGCCATGAGTCCGCCCGCGATGCCCGCGCCGGCCGACGACAAGACGAACGACGTGACCTTGTACCGGGTCGGGTCGACGCCGACGGCGGCGGCGGCGATCTCGTCCTCGCGGAGCGCCCGGAGCGCGCGGCCCCAGCCGCTGAATTTGACGCGCCAAGCGACGAGGCCGACGAGGGCTGTGAGCCCGAAGACCCAGAACGGGCCGGCGTAGAGCGGCACGCCGGCGTTGTTCACGCCTTGGTAGCCGTTCTGTCCGCCGAGGCTCGAGATGGCGCCTTCGAACTTGGACAGGAGACCGGTCCCGGAGCCGGCGTCGGCGCGCGCGGTCGCGATGACGAGGCGGAAGATTTCGGCGAACCCGAGCGTCACGATGGCGAGGTAGTCGCCGCGGAGGCGGAGGCTCGGCAGGCCGACGACGAACCCGAAGAGCCCCGCGAGCACCGCCGAGGCGAGGAGGCAGATCGGGACGACGACGAACGAGTTGGCGAACGACGGCGCGCCTCCGCCGAGCGCTTCGTGCAGGTGCGAGCTCAGGACCGCGCTCGTGTAGGCGCCGATCCCGATGAAGCCGGCGTGGCCGATCGAGAACTGCCCCGCCATGCCGTTGATGACGTTCAGCGAGAGCGCCACCAAAACGTTGCATCCTGCAAGCATCAGGAGCTGGCGGATCGAGCTGTCGGGGACGATGTCGTCGAGGAAGAAGTCGAGCAGCGCGACGACCACGACGACCACGAGCGCGACGACGAGCGCACGGCCCCTCGTTCCGCTCGTGTGGGCGGCGCCTTCGCTGGGCGCCATGCGTGCCGCGGTCCCCTTCATCGTGACGAGGCCGCGTTGTACCCACTCCGGCTTGGCGTGGAAAGCCCTACATCGGAAAAATGGCCGAAATTTGCGCAACGCGACGTCTGGAAGAGCGCGTCGTCGGGGCCGGCCGCGCGGACCACGCGGCGGATTCGGCGCGGGCCGCTATTTGACGACGCGCAGGTACGGCGGGAGCTCGCGCTTCGGGCGGGACGGCGCGGGGGCACCGGTCTTGTCCTTCGCGCGATCGGACGAGGGCGCCGACGCTTGGGGCGCGGGAGCAGCCTTCGGGGGCTCGGCGGCTTCGCTCGTCGCGCGGGCGTCGGACGCCTCGGCGGACGTCTTCGGCGACACGGCCTGCGGTGCGGCGGCCGCAGCTTCGGCGGTCAACGCCGGTCCCGACGCGGCGGGCGGCGGGACGGCCACGAGCGTCGGGCGGGTCCCCTCCTTCTTCTTCTTTTTGGAGGCCCGCTTGTTCGTGGAGCGCGCGTCTTCGACGGCCCGCGGCCCCGGACGGGACGCATCGACGAGCTTCGAACGACCACGCGTGCGCGTCGACGGAGCTTCCGCCGAGGCGCCACCCGGGCTCGACGGACGCGAGCCGGGACGCGACTCGTCGACCATCTTCACGGACAGCTCGCGGGGCACGTCGTCGGGCCAGACCATGCCGCGACCGTCTTCGCCGACCATCGCGAACACGCTCGCCCACGGGACGACGCAGAAGAACGGCACGCGGCTGAACGACAACGTGCAGCTCATGCTCTCTTCGTCGAAGCGCAGATCGGGGATGGGCACGGGCATGTTGAGCCCGATTTTCAAGATGAGCTGCGGTTCCTTGCGAAACTGCGGAGGGACGACGACCCCTCCGGCGCGCGGATCGAGGTAGACATCGACGTTCGAACGCTCGAGGAGCGCGAGCGCGACATCCTTCTTCGGCGGGAGCATCTGGGTCATCGGCAACTTCCCTATCTAGCGCGGGTTACCGTCCTCTGCCAGTGTCGAGGTCGATGCGAGCAAAGTCTTCGGTGGCGAGGGTGCTCAACGTCCCGAGCCTGCCGTGCGTGGTCGACGCGCGGACGTTCGACGCCTGGGCGTGGTGTGCGAGCGATACCCTCGTTTGGCGACGGCCGCTGGACGGCGAAGAGCGCGGAGATCGCGAGGACGCGCGGCTCGATCGCACGACGAATTTCGACGGCTCGAACCCCGCCGGGCTCGTGTTCGTCATGCATGCAGAGTGCACCTTTCTACCGCGCGAGCTCGCCCGACTCCACGCCGAGGGCTACGGGCTCGAGGACGAATGGGCGCTCGCCCCGTACGGCATCGACGACGCGACGGACGGCTTGTTCGAGCATCGGGTGCGACCGCGCGACGTCTTTTGGCTCGCGGCGCCGACGCTCGGGGCCCTGGTGTGGGGGCTGCACGACTGGGCGCACTTCCACAACCACGGGCCGTTCGACGACGCGCCGACCACGGAGCTCCAGTGCGATCTCGTCGCGCTCGCGTGGCTCCGCGAGAACCGAGAGACCATCGGGCTCGACGAGACCGAGGTGCAGGAGGTCGCACGCGGGCTCGCGCGGCTGTCGCATCGTCGCTTCGAGGAAGCAGGGCGGGCGCCGCCGGTGGCGAATCTGGAGGAGGTGTTCGCGGGAGAGTACCCACGAGCGCCGCTCGGACGGTGACGCTCGGGCGGTGACGCTCGGGCGGTGACGCTCGGGTGGTGACGCTCGGGTGGTGAGCGGCGAGGCCGAGCGCGGCGTCAGGGCCGGAGCGCCGGGCGGCTCTTCAGGTCCACGAGCAAGCAGCGGTCTTGGACGACGTCGATGCCCGCGCGCGCGAGCCGTTCGGCGAACGCGTCGTCGCGGATCCCGAGCTGCAGCCAGACGCTCTTCGGCTTCGCCGCGAGGACGTCGTCGAGGTGCGCCGCGAGCGCGTCGGACTTGCGGAAGACGTTGACCATGTCGATGGGTCCGACCTCGCGCGCGACGTCGGCGAGCTTTCGGTAGACTTTCCTGCCGAGGATGACCGTCGCGTCGGGGTAGTAGACCGGCACGGGCACGATCTCGAACCCTCGCTCGGCGGCATACGCCGGCACGTAGTGGGAAGGTTGATCGGCGGCGGCCTCGGTCTTGATGCCGAGCACGGCGATGCGACGCGTCCGCTCGAGCAGAGCGGTGATGCCGTCCGGATCGTCGATCCAATGGGAACGCCATTCGTCCATGAGCGCGACCTCGCTTCGTCGATCGCGGCGGCTCGATGACCGGAGGCGCGTCGACGGCCCCACCCTACACCGATCGGCGACGCGGCGAACGTTTCGCGTGTGCCGTGCGCGCCGAAGGCTCGAGGTCGTCGAGGCTCAGGCCGAGCGCTTCCTTGATGTCGGCTTCGGACTCGATCTCGAGGAAGGGCCCGCCGTCTTCTTCGTCGACGACCTCGTCGATCGCGTCCATCTCGACGCCTTCACCGGCGGTCGCGGTCGCGATGAACTCCTCGGCGAACGACTCCGCGTCGTCGGCGACGATCGGCGTCCCATCCTCGGGATCGGGAACGAACGCGACGCCGCCGTCGGACCTGTGCGCCTGATGGTAGAAGATGCGGATGGTCGGGTCGTCGGGGAGCGCGGCTTCGCCGTCGAACGTGGGGATCGGCCCAAACGGACGCGGCGGGCGCGACGGGCGCGGTGGACGTGACGGGCGCGGCGGACGTGACGGGAGGCGCGCCGACGAAGGACGCGACGACGAACGAAGGGAACGCTTGAGTTTCGTGGGGGTCGCCATCGTGAAGGTCTCCGACCGCGAACCTGGTGCAAGAGACACGCCTCGAGAGTCGCAGCGGCCGAGCCGCCGCGAGGCCGGCGTCGATGTGCGGTGGGCGTGCGGTGAGAGCGTGGTCGATGCGCCTGCGAATCGACGCGAGACGCGCGGACGACGACGGAGCGGAAACCAAACGGCCGCACGATGGCGCAAGTCGCCTCACGTCACGACGTCACGGCGCGTCGTCGTCCATGGACGTGTCGTCGCTCTCGTCGAGGACGCGAACACGCGCGGTCGCTCGACAGGGAACTCCGCAACCGGTGCCGGAGACGGTGGATTCGGCGTAGGTCCACGAGAGGGAGCCCGAGATTTTCTCTTCGCCGCGTTCGAGATCGCCGCCCATCGATTGCCGGGTTTCCCAGCGGCATCCGTCTTCCCAGTCGAGCTCCGTGCGGAGCGCGAGCGACAATTTCCCGTCGGTCACGAGGCCCTCGAAGCGATGGTCGTCGAAGACGGCGTCGGCCGGACCATCGCCGCGGCAGGGAAAGGAGAGCTCGCCGGTCGACGCGCTGATGCGCTCGTCGAGAACGCAACCGGAGTTCGTGCGAATGGTGGACGCGAGGAGACGCGCCGAACAGCGCGCGGCCGGCGGGGCTTCCGACGAAGCATCCTCGACGGCGAGCTCCGCCCCGCCCTCGAGATCGCGAACGACGATGTCGATGGGCGCGACGGGTGGGGTGGCGCGACCGCAGCTCGCGCTGAGCGCGCCGAGGACGAAGGCCGCGAGGCCCCCGACGACGACGAAGGGAGTGCGGTGCGTGGGGAGCGGGACGGAACGGCGCATGCTCGGCGGTCCGCCCATGCTCGGCGCGATGGCGCCAAAAAGGAAGGCGTGTCGAACGGCGCCGACGACGTGAACCTTGGCCAACGGTGGCGGAGCCGTGGCCACGCGGCGCGGGACGACGGCCGAGCAAGCCGGAGCAGAGCTCGAACGGCGGCGCTCAGGGACCTTGCGAACGGAGCGAAGGCGCCGTAAGTTCTCGGTACCAGTCACCCATCGGGGGCGATCGGTTTCGACGGAGATATCGACCAGCGTGCCGCGTGCCGTGGCTGCCGAGAGACCACGTACCAAACTTTCGGCAAAACCAATTGCGAACGATAACGCAATTGCCCTCGCTGCCTAAACAGCAGTCCTGAGAGCCGGTCGACCGAGGGGCTTGCCAGTGCCTCCGGAAGACCGTCAACCAACTGGCTAGCTAAGTTCCGGGTCACCGGGGACGGCGCGAAAATCAACAGGTGAATAGTCCCGAGGCGAGCGCGCTGGCCCGCGCAAATCGGGACGATGCAAATGGCCAGATACGCACGTAGACGCCACTGGCCTCGACATTTTCGGACCGGGGTTCGATTCCCCGCGCCTCCACCACGGGACCTCGGAGAAGACGAGGTCCCGTTGCTTTGTCGCGCTGCGAAACGACATGAACGGCGCGCGGCGTCGGCACCTGGTTCCGTGAGCTGGGTCCCCGCTTCGGCGGCACGCCGGGGTACACACTCGACTGCGAACGACGTCGAGCAAACCCCTGACGTACATTTTCGCATGCGCACCGCTTTCGATGAGCCGTGGCTCGTGCGAGGCACCGCGTGCTAGTGAGCCGTCCGTGAGCGAGACGGCGTCCTACGTTCCGACGACGACTTGGCGCGGTCGTCTCTGGGGCATCGTCGCGATCGTCGTTCCGTCCGCGGGTGCGATCGGGGCCGCGATGACGGACCAGCCGTATGCCGCGCCGCTCGTCGTGCTCGCTATCGTAATCTTTGCCGGAATCGGTGGCGTGCTCGCATCGACGACGTCGCGCTTCGTGCTCTCCACCGACGAACGCGCCCTCTATGTCGACGAACACCGTTGGATCACGAAGACGAGGCGCTCGGTCATTCGCCTCGACGGCCCAACGCGTCCCGAGCTCGCCACCGAGGCCGCGTCCCTCGTGCTGCGAGAAGGCCACGAACGCGTCCTTCTGAAGGACGTTCCACCCGCGCTCATCGGCGACTTCGCGCGCCGAATCGAGAGCACCTTTGCCACCTGGACGCCGCCTCCTCCGCCACCCGAGCCCGATCCACACGAGCAGGTGCTCGATGAAACGCGTGGGCTCCTCGTGATGCTCCTTCATCGGGACGAAGACGGCGTGCGTCATGCCCTCGCGCAAGGGGCCGATCCAAACGGGCATCCCGAAGCCGGCGGACGAGGCGCACCCCTGCGCATTGCGCGCTTGCTCGATTTCGTCGCCGCTGAAGCCATGCTGCGAAAGCGCGGCGCGACGCCCGTCGAAACCGCGATCGATCCCAAGGAGTGGGGATTGGTCGTTCTCGTGGCGCAGGTAGAGGGCCTCACCGACGTGGTGAAGCGACTGCAAGAGGCGGCCGAAGGCAGCGTGGCGCATCACGATGCGGTCGTCCGACGCGCCCCTGATTGACGAAGGTGAAGAGCCGCGGCGCCTCGGACCATAGCAAGTCGACCCGTCGTCGACGGAGACTCGAAGAGCCCGAGCCGCTAAGGAAGAACATCATGTGGTGGATCAGCTACCGTGGCGAAGGCAAGTCCGGCCTCGAGAACATCGGCGTGTTCGAGGACGACGGCACGCCCCGGAAAGCGCATCCGCTGGTGCTCGATCCGTCGCCGAACGCGAAGCCGCTGCACATCGCGCGTGGCTTCGCACGGGTCGACGACGACCTCTACATCGCCAACGCCTGGCGCAAGGACAGCCACATCGCGCGCTATCGTCGTCGCGGCGACACGTTCCGCTTCGTCGACGTCGTGGTCACCACCGAGCGCGTGGCGGCGATGGTCCACCCCTTCGACGTGGAGCTCGACGACGACGGACGGCTCTACGTCTCGTGCCAGGACTCCAACACGGTCCTGGCGCTGCTGCCGAAGACGCGCAAGCCCGCGCCGGTGGCGTCACATCTGCGCGAGAACTTTCGCCACGGCCATTTTCTTCCAGGGACGTTGGTGGCCTCCAGCCTGGGGCGGTTGCCAGCGGTCGACGAGCCCGCGCCGATCGACGTGCCGGCGCCGCAAGGCCTGCGTGTGGTGCTCGACGTGAACGGCGGGCCTCGCCATTCCGTGCGCGGGATCGTCGTGTACCGCAAGCATCTCTACGTGGCCGACGAGGCCGGCGACTGCGTCAAGATCTTCGAGGTCTCGTCCGGACGACTCGTCGCGCGCATCGAGGGCAAGGACCTGGCGAAGCCGGTGCATCTCGTCCGGCACGGCGAGACACTCTTCATCGGCGCCGCCGGCACGGGCAGCATCCTCGCCTACGATCTGCCCAAGACGGCACCGCACCGAAAGCCCAAGGCGCGCGTGGTGATCGACGCAAAGCTCAAGGCCCCGTCCGGTTTCGCGATCGGACCGGATGGCGATCTCTACGTGGCCGAGCGATTCGATCAACGAATCCGCCGCTTCTCGGCCAAGGGCAAGAAGAAGGGTACGTTCATCGATGGGCTGCCGGACATGCCGGAGTTCCTGTTGCATGTGCCCGATCGGGTCTAGGTCATTCTTCTCGACGACCATTCTCCAGTGAGACGTCCTCGTCAGGTGAGGATCCGCTCCGGGCTCTTGTAGACGCTCGGCGACCCACGGCCACAAACGCCGCACGCGCTCGTCGTCAACGTGCCGCGTCCCCAGCGTCGTTCCCGTCCGTACACCAGCCATCCATCTTCTCGCCTCGGAACACGAGCACGCAGGATTGGATGACGTCCATACCGAGCACGCCGTCGTAGGGGCACGAGGTCGACTTGGATGCGCCGGGAATGAGCGCGAGGCGGACGGTGTGTTCGACGTCGCCGATGTGCAATCGCACGTCGTCGACCAGCTTCGTCTCGAAAGCTCCGGCGGCTCCCACCATCACGCCGTCGCCGCTGCTCTTGGCGACCAGCCCGGCGCCCACGGGCGACGACGCGAAGACGTCACTCACGCTCGCCCCCGTATCGAGCTCGAGTCGTCCCGACTGTCCGTCGACCTCGCCGCCCAGGATGAAGACGCGAGAGCGCACGCCGTCTTTCGGCGGCTGCCCACAAGCCGAGACGGCGCGTCCGAGCACGGAGGAGTGCTCCTTCGGGAGGACTGTCGTGCCGCGAGGCTCGAGCGTCAGCTTCCGCGTGGGGAAGTCGAGGACGACGTCTTCGTCGTCACGAGCGAGGAGCTGTGGGCTCAAGATTCCAGCGATACCCAGGCCGTCGAAGAACGGCGGAAGGTCCACGACGAGGACTCCGTCGGCTGCGACGGCGCCGATGCCTTCGATGGTGATCGGCGGAGCGGCGACCTGCTTCACCTTCACCGCCGCCCCGGAATGATCGCTGCCCGATGCCGTGCTTTCCGTGATCGCTAGACCTGCTTTCTGCGCGGCAGATGTGGAGAGCACGTGCGAGCTCGCCCCGGTATCGAGGAGGAAGAGCACCTCGCGCCCGGCGAGAACACCACGCACGTGCGGCTTGAGCGACTTGCCCCCCAGCTCGGTTTCGACGATGGCGCTACGTCTCGACGCGCTGACGCCCGCACTCTCGCCACGGGTCGTCGGGCTCGAGGAGGCGCTCTGTCGAGCACCGCAAGCGAGAAGGAGCGGAAGACCACCTACGAGCAACCATCGTGACATTTCCCCTGCGTACCACGACGGTCTCCGACGCGCGACCGGCGGTCGACTCGACGTCGAGCCCGGCGTTCGCATGGACGTCACCGATAGGGCGAAAGACTCACGGAGCCGCGTGGATCGAGAAGATCACCGGCGTCGTGTCGTAGTTGAAATTGCCCTTGTTACCGACGGCGACGTCGAGCGTGTCCCCCGCGGCGAGCGTCACGTTGACGTCGTGGACCGCGTTCGTCGACGTCGACTCCTCGTTCACGAGCACGACGCCGTTGTGGAGGAGCAAGCCGTTCGTGTCGCCCTGATCGCCTTCTTTGAACTGCACTTTGACCGCGTAGTCGCCCGCGACCGGCGCCGTCCATCGAGCGATCGCGTATTCTTCCACGCTCCCCGGATGAAGTGCGGCCTCGCCCGGAGCGGTGCCGTTGACCGGGCTGTTCGATCCGTTGTGGAAGACCGTCGGAGCGTTGAGGTTCACGTGCGTCGGATCGATCCACGAATGAACGTCCGGCAGCGACTCCGTCGACGTCGTGAACGGGATGAGCGCGCCTGCGTCGCCTTCGGGAGAGCTCATCGTATAACCAAAGATCCACGCGCCGTTCGGATTCTCGGTATTCGAAAAATCGAGCGCGAGATCGGCGGAGACGACGGCCGCATCCACGACGTCGGCGGCGTCTGCGTCGGGCACGTCCGCGTCGGGCACGTCGACGTCTTCCGGTGTTTGCGCGTCCTCGACCGGGTGCGGCGTCGCATCCGGCGTGAACGATGCGTCATTGCTCGCGTCGAACGACGGGATGGTCGTCGACGAGTCGTCCGCGCACGCCGCGATCAGCGCGCCTCCGGCGACCCCGAGCGTCATCAACGGAGCCACCAGCGCCACTTTCCATTCGGCTTTAAGTATCGACCGCATGAAAATCGAATATCGAACCGCGAGCGACGCCTCCAGCGGCAATGTGCTTACGTAAACAATCGTGCGGCGAGTGGATATCGTCGGTGGATGTCGTCGACGGACGCCGATCCACTCACCCGTCGCGCTCGAAGGTCGGACGCTCGAAGAGGAGCGCCTCACAGACGAAGGGATCGCCCGGAAGATCCATGCAGATGAGCGCCGCTGTCAGCGCTCGATGCAGAAGAGCGCGTGGCGCGTTCCACAGCCCGCGGAGGACTTCGTACCGACACCGTCCGTGATCGTGCCGTCGACCGCGCACCCACCTCCGTCGTCGATCGCGCTCCAATACGACGCCGCCGTTCCGACGCCATTTTGCGTCACTCCCGGGTAGGCGCCGAAGGCCAGCGGGTACGCGCGCTCGGTGGCGCGGATCCGGCGAATGGCGCGGTACAGATTCCCCTCGGTCGCGAAGGTCGACGCGGCGGAGGTCGTGCCCTGGTCGAGCCAAGCGCCGTAGTCCGATCCGAGGTTCGCGGCTTTGGCGAGCGCGCTGCAAACCGCGTCGGCCCCGCCCATCGCCTTCAGATCGTTGGCGCGGTACGTCTCGAAGCTGACGAAGCTCCGCTTGAGCGCGGGCCGCGCGACGTGGAACCGGAGCGTGTTCGGGAGCGCGGCGGCGAGGAGGTTGTGCGAGTTCGCTCCGTACCAATCGTCCAAACTCGGTTGCCGAGTGTCGACGTACGCGATGTCGATGTCGTTGTAACCGGGCCGCGCCGGCAGGTACGACGTCTTCGGTTCGGTCGGAGGCGATCCGTACCCGCCGAACTGACGCCATTCTTCGTCCGAGTAGAACGGATCGGTTCCCCACGAGTTCTTGATCCGGAACGCCACCACCCTCGCCGAGGGATCGAGCGAGGCCTCGAGGGCCGCGGGATCCGTGATCTCCTGACCGATCTCGAACCGTCCGTAACCGGGGACGTCGTCGATCGCGTAGTCGACGATCACCGATTCGTGCAGCCCCGAGACGTTCGCCTGAGTCCCGGCGTAGACGCCGCCCGTCGAGTCGCCGACGCCCCACGCGATCGGCACCGGCGTCTTGTTGTGGAGAGCGACCTGGACGTTCGCGAGGAGCGCGCGGCGGACGGCGTTCCCCGCGTCGTCGTCCGAATATTGATAACGAACTTCGGACCACGCGTCGGGTCCCAGGCGGCGCCCTTCGGAGACGACCGATCCCCGCTCCTGCGTCCCGAAGACGTCTTCGAGCGAAATCGTCCGGGTGCCATCGGCGCTCCGCGCCTTCAACGACGACGCGAGCTGGACACGACTTCCGCGGATGTGCGCGCCGCGCTCGAAGTTTCGAACGGCCCCGGGTTCGAAGGTCTCTTCGAGCTCCTTCGCGACGTCCGGCGCGATCTTCCAGATCCGCACGAGCTCGCGGAACACGGCGACGCGGTCGTCTCGAACGCGAGCATCGGAGAGGAGGCCCGAACGGAGCGATGCGTTCACTTCCTCGACGGCCTGCCTGTGCCAGTCGGCCTTCGTGCCGGTGGCGTCGCCACGGAAGTCCGTCTCCTTCATCCAGCCGTAGCGCTGGACGATCTCCGCCGCGACGCCCCACCATCCTCCCTCGAGGATCGGTTCCCCCAACGTCAGCGAGGAGCTCGCCAAGTCACCGCCGACGATCTCGTCGAACCAGTACCAGAACGACCAGTACCCCTCGGAGACGTCGACCCCTTCGTGCGTCGCGTTGAGGTGAAGCGCCTCGGCCCACGCGGCGGTGGCGTAGAGCCAACAATTGCCGATGGTCTGCTCCTTCACGGCGGTGTCGTCGATGGAAACGACGTCGCTTTCGGAGCTGGTGGTTCCGGAGCCCGACGAGGAGCAGGCCGCAACGAGGAGGGAGAGACCGAGCGAATACCGAAGCGGTGAACTAGCCATGTACGAACGCAGATATGGGACGAACCGACGCGGCCGCAAGTGATAATCAACCATCGATCGATGGGACGGTTTCGCTCCGATGGAATTCACACGTCGCGAGAAAAAAGCGTGACGGACGTCGCGCTGGCGTGCCCAATGCACGCGCTCGGATTTCGCGAAAAACTTCACGCCATCGCGCGTCACGTCGTCGAACGTCACGCCATCGGCGCAGCCAAAGAATGCCTGAGCGGCCGGCGGTAGACGATCCAGATGGCGAGGGAGACCGACGAGAGAGCGCCGAGGACGAGGAACATCGCGGGGTACCCCAAGAGCTGCGCAAGCCAGCCACCGAGCGCTGGACTGAGCGACGCGCCGATGCCTTGAGCGGTCATCACCGCGCCCTGTCCGACGTTGACGCGACCCGTACCGGCGAGGAGACGCGCGACGAGCGCCGGAACGGCGACGCTCTGCAAACCTGCGCCGACGCCGTCGAGGATCTGCACCGGATAGACTCCCCATCGCGTGTGGACGAGCGCGGCGACGACACCGCGAATCGGGAGCGCGGCGAACGACACGAGGAGGATGGTCCAGTACGCGTTGGGGCGCGCGAATCTCGTCGCGACGATGGAGGCGACGACCATCACACCTTGAGCCACGACGATCGTGACGGCGACGATCGTGGACGGATCGCCGAAGTGCGCGGCGGCGCTCGCCATTCCGAAGAGCGGGAGCATCGCCGCATTCCCGAGGTGGAAGAAGGCGAGCGCGGCGGCGAGGACGAGGAGCGGTCGATTCGTGGCGAGCACGCGGAGCCCGCTCGCCTCGGTCGCTCCCGATTCATCCCCGAGACCACGAGCCGCGTAGTCGTCGATCGTCTCCGCTGGGATCGCCAGCACCGAGAGGATCGAGAACACGGCGAAGACGACGGCGAGGGCAAAGACGGCAGGCAGCCCG
>JBGAHN010000274.1:0-3418 GCA_044226145.1 Labilithrix sp. | reverse complement strand
GAAAGGACGTCTTGCATGCGCACGCTCATTTCGAGCTCGAGGACCTTGCCGTCGATCGATCGCCTTCCGCGATTCGGCGGTGCCGTCATCCTGACGGCGGCGACCCTCTCCTTGGGCCTCGTCGGCTGCGAAATGGAGGAGACGTCGAACGTGGATCTCCGGCGCTCGGCGGCGAACGACGAGATGACGACGGACCGCGATCCGAACCCCAGCCCCGCGGACGAAAACGGCGACGATGCGGGCAGCGCGCCGGCCCAAGACGGCGGAAGCTCGGCGACGGCGGACGCCACCGCGCCGGGCGCCCCCGATCCGAACGCGTACAAAGAAGGCGACACGCTGCGCACGACGGCGGATCTGAACCTCCGCTCCGGCGCCGGGACGGAGCACGGCGTGCTCGTCACGATGCCGACCGGGGCCGTGGTGGCGCTGGTGGCGGCGGCTCCCACCAACGGTTTTTACAACGTGAAGTACGCGTCGCTGACGGGTTGGGCTTCGGCGAAGTACCTCGTGGCGGCGCCGGGCGCCGTGGTCGACGAGCATCCCGTGCAAGAAATCATCACGCCCGTGCCGGTTCGACCGCACGTGCAGGCGTTCGCGAACGTGGCGTGCGGGACCGTCGGCTGTCCGGACGTCGTGTCGAGCTACCATGGGCACCAGCCGAGCGTCGATCTCGCCCTCGACGTCTTCCAACTGCGCGAGCTCGGCGACAAGTTCGCGGACTTCGCGCTCGGCGACACGGTCCATCGTTTGGAGTACGTCATCTGGCGTCAACGCATCAACACGCGTGACGGACGGGGCTGGCGAATGATGGAAGATCGCGGCAGCATCACGCAAAACCACTACGACCACGTCCACGTCAGTTTCAATCCATAACGCTGCCCGCGCGATCGTCGCGCCGCGGCTCCTCGGACGCCCCTGCCCTCGCCTCCTGCCTCTCCCGAAATCGAACGCCGTCGCAGGCTCGTACGACGCGTCGTCGTCGCGTGCATGGCCGTGGCGTGCGTCGGCGCGGCGGTCGTCGTCACGCGTCGGGAGCAGGGATCCGATGCGCCGAGCTCTTCTCGAACGAGCGGGAGCGTCGAGGGAACGCCCGGCGCGGCGGAGGCCCGGCCTCGCGCCGAAGACCGCGTCCCCGTCGCCGAGGCGGAACCGACCGCGGCGCCCGAGCGGACCTCGACGCTCTTGGAATGGGGTCGCGGCCCGAAGCGCATCGGCAAGGCCCACGGCGACGAAGGCCACGGCGAGACGTCGCTTCGCCTCGCCGTCGATGCGCAGGGCTCGGCGTACCTCTTGGACGGCGCGAACGACCGCGTCGTGCGGCTCCTCGCGGACGGCGGCGCCTCCGACGTGCGACTGCCCGTGAAGGATCCTTTGGACGTCGCGGTGACGAAGGAGGGCGGCCTCGCGCTCTTGTCCCGCGAGGGGCGCGACGGGCGCGTGACGTTGACGGACGCGAACGGCCGTCCCGTCGGCACCCTCGCCTTGCCCGAAGACGTCGCGGGCCGGGCGCGCAGCGTCGTCGTCTCCGGAAACGACGTGTACGTGGAGTCGCGCGCCGGGGAACACCGCCGCGTGGGCGACGTCTCGGGCAGCGTCGATCCGAACCCGACGCTCGTCCCTGGCGCCCCCACGCGCGACGGCAAGGCGTTCGTCACGGCGATCCTCCCGAGCCCCAGCGCGACGGAGGTGCACGTCTTCGTGTTGGAGCGCGCGACCCGCACCCAGCGCTGGAGCCGGCTCGTGCGCCCCTCGGTCGCCGTCGAGGGCATCGTCCTCGCCGACACGGACCTCGCCGGCGACGTCTACCTGATCGTGACGGGCAAGCCGCGCGGCGGCAACGAGGATCGCGAGCGCGCGGAGCTGCTCTGCCTCGAATCGGAGCGTGGCGACGTGGTGGGCAGCGTCGCCTTGCCGGTGGAGCTCGGCCCCGAGGCGATCGCGGACGCGAAGGTGGTCGACGGCGGCGGGGTCGTCTTCACCGTCGCGACGCGCGCCGGGCTCCGCGTGGAACGGAGCGACTGCCACGCGGGAGCGATGCCGTAAGGAACGCGGTTCAAGTCGTGCGAAATCCGACGAAGCACAAGGCGGGACCATCGGAGCGGAATCGCCGGGGCCGTCGGGGTGCCACTTCCGGATTCGCCTGCCGAAGCGGGACCGCGCCCCCTTCCACCTCCAATTTATGCCAGACACGGGGGCTTGCAGCAAGACCGGGGGGGTGACGCACAGTCGTCGTCATGACGAAACATGCCGTGGTGATTGCGGGGGGTGGTCCGACCGGATTGACGTTGGCGGCCGAGCTCGCGTTGGCGCGCGTCGACGTCGCCGTCGTCGAGCGGCGCGAGACCCACGATCTCACCGATTCGCGCGCCGGTGGTCTGCATGCGCGCACGCTCGAGATCTTCGACCAACGCGGTGTCGTCGATCGTTTCCTCTCGCAAGGTCGGGTGGCGCAGGTCGCGGGCATCGCAGGGATCCCGCTCGACATCCGCGACTTTCCGACACGCCACAACCACGGGCTCGCGCTCTGGCAAAAGCACATCGAGCACCTCTTGGCCGCGTGGGTCGACGAGCTCAGGGTGCCGATGCATCGCGGGTGCGAGGTGACGGACTTCACGCAGGACGACACCGGCGTCGACGTCGCGCTGGGCGACGGCCGGTCGTTGCGGGCGCGATACCTCGTCGGATGCGATGGCGGTCGCAGCCTCGTCCGCAAGAAGGCCGGCATCGACTTCGCGGGTTGGGATCCATCCGTCAGCTATTTGATCGCCGAGGTCGGGACGACCGAAGAGCCGGCGTGGGGCGTCCGACACGGCGAAAAAGGCATCAACGCCGTGGCCAAACTGGAGGACGGCAAGCGCGCGCGCATCGTGTTGATCGAACCGCACGTCGGCCGCGGCGAACCGACCCTCGACGATCTGCGCCGAGCGCTCGTCGCCGTCTACGGGACCGACTTCGGCGTTCGCAACGTCACGTGGCTCTCGCGCTTCACCGACGCGGCCCGGCAGGCGACGGCCTACCGAAAAGGACGGGTGCTCTTGGCCGGCGACGCAGCGCACGTGCATTCGCCGACCGGTGGGCAAGGGCTCAACCTCGGCGTCCAAGACGCCGTGAACTTGGGATGGAAGCTGGCCCGAGTGGTCCACGGCACCTCCGCGGAGAGCCTGCTCGATACCTACCATGCCGAGCGCCATCCCGTGGGCGCGCGCGTGCTCCGGAGCACCCTGGCAGCCACCGCGCTCGGCCGCGGCGACGCTCGATCCGAAGCGTTGCGCGAGCTCATGTCCGAGCTTCTGCAACTGGATGAACCTCGCAAGCGATACGCCGCGAGGCTGTCGGGACTCGACGTTCGCTACGACCTCGGGGATGGTCACCCGCTGCTCGGACGTCGCATGCCCGATCTCGACGTGATCACCGAGAG